>NZ_CP042331.1:6167500-6379363 GCF_008253865.1 Bosea sp. F3-2
CGCGACGGTGCAGGTCACGGCCGCGGCCGCCGGTGCCGCTGGCGCAACCGATGCCGGCGCGGTGCTGACCGCCAGCTCCGGCCTGACCGGGCCGGCGACCTTCGCCGTTGCCGAAGGCGGGCTCGGCGGAGCCGCTGATCGCGAGGAAAACCAGGCTTACAAGGCTCGCCTGTTGCTGGCCAAGGCCTTCCCGGAGCATGCCGGTGCCCCGGCCGACTGGCTGAAATACACCCTCGCCATTCCCGGCGTGACCCGCGCCTTCATCGACCCGCTCGGCCATGGCCGCGCGACGGTCGTGGTCTATCCCTTCTTCGACCTGACCCGGCCGAACGGCATCCCGCTCGAAAGCGATCGGCTTGCCGTCGAGACGGCGTTGCGCAGCGCCGGCCCCGGTGCCAGCCTCGGCGTCGTCCGTATTCCGCAGGCCGTGCCGGTCAATTACAGCATCGATGCGCTGACGCCGGACACGCCGGAGGTGCGGGCGGCGGTGGTGGCCGAGGTGGCGACAACCTTCTTCCGCAACAGCCGGGTCGCTGGCTGGTCGACGCCGCATCCCTCGATGCCGTTCCTGGCGACGCCGACCAGCTTCTCGCGCAGCTGGATCTGGCAGGCTGTCGCCAATGCCACCGGCGAGGAAAGCCATGTCCTGGTCGATCCCCCGACGAACATCGCCTTGGGCCCCGGCCAGACGGCCGTGCCGGGCAACCCGACCTTCCTTTGAGAGGCGCCATGATCTGCCCGAGCGATGGCGAGGTCGCGGCCTCGATCGCCGCCCTGCGCCCGCGCGGCGCCGCCTGGCGCAATGGCGGCCACGACGCGCTCGCCGGCTCCACCATGGGCGATTTCTTCGACGCCCTCGGAGAGGTTTCCGGCGAGGCCGACCGGCGCATCTGCGCGCTGGTCGACGAGTATTTCTGCTCGAGCGCGGTCGAGACGCTCGATCTCTGGGCGCTGGAATACGGTGTCCCGGACGGTTGCGACCCCTTCGCCGATGTCTGCGAGAAGGTGAACGCGGTCGGCGACAGCATCCCGGCCTATGCCGAGGCCGCCGCGCTCAGGCGCGGCTGGTCGATCTCGATCGATGAGGAATTCATCACCACCGTGCAATCCGGCCGCCTGGGCAACGGCCGCCTGGGCGTGATGCGGATGGCAGCGGCGCAGGGCGTCGCCTGGCGCATCACCGTCGATCTGGCCAATTCTCCAGCCTATGTCGCCGCCGACCGGCGCAAGCCATTGATGGGGCGAATGCGCCTCGGCTTCGCCTTCGACTGCGGCCCCGCCATCACCCCCTTGTCCTGCCTGATCCGGCGCATCGCGCCGGCCCATGCCGATCTCGTCTTCGCGACGATCTGAGGAGCTTCCTATGGTTGATCTCTGGGGTCCCGGTGCCTTCGGCGCCGCGGATGCTGCCGCCGAGCGCCCGCCCTATACGCCGACGAACCTGCCGGGCGATTCTGATACCCATTACAAGGACTGCTCGTCACCGGCTGCCGACGACGGCACGCAATGGGTTTCAGCCGCACTCAACATCCTGCTGGCGCAGCTGCGCTCGCTGGCGCGGAAATCCGGCATCACGATCAGCAATCTCGACGATGACCTGCTGACGCGGGCGCTGCGCCGCAGTGGCGCGAATTTTCGGACCGGCGCCGGCTCGGCAACCGCGCTTTCGATCACGCTCGATCCGCAGCCTGCCGATTGGGCCGAGCTGACCGGGGCGACGCTCAAGATCGTGCCGGCCAATACCAATACAGGCGACGCGACGCTCGCGATCGCGGGTCTGCCCGGTACGAAATCGATCCTCCGGCCGGGCGGGGCCGCGCTGGTCCCCGGCGACATCGGCGCAGGCGGCATTCTGGCAGTGACGTTCGACGGCACTGCCTTCCAGATGATGGGGCTGACGCAGCCTTCGGCTTTCAACCGCGCGATCTATTCCACGCCTGGCACCTTCAGTTGGACCTGTCCGGCCGGTGTCTTTCGGGTTCGTGCCAAGGTTTGGTCGGGCGGCGGTGGCGGCGGCGGGTCGTCCGGTGCCGCCAACTCCATCGCTTCGGCCGGCGGCGGCGGAGAGTATCGCGAGGGTGAATTCGCGGTCGTTCCCGGCACTGCGTATCCGGTCATCGTTGGAGCCCGAGGCGCAAGCGGTGCCGGTGGCGGCTCACCTGGAAACGGCGGTAACGGTGGCTCGTCATCCTTCGGCGCTTTCATCACCGCCCTAGGCGGCGGCGGTGGCGTAGCCGCAAACGGAGCGGTGCAAGCCAATGGTGGCGCAGCTGGGTCCGGTGGGTCCGGCGGTGCGATCGCGCTGTCAGGAATTCCAGGTGGTATCGGCTACGGGATTGGCGTCGGATTTGTCATGTCGCAGGGCGGATCCTCGTTTCAATCGAACTATACCCCTACCCAGACGACGGGCACGGCCGCGAATGGGCTGCCCGGTAATTTCCCCGGTGGCGGAGCGGGTGGGGGAGCGCTCTCAGGCAGCGGCGGGCTCGGATCGCCCGGTCAGATCATTCTCGAATACTGAGGCAATCATGGCGCCCGGTATCGCACACGGCTTGATGGTCGAGATCATCACGACAGACCAGCTCGACGCGGCTTTTGATGTGGGGAACAGGAAATGACTGTCGTGCGCGCCTCTCCCCGCGGCCTCGTCATTGGCGACAGCCTGTCGAGCATGGTCTATGCGGATGATCCGATCATTCCGGATGCGTGTGCGCTCTGGACGGCCGTTCTCTCGCAGTCGACGGGTATCAATTTCCAGAGTCTATCAGCGCCCGGGAACCGCGTGACTGCTGGTTCCGCTCCGGACGCCAGCATCAAATACAATGCTGCTGCCTTCAACCTGATGCGCGGCGTTGCTTTGCCGGTCGTGGCGATCCTGTTCGCCGGGACGAACGATTGGGCCGGCTCGGACACCTACGCGTATCATCCGACGCTGCCGAACTTCATCGCTGATTATCGGGCGATCGTGGGCTACTGGCGCTCCAACGGCGTTCCGCTGATCTGCATCCCGCCGCTTTGGCGCGCTGACGAGTTCGATGCATCCAGTGTAGCAGTGAGTAAGGCGCACCCTGACGGCAACTTCACGCTTCAGGGCTATCGCAACTGGATTTTCGATCTCGCGCACGAGTACGCTCCGAACGCCCATTATCTGCCGCATACGTCGTTCGGGCTGGAACCTGCTGATTTCGCCGGAGACGGCTTGCACATGGTGGCGACCGGACACGCCAAAGTGGCGTTGGCAGTCGAAGCGAAGCTCCGGGAAATCGGCATCATCCAGTAGCCTGGGCGGCCTTGCCATCGGCGGGGCGCTCTCTATGGTTGCGCCTCCTATCAGACGAGGCCGACGAGATGGTGTTCAATGCCGGGGGGATTTTCAGGGAACCCCTTCTTGATCTGGGGCAGCATGAGGACGCCGCTTTCGCAGGAGTGCTTTCACCGAAGGGAGAAGTCGGCGCGGCTCGCGAAGGCGTAAACGCGGTCTTTCTGGAGAACGCCGAGGATTACTACCAGCGCTATCAGGGCTTCAATTATTGGCACGGGCTCTGTCGAGAAGCTGGCGAGCGGATCGGGTTGAAGGACCCCAAGCTCATCGTTGAAGTGGGATGCGGCTTCGGGAACGCGACGCTGCCGATGCTTGACCTGCACCAGGGAGCCCGGCTGGTCGCGACGGACATCAGCCCCAACCTCCTGGCGATCTTGAAGCGCTTGCTGGATGCTCGAGGGCTCAATGACCGGTGCGTGCCGGTCGCGATGGACGCCCAGAAGCCCTATCTGAAGGAAGGGATTGCTGACTGTGTCTTCGGCGCGGCCATCTTGCATCACCTCGCAGAGCCGCGGCCGTTCATCGATATGGCGATGCGGATGCTCAAGCCAGGCGCCTCCGCATTCTTTTTCGAACCCTTCGAAGCGGGAAACGCTGTCCTGAGAGTGATCTGCCAGGAAGTTACCCGCGAGGCGAAGACCCGCGGTGAAAACGGGCGTGCTCTGGAATTCGCGGAGTTGCAGATCAGCGAGCTTGAGCCTCAGATTTTCAGGCAGAAGACTGAGGGATGGCGCGATCGAGATGACAAATGGGCGTTTCCGCGCTCGGTCCTGCAAGATCTGGCGGATAACGCCGGGGCAGATCTGCGCGTGTATCCGATTCACGACAACGTGGGGCAGTTTCGTCGGCACTTCGCTTATCAGATGAAGGCTTACAGAGAGATGGAAGAGGCCGAGCTGCCTGATTGGGCATGGGCGATCTTCGATCGGTATGACCGCGACACCTTTTCTCCCGATCAGCTACGAGATCTGCCGATGGCGGGGTGCGCAATTTTCACCAAGCGAAAGCCCCGAAAATGGTGGCTATAGCGCTCGATTAAACAGCCGCCTCCGGGCGGCTTTTTCATGTCCGGAGCCCCATCATGAAGCTCGCCGCGCTCTTGGCGCTGGCGCTGGTCGCGCTCGCCCCGGGCGCTGCTGCCGCGCACAGCTGGTATCCCTACGACTGCTGCTCCGACCGCGATTGCTGGCCGATGGGCGAGGACGCGGATGCGCGCGAGCCCGATCCGAAGATCGTGCCCGGCGGCTACCTGACCCATGACGGGATCTTCGTGGCGCAGCGCGACACGCGGCCCTCTCGCGACGGGCGCTTCCACGTCTGCCGCGCCGGTGGCCACCCGGCCGGCAGCGTGATCCGCCCGGGTGACAGGCCCGTCTGCCTCTTCGTTCCCCAGCCGACTTTCTGACGGTCGCGCGCGGTCGATCTCCTCCCTGACATCGGAGCCTATCCATGAAAGTCACCGCCGATGTGGCGCTGGAAACAGCGGCGCATGAAGGGCTCGTGCGCCAGACCTATCGCGACTCCAAGGGTGTCCTGACCTGGTCGATCGGCGTCACCAATGCCAGCGGCCATAATGTCGATCGCTATATCGGCAAGCCGCAGCCGATGGAGCATTGCCTCGCCATTTATGCGTGGCTGCTGGAGACGCGCTATGCCCCCGCAGTGCGCGAGGTCTTCGCCAAGAAGCCGCTGACCGAGGCGCAATTCGCCGCGGCCCTGTCGTTCCACTACAACACCGGGGCAATCAAGTCTGCGACCTGGCCGAAGCTCTGGCTCGCCGGCGACATCGCCGCCGCCAAGACGGCCTTCATGGCGTGGAACAAGCCGGCGGAGATCGTCGAGCGTCGCCGGAAGGAGTGCGACCTCTTCTTCGGCGGCAAGTGGTCGAATAACGGGCGGATCACGGAATACACCCGCGTTACCGCCAAGATGACGCCAGATGGGGCGAGCGCGAAGCGGGTCGATGTCCGCGCGGCGATCGCCGCGGCGCTTGGCGCCCCAGCATCGCAGGCCGCCGAGCCGGCCCCGGCTCCCCCGCCGCCTGCTCCGCCTCCCGACCGCTCTATCTATCTCGACCCTCCTGCCGCCGAAGGCGGCTTCTGGTCACGCTTCTGGGCGGGCCTCAAGAGATCCTTCGGAGGCTGACCATGGACTTCGCGACCACTCTCGGCTCGCTCGCCGGGCAATTGTTCAAGCTTGGCGCGCCGCAGCTCGGCGGCATCATCGGAACCGCCATCGGCGGCCCGGCCGGGACCGTCGTCGGCGGTGTCGCCGGCAAGGTCATCGAGGAGCTCGCTGGCAAGCTCGGCACGCCGGCGACGCCGGAGGCTGTCAAGGAAGCGATCGAGACGAAGCCGGAGGCGTCAGCGCCGATCGTCGCGCAGGTCGAGGCGACCGCGCCGGATCTCGTCAAGCTCTGGCAGAGCGAGTCTGACCGCTCGACCGAGGCGCAGCGCGCCGAGATCGATAAGGGCTTCGGCGCCTGGCAGTTCTGGCGGGGCGCCTGGCAGGCGGTCATCCTCGGCGGCTGGGCCGTCATCCTGCTCTCCGCCCTGTTCGGCGCCCTGATCGGGCTCAAGCCGCTAATGCCGCTCTCCGACCTCATCAACAACTGGGGCTCGGTCACGCTGGCGTGGCTCGCGGTCTTCAATGGCGGCCACACGATCAAGGAGATCGCGCCGCATCTCGGCTTCGGGAGGAAGCGCGCTTGAACCTCTTCGACGGAATCTCTGCGCCTGTGGTCATTTCGGTGGCGACGGCCATCTGCGCGATCGTTTCGAGCTATGCCGTAGTCCGCTTCCAGGCGGCGCAGCACGACAAGCGCATCGCCCGGCTCGACGAGCGCTGCGAGGCGCTCGGCCGCGAGCTCGCCGCCTTCAACATCGAGGCGGTGCAGCGCTTCGTCAGCGATGAGATGCTGGCCAAGGTCGAGACCCGGATTTCCGACGCGATCAACCGGCTGGCCGATCGTCTCGACAAGGTCCTCGATGCGCGTGCCAGCAGCCGTGGCAGGGCGGGCTGAACATGGGTGTGCAGCATCTCAACAAGCCGCTCGACCGGCAGGCAGCGGAAGCGACCGTGCGCGCCGTCGAGCGCGCGATCGAGGGTGGCGCCGCCTATCCGGTCGCTCGCGGCCAGGCTGGCCGTTCTGCTCTGGTCGAGGCGGCGGCCGCTCTCGGTCTGGCTGCGACGACCGTTCGCAACCGCCTCGAGCAGGGTTTCCGCCTCTACGGGCTGAA
Source organism: Bosea sp. F3-2 (assembly GCF_008253865.1). NCBI lineage: Bacteria > Pseudomonadati > Pseudomonadota > Alphaproteobacteria > Hyphomicrobiales > Alloboseaceae > Allobosea > Allobosea sp. F3-2. The sequence goes on from NZ_CP042331.1 coordinate 6,174,062, forward strand.
GCCCAACGGGATCGAGCCGCCGGAACGTGCGTCGGCTCGAAAGGGCGGAAAGGGCCGGACCGCCGCGGCCGAGCCGGATAACGCGCTCCAGCGCAAGCTGACCGGGCTGCAGGACGAGGTGACGAGCCTGCGCAAGCAGCTCAAGGCGCAGCAGCGCGAGGACCTCGATACGGAGGCGGTGCGGCTGCTGCTCGGTCGAATCTCGGCCGCGCCGTCGTCTCCGCCGCGTTGGACGATCGAGCCCGGCGCGAAGCGGGGGAACGGTACGCCGGAGGTGCCGGTGACCGTCTGGTCCGACTGGCATATTCCCGAGGTCGTGTCGCTGGCCGAAACGGCTGGCAAGAACGAATACAACCCGGAAATCGCCGAGGCGCGGGTGCGCCGGTTGGTGGCATCGACCATCTCGCTCGCCAGGAAGCACGGCCCCGGCGACTATCCTGGCATCGTCGTCAACCTGCTCGGCGACTTCGTCTCTGGCGGTCTGCATCCCGAGCTCGCCAAGACTGATGCCGAGGAGGTACTGCCGAGCGTTCTGCGCTGCGTTGACCTGCTGATCTGGGGCCTGCGCCAGATCGCCGATGCCTTCGGGCACGTCTACGTGCCATGCACATCGGGCAATCACGGCCGGGCGACGCAGAAACCGGAGTTCAAGCGCTACATCTTCAAAAACTACGACTGGCTGATCTATCAGCTGGTGGCGCGCGCCTTCGAGGGCGACCGGCGTCTGGTCTTCGACATCCCTGACACCAACGAGGTGCATTATCGCGTCTTCGGTCAGCGATACCTTGCCATGCACGGGGACATGCTCGGCGTGAAGGGTGGTGATGGCATCATCGGCTCGCTCGGCCCCATCGCCCGCGGCGAAACCAAGGTCGGCAAGCAGGCCGCGGCGCTGGGGCAGGACTATGACGTCCTGGTCATCGGCCACTGGCATCAGATGATCTGGCTGCCGCGCGTCATCGTCTCGAATACGCTGAAGGGCTGGGACGAATACGCCCGCTCGGCCCTGCGCGCGCCGCCGACGCCGCCGAGCCAGCCGCTGTGGTTCGTGCATCCGCGCCGCGGCATCACCTCGCGCTGGGAGATCCGCGTCGACGAGCCCGGTCGCGGGGCCGGGGAGGAATGGGTCAGCTTCAGGAGGGCGGCGTGACAGTTCATCCGGTCGGCCTGGCTGCCAATGGCGCCTGCGCTCATTGCGCGAAGGGCTATGAGAACCACGAATACAACTGCACCGGGGGGTGTATGGCCGATTTCCGGGTGCGGACGATCGGCTTCTGCGGCCCGGCCGGCGCCGGCAAGTCGACCGCCGCCGATAGGCTGGCGAAGCGCTGGCGCTTCAGCCGGGTGCGCTTCGCTGCCCCCCTCAAGGCAATGCTGGCGGCGCTTGGTCTCTCGGCCGAGCATCTCGACGGTGCCCTGAAGGAGGAACCCACGCCGCTTCTGTGCGGCCGCTCGCCGCGGCAGGCGATGCAGTGGCTCGGCACCGAATGGGGCCGAAATCTGATCGGGGATGAATTCTGGATCGAAGCCTGGCGGGCTGCGATCGAGCGCACGACGCCGACCACCTTTCATGGCGGCTTCGATCCGATCCGCCTGATCGTCGCCGACGATGTCCGCTTTGCCAATGAGGCGAAGGCGATCCGGGAACGCGGCGGCATCGTCGTCAAAATCGAGCGGCCCGGCTCGGGCTCATCGAGCGGCGGCGATCACGCTTCGGAACGGCTCGAATTCACGCCGGACCGGGTCATCCACAACCACGGCGACCTGGCGGCGCTGCGGGCGGAGATCGACGCTCTGGCGTTGTCGCTGAGATAGCGTCTTTCTTCGGATTTCTGTTGAAGATTGGCCTGCTGCCTCAAAAGAGGCAGCAGGCCTTTTTGTGTTTCGAGGCCCGGGAATCTAGATTGCTGGTGTGCGAATATCCAAATCTCGGTGTTTCATGCCAAACGATAATCTGGAAGACGCAAAAATAAGATACAAGTGGGCTGAGGAGAAAATCTTTGAATTAAAGCGTTCGATGGATGAATTCTTCAAAACGTTATTCTATGCTCCATATTACACAAAGACTGCAGATGGCTCTAAGAGCGTTATGGGCATCGAGCTCATTACTCCACTTCCATTGGAGTGGAAGAAACTGACATCCGAAGCATGTCAGCATCTGAGATCGGCTTTGGATTCCGCAGTTTGGGCGGTCGCTGTCCATAAGGGCATTCAGGCTAGGCAAATCACATTCCCGGTCGCAAAGGCAGAGGAGGATTTTCAGCAGGAGCTAAAGAAAGCACGGCTGAGAAATAAGAGTCCTGAATTGTGCGATTTTATAGTTCGACAAAAGCCGTATCTGGCGGGAAATCCTGTGCTTTACTCTCTTCATGATCTCAATAGAAACGAGAAACATAGAAGATTATCCGTGTTTCAAACTAATGGCGGTGTTTATTTCAATTACATAAAGGCGGATGGCCCCTGCGCTATATCTGGTGATCTGAAATTTAAAGATGGGCGTATGGATGTGATTTATTATGATCACGGTGTGAGGGTTCAAAGCTTGATGTATCCTACATTCGCTGTGGCATTCGAGAGCGCGCCAGGATTAGGGAAGGTAACTATCGAAGTCGGCCTTGAGGCTATGGCGCAGGAGGTCAGCCGCATCTTGGGCGAGGTTGAGGCTAGCTTTTTCTGACAGTAACCGACCACGGTTCTCAGCAGGCGGTAGCCGAGCCCGCGCCGGACGAGCGGCGCAAGCGTGTCGGGGCTGATCCAGCCATTGGCACAATCTATGTGGAACATGCCGACCAGCTCGGCATTGAATCGGGTGGTGTTGCGTCCGGAGTTTAGTGCGATGGTTGCGGCGCGTGCGAACTGGAAGGGCAATCTGAGATTCGGCGAGATCAGTTGTCCGGTGGCGCTCTACACCGGCGCGAGCACATCCGAACGGGTCTCGTTCCATATGGTCAATCGCGACACCGGCCATCGCCTGCGACGCGAGTTCGTCGATCCCGTCACGGACGAGTCGGTTGATCGTGAGCACCAGATCAAGGGCTTCGAGTTCGAGAAGAACCACTATGTCGAGGTGGAGCCCGACGAGATCGCCCAGGCCGTCCCGGAGAGCAACAAGATCCTGGCCGTGGCAGCATTCATCCCCTGCGCTGAGATCGACACGCTTTACTTCGACAAGCCCTACTATCTCGCCCCGGTCGGTGCGAGCGCTGGCGCGGCGTTCGCCGTGATCCGTGAAGCGCTTCGCGCCAGCAACGTTGGAGCCCTGGCCCATGCAGTGCTGTTCCGGCGCTATCGCGGGCTGATGATCCGGGCTCAAGGCCGGGGCCTCGTCGCCCATACGCTGAACTTCGATTACGAGGTGCGATCGGCATCGGATGCCTTCGACGACATCCCCAAGCTAAAGCTCGACAAGGAGATGATCGACCTCGCCAAACACATCATCAACAGCAAGCGCGGCGAGTTCAATCCGGCTACATTTGATGACCGGTACGAGGCTGCCGTCGCTGAGCTGGTAAAGGCAAAGCTTGCTGGCGAGCCGATCAAGGTGCCGAAGAAGGTTGAGCCACCGAAGGTCGGCAGTTTGATGGAGGCTCTACGCGCCAGCGCGGGGCAGGCCGGCAAACCACCGCCGCCGCCGAAGCGCCGCGCCACCAAGAAGGCGGCTTAGCCAAGCCGTTCAGCCTCTCGCAGAGCGTCCGATCCGCGCCATGTGCTCGACATGCGCCGCCCAACCCTCTTCGCCGACATAGGTCAGGAATCGCTCGAAAGCCTTGCGGAAGGCCGGCATGGCTGCGTCGCGGGTTTCCGCATGACCGTCAGTGGCCGTGACCTGCCTGACGCCGTTCGCATGTTGCCCGGCGTGGACGTGAATCACCCATGTCCAATATGGCGCCTGGTCCGAAGCCCCATGCGTCTGGTTGATGCATCCGACCGTCAGCCCCTTATGGATGACCGACCAGAACCTGTCGTCATCCTCTGGGCGTGGATGGTCGTTGTAGGTGCGTCGAAGGGTGAGTTCAGGCTTCATAGCGCCCTGATCTGTTCCTCGAATTCTTCGGGGATAGCGCCATGGCGGGCGAGGACGTCGATCGATGCGACTTCGCCGGTCTCGTCGTCAGCCACGACATGCACCACGGCGACGCCCTCGGCAGAGCGCCCGAGCCGCTCCCCTTCGTTCAGCGCGTGATGCTTCGTTTTCGCCGGGACGCGCTGCGCCGGGACGAGCTTCTTCCGATGCGTCTTGAAGGGCTGCAGAAAGAAGGTGTCGACGTTCATGGCTTGACTCCCGATGTCTGTTTGTTCTCTCTGTGTTCTCATATCAGGAGGCGGCGATGGGAAACAAGATCCCGGCGAATTGGATCGTAGACAGCATCACGCCTGAAGGGGTCGAGGAGTGGATTGCCGAGTCCGGAAATGTCTGCGTCGCCCGGGCGGCGTATGAGGAAGCTCTGAAGCATCGCTACGGCCGCGTGGTCCGCTTCCGCCATGGCCAGCAGATCCTCTGTCAGGCTGTCGGGAACGTGAAGGAGTGGTGGGTGAAGGATAAACCCAGCCGCTCCTGACAAGATCAGGTGGGCCGGCGCTTGACGGCTCCCGCCCACTACCTGAGTTTTCGGCTCAGGAGGCCCCATGTGCAATCTCTACAGCCACACCCGCAACGTCGAGGCTATTCGGAAGCTCTTCGCCCGCTTCGACGTAGCGGCCCAGGTAGTGCCACAACCCGGCATCTTCCCGGATTATGCGGCCCCCATCATTCGCAATGAGGGCGGTACCCCCACGCTCGCGATGACGCGGTGGGGCATGCCGTCGTCCAAGAAGGCGCTGCTCGATGCCGCGACGAAACGAGCTGACAAGCTCCGCGCGAAGGGCAAGGAGGTCGACTTCGATCAGCTCTTGCGCATGGAGCCAGACGGCGGCACGACGAACGTCCGCAACACCTCGAGTTCGCATTGGAAGCGCTGGCTCGGCGTCGAGAGCCGCTGCCTTGTTCCCTTCACTAGCTTCAGCGAGTTCGACTGGAGCGCGAAGCAGGACGTTTGGTTCGCATTCGGAGAGGAGCGGCCGACCGCGTTCTTCGCCGGCCTCTGGACGCCGCAGTGGACCAGCGTCCGCAAGATCAAGAACGGCGAAGAGACGATCGACCTCTACGCCTTCCTGACGACCGATCCGAACTCCGAGGTCGGCGCGATCCATCCGAAGGCGATGCCGGTGATTTTGACGACGCCGGAAGAGTGCGAGGCCTGGATGACGGCGCCCTGGGAGCAGGCGAGGGCGCTACAGCGTCCCTTGTCAGATGGCTCGCTCGATATCGTCGCTCGCGGCGTGAAGAAGGACGGCGCAGAGCCCGACGCAGATCGGCTGGCGCAAGCGTCGCTCCTCTAAGTCAATGCCACGTCTCTGGTTCGATCCTCCCGTCTCGATAGAGGGCGATCGGCCGGGTCTGACAATCGTGATTAGTTCGGTCGAGCGTGCGGCAGAGCAGCTCCTGACTTGGGAGGATCGTGGCCCGAAATGGCGCGGCGCGGTTCAAGCCTGCATGGACGCCATGAGCGGCGGCGGAACGGCAAAGCAGGCGCGCGAGGCGTTTGTCACAGCGGCCGAAGAAGTGGGGAAGCTGCTTTAGATTTGAGGCAGGGCTTGCGCTCCGGATGGGACGGCCATTGTCCCGGGCCGAAGAATTTTCACCGAAAACGTGTAGTATCAACCGATGATTATTTTTGAAATTCGCCTGTAAGCCCTTGATCTGCCGTGACGGTTTTTTTGCTGGCTTTGCGGAAATCATGAGATAAAACAGGCGCGGGAACATGACTCTTAATCAGCGGGTCGTAGGTTCGAGCCCTACATCACCCACCACGGTTTTCCTGAACATCGCTGGACCGCTTCCTCGCTAAAGCCACGCGGCTTGCGCGATATCTTCGCCGGCTTCGCGGCTGTGCTATCGTCAATTCCTGGCGATGGTGGAGCGAACAGCAGCGTGGACGAGCTTGAGTTGATGCTTCGGCTGCTGGCAGGCCTGGTCGCAGGCGTGGCTGTCGGCTGGCAGAGGACCCTCCAGCGCAAGAGCGCGGGCCTGCGGACCTTCGGCCTGGTGGGAATCGGAACCGCGGCGGCGGCGAGCCTGTTCAGCGAGACACTTCATCCCGATGCTGCGAGCCGCGTGGTTCAGGGCGTGCTGACCGGCATCGGCTTTCTCGGCGCCGGCCTGATCATCCATCGCAATGGTGAAATGAATCCACACGGGCTGACCACGGCCGCGGCAGTCTGGGTGACGGCTTCTCTGGGCTGCGCCGCCGGACTTGGGAAATGGCTGGTGACGCTGACGGCCACGGTCCTGGTGCTCGTTCTGCTCGCCCTCGATCATTCAGTGGAACGCCGGCTCCAGGGGCGCCCCCCAATGCCCGAACATGACGAAGAGACAGGTCCTTCGCCGGACTGAGGAGGCGGCTGCGTCTCTCCAGCGCCTGCCGGGCGGAGCCTTTCGTCGGTTGAGGCGTTTCTGTCCGAAAGGACCGATTTCGCATGATGCAGTTCAATCACGGCGTTGAGGCGATGCCGGGCGATACGCCGGCGATCCCGAATCCGCCGCCCGAGGCGCCGCCTTTGACGCCTGGCAATGTGCCGCCGGCGCCGCCGGTCGAGTCGCCGCCGGACGAGGAGCCGCAGGGCATCCCGACCGAGCCACCGCAGGAATTGCCGCCGAACACCCCACCGGAAACGCCGCCGGCGACGCCGGTCGACCTGCCGCCCGGCCGGGATCCGCGTCAGCCGCAGGAATAGAAGCGAGCGGTTGCTAGACCGCCGGCGCCTCGCCCGAGCCGATATCCCAGTAGAGCCCGGCCATGGCGGTCAGTCCCTCGCGGGCGATGGCGACCGGCAGGTGCTCGTCCGGGGCGTGCTGCGAGCAGCCCGGATAGGAATGCGGCACCCAGATGGTGCGCAGCTCCAGGATGTCCGCGAAGATGTCGTTCGGCAGCGACCCACCCAGATTGGGCAGAAGCGCCGGCTTCTTGCCGGTGCTCTCGGCGATCGAGGCGAGGGCGAAGTCGACCCAGGGATCTTCCGGGTCGAGGCGCGTCGCGCCGAAAATTTCGGAGCGGCTGAGCGAAACCTCGACCATGGGGAAGCCATGGCGCTGGAGATGCCGCTTCAGGGCCGGCACGACATCGTCGTGGTCGATGCCGACGACGAAGCGCAATTGGCAGCGCGCCCAGGCGCTCGGCGGCACGGCATTGACCGGTGTCTCGGGCACGCCCGATTTCATCGCCAGCACGTCGAAGGAGCACCAGCCGAAGACCTGTTCGGCCGGGGTCAGCCCCGGCTCGCCCCAGTTCGGATCGATGGTCGGGCCGTTCGGACCACCATCGATCTCGCAGCCGATCAGCGCCTTGCGCACCGCCGGCGGCAACTCCTTGGGCACCCATTCATGGATGCGGATCTGGCCGGTCGGCGAGGTGATCGAGGCGATGGCGTGGGCGAGCTGGATCGCCGGGTCGGAAAGGATGCCGCCCCAGTTGCCGGAGTGATGGCCGCCCTCGCGGGCATTGATCGAGAGGTCGAAGGTGACGCCGCCGCGCGCACCGAGAAACACCGTCGGGCGCTCGGCGTTGAGGCGCGGCCCGTCCGAGGCGATCAGGATGTCGGCCTTGAACAGGTCCTTCTGCTCGCTGCAGAGCTCGCGCAGGCCCGGCGAACCCGATTCCTCGCCCATCTCGATCAGATACTTGGCGTTGAAGCCGAGCTTGCCGCGGGTCTCCAGCACGGCGCGCAGCGCGCTCAGATTGATCAGGTGCTGACCCTTGTTGTCGACGACGCCGCGGCCGTACCAGCGGCCTTCGCGCTCGCTGAGCTTCCAGGGCGAGAGGCCCTCGCTCCACTGTGCATCAAGGCCGCGGATCACGTCGCCATGGCCGTAGCCGAGAATGGTCGGCAGGGCGGGGTCTTCGATGCGCTCGGCATAGAGGAAGGGGCCGCGCGCCTTGGAGTGGGTGAGGGTGCGGCAGGTGAAGCCGAGCGATTCGAGCAGGGGCTGCATCTCCTGCGCGAGATATTCGCCGAGGACAGGGGCGCGGTCCGGGTTCTGGCTTTCGGTGGGAATCGCGACGAGGCGGCTAAGGTCGCTCTTCATCCGGCCTGAATCGAAATAGTCCTGAGCTTTCGCGATCGCCTGCGCGCGGGTCATGGTCGTAAGGTCTCCCGGATTTATGGCCGACACAGTGCCGGTGGACGCGCGAATGCGCCAGTGCCAAGAGAGCCGGGCGCGCCATGCCTGCCGGGCAGGGCGGATCATGCGAGCGCCACGTAGCCGTCATTCCGGGCGGAGCGAAGCGCAGACCCGGAATCCATCGTAGAACACCGAGCCCTTCGATGGATTCCGGATCGGCTCCGCTTCGCGGCTTGTCCGGAATGACGGCGCGGTTTTGTATCGGCGCCGCATGATCAAAAGGCCTCTTGTCCCTCAATGACCTTCATCCCGCATCCTCATCAGCTCGTCGCATGCGACGCCATCCTCGCGGCACGGGCGAAGGGCGCGTCCGGCTTCCTGCTCGGCGACCTTACCGGCCTTGGCAAGACGCTCTCGGCTTGGCTCGCGCTTTCGGCGATGCCGGAACAGGATGTGCTGGTGATCTGTCCGAAAGGCGCGATCCCGCAATGGCGGCGCACCATGACGCTGTCGGGCCTGCCGGCGAAGCGCGTGACGCTGATGAATTTCGAGAAGACCAAGTCGCTGCTCGCTCCGGTGGCGGACAGCCGGAAACGCTCGACGCGGGCGAAGAACAACGAGCTCGCCAAGCATGGCCGGCCTAAGCGCATCTGGCCGCTCGTGGTGATCGACGAAGCCCACCGCATCCGCAATCCGAACTCGCAGCAGGGGCTGGTCTGCCGGCAGATGGCGGAAGCGGCTGATTTCGCCATCTATATGAGCGCCACGGCCGGCCAGTCGCCGCATGAACTCTCTTATCTCGCGCCGCTGCTGGCGAAGGCGGCCGGCATGCCCACCGCCGATCTCGATGGCTTCCGGGCGCTGATGAAACGCCTGAAGATCGGCAAGGCCAAGGGCCGCTGGAAGAACTGGAGCTGGGAGCCGAACGAGACCGACCGCAAGGTCATGGCCGATCTGCTCTATCGCGGTACGAACGCCATTGGCCTGCGCCGCCGGCCGGAGGAGATCGCCGGCTGGCCGGAGGTGCAGCGAGAATTGGCGCCGGTGGCGCTCGATAACGCCGCCCGCAAGCTCTACGACGCGACCTGGCGCGAGTTCCGCAGGGAGCTGGGCCTCGCCGGCGGCTCCACGCGCAAGCCGCAGGGCTGGGCGGCCGATCTGCGCTTCCGGCAGAAGGCGAGCCTGCTGCGCATCCCCGGTACGGCGGATTTCTGCGAGGATCTGCTCGGCAATGACGAGCAGGCGGCTATCTCCGTCGCCTTCCTTGAGACCAGCGCGATGCTGGCCGAGACGCTGAAGGGCCGCGGCTGGCGTGTCGGCGAGATCAATGGCGAGCGCTCGGGCGCGCAGAACGAGGAGACGCGCATCGCCTTCCAGACCGGTGCGCTCGATGCCGTGATCTTCACCGTGACCGAGTCGATCTCTTTGCATCGCGGCGAGATGCCGGGCGGCGAGCGCGAGCGGGCGCTGGTCATCCACGACATGCGCCACAGCGCGATTCAGCTGCAGCAGATCGAGGGCCGCTGCCATCGCGACGGCCAGCATGCGACGATCTTTTACGCCTATGCCGAGGATACGGTGGAGGAGGCGATCGCCGGCACGGTGATCCAGCGCATGGCAGCGATGGAGGGGTTGGCGGGCGACGACACGCGGATGCTCGAGGCGATTGCGGAGATCGTCGAAGCACGGTCGGCGGCTTGACCCTTGCCGACATGGCGCGGAAACACGCGGTCATCCCGGGCTTCACCCGGGATCCATGCCGGAGCGTTCCCGATGGAGGTTCAGGCATGGATCCCGGATCTCCGCGGAGTTTATCCTTGGGCCGATCGAAGATCGGACCCGAGGGCTGCGTCCGGGATGACCCGCGCATTTGACGAAAAGGCGTGCAGCACTTCGGCGCTCAGTTGCGGGTGCGCTCGCCAAGCTCTTTGGCGCCCTCGACCGATGAACCGGTCAGCCGCACCATGCTGTTCCAGACATCGCGCGTATAGGCGCCCTGATGGACGATCGCGTCGTAACCGATAACCAGCACGAGGATGATCAGAACCACGCGGAACACGAAAACCTCTTCCGTTCTCCCGCGCATCAACGTGGCGGGAGCAGGGGAGGTTCCGGGGAACGCGTCATTCTCGGGCGTAGACCCGAGAAACTCTGGACCAGAGAGAGCTGGTTTCCGAGATGCTCGGTTCAAGCCAGAGCATGACGGAGCTGCAGTTGGCCGGGCTCAGCCTGCCGGCAGCAGCTCCTTCAGCCGGAACAGAGAGATTTTCTCGACCTCAGCCAGCGCGGTCGCGAATTCCTGCGCGGGGGTGTTCTTCAGCCGTGCCTCGAAGGCGTCGAGGATCGCGGCCTTGCTCACGCCCTTGACGGCCATGATGAAGGGAATGCCGAAGCGAGCTTTGTAGGCCTCGTTTAGCGCCGTGAAACGGACGCGCTCGTCGCTGGAGAGACGGTCGAGCCCGGCCGAAGACTGCTCCTGCGTCGATTCCTGCGTCATCTCTCCGGCCGCGGCGAGCTTGCCGGCGAGATCCGGATGGGCGTTGAGCAGGATCTTCTGCCGTTCGGGCGAAGCCCTGCGCATCGCCGCGACCATCGCCGCATGCAGCCCTTCGGCGGTGTCCTGCGCCGAGTCGATCCCGGCATCGTGGGTGGCTTCGGCGATCCAGGGCGAGTTCTCCCAGACGCGGCCGAAGACCTCGCCGAAGAGCGCCTTCGGCAGCTTCGAGGGCACATAGCCGCCGGCCGGAGGATGCGTTTTGACCCAGTGTCGGGCGATGTCGAGCCGGGTCGCGACCCAGACCCGGTCATGGCTCTTCACATAGTCGAGGAAGCGGGCGAGCGCGGCGGCACGGCCCGGCCGGCCGACGAGGCGGCAATGCAGGCCGATCGACATCATCTTCGGCGCGGTCTCACCCTCGGCATAGAGCGTGTCGAAGCTATCCTTCAGATAGGCAAAGAACTGGTCGCCGCTGTTGAAGCCCTGCGGCGTGGCGAAGCGCATGTCGTTGGCGTCGAGCGTATAGGGCACGGCGAGCTGCGGACCTTTCGGGCCCGCAAGCCAGTAGGGCAATTCGTCGGCATAGACGTCGGCGGTGTAGAGGAAGCCGCCTTCCTCCATCGTCAGCGGAATGGTGTTCTCGGAGGTGCGGCCTTGATAGCAGCCGAGGGGGCGTTCGCCTGCGAGCTCCGTCTGGATGCGGATGGCCTCGAGGATGTCGGCGCGCTCGCGCTCCTTCGGCGTGTCGCGATAGTCGATCCATTTCAGGCCATGCGTTGCGATCTCCCAGCCGGCCTCCTGCATCGAACCGACGATCTCCGGGTAGCGCGCCAGCGCGCTCGCAACAGCGAAGACGGTCACCGGCAGGTTGCGCTCGGTGAACATCCGCCACAGCCGCCAGTAGCCGGCGCGGGAGCCGTATTCGTAGATCGACTCCATGTTCATGTGGCGCTGGCCCGGCCAGGGCGCTGCGCCGACGATCTCGGAGAGGAAGGCTTCCGAGGCGGCGTCGCCGTGGAGGATATTGTTCTCGCCGCCTTCTTCGTAATTGATCACGAACTGGACGGCGATGCGGGCCTCGCCGGGCCAATGCGGGTGAGGGGCATTGCGGCCATAGCCCTTCATGTCGCGGGGGTAGGTCGTCTGGGTCATGATGGTCTAGCTGCCGCGATAGGTGGAGTAGCTCCAGGGCGAGGCCAGGAGCGGGACGTGATAGTGCCCGTCCGGCTCGGCGATGCCGAAGCGGATCGGGACGAGATCGAGGAAGGCAGGCTCCGGCAGGGCGGCGCCGAGGTCGCGGAAATAGGCGCCGATGGCGAAGCTGAGTTCATAGGTGCCGGGCACGAGCGCCCCGGAGAGCAGCGGGCCATCGGTGCGGCCGTCGGCGTTGGTCACGACCTGCGCCATGCGTTCCCGCGAGCCATCGGCGTTCAGGCGCTCCAACGTAATCGCGATGCCGGCGGCCGGCCGGCCATTGACCGTGTCGAGCACATGCGTCGAGAGGCGTCCCATTCCCTGCAGTTCTCCTGAAAGCCCGGTGTCCGGCGGGCGGCCGATTCCGGCGCCGCCTCGCTTTGCGCGACTGTAAAGCGCGAATTGCGAAAATCGATATCGGCTTTTGCGATAAGATCATGTTCCCGGATGTCAAATCTCGGGCGCATTCGGGCGATTTCGGGCGGGCCGAAAGCAGGTTAGCTTCATGACGCCGGAGCCGCATCCTCCGGATTCGGGTTCACCACCAGCCCTCGCGGAGCGCAGCGCCATGCTCGAAGCCTATGTGATGGAATGGGGCGGCATGATGCTGCGCTGGCTCCACGTCATCACGGCGATCGCCTGGATCGGTGCCTCCTTCTTCTTCATCCATCTCGACGCCTCGCTGAAGCCGGCCGACGATATTCCGCCAGGCACAGGCGGGCGCGCCTGGCAGGTCCATGGCGGCGGCTTCTACGAGATGCGGAAGTACATGGTGGCGCCCGCCGTGATGCCGGCGGAGCTGACCTGGCACAAATGGCAGAGCTACTGGACCTGGATCTCCGGCTTCTTCCTGCTGGTCTGGGTCTATTACGCGCAGTCGGAGCTCTACCTGATCGACCCGGCGGTGATGCAGCTCTCAGCCTTGGCGGCTGGGGCCATCGGCATCGCGGCGCTGGTCGTCGGCTGGCTGATCTACGACCTGATGTGCAAGTCGCCGCTCGGCAAATACGACGTGCTGCTCGGGCTGGTCGGCTTCGGCTACGTCGTCGCCGCGAGCTGGGCCTTCGCCAACGTCTTTTCCGGGCGCGGCGCGCTGATCCACACCGGCGCGCTGATGGCGACGATCATGACCGCCAACGTCTTCTTCAACATCATGCCGGGGCAGCGAAAGGTGATCGCGGCGCTCGTCGCCGGCGAGAAGCCCGATCCGAAATACGGCAAGGCGGCCAAGCAGCGCTCGACGCACAACAACTACATCACGCTGCCGGTGCTGTTCCTGATGCTGTCGAACCACTATCCGGTGACCTATGCCAATTCGGCGGTGATCCCGCTGCTGGTGGCGCTGGTGATCGTGGCCGGTGCGCTGATCCGGCACTTCTTCAACGTCCGGCATGGAGACCATGCGAAATCGCCGTGGTGGTGCTGGGCGGTGGCGATCCTGGCGCTCTGGTTTGCCTTCTGGGTGGCGATGTCGTCCTCGCCGGGCGGGCGCGAGCAACTCGGCCTCAAGCCGCGGGAGATGCCGAAACCCGTCCTGATGGCCGGCATGACGCTGCCGCCGGCGGAGGTCTCCAACATCGTGACCGGGCGCTGCGCCATGTGCCATGCGCCGGAGCCCTCCTGGCCCGGGATCCAGATCGCGCCGAAGGGCGTGCTGCTGCACGAGCCCGAGCAGATCGCCATGCACGCCCGCGCCATCCGCACGCAGGCCGTGATGACCCATGCGATGCCGCCGAACAACCTTTCCGGCATGACATCGGCGGAGCGTCAGGCGCTCGCCGGCTGGCTCGCCGCGGCGCGCTAGCGCCCGGGAGTTTGCACGGAACCACACCGTCATCCCGGGCTTGACCCGGGATCCATCATGGAGCGCTGAGCCCTCCGATGGATCCCGGATCGGCGCTGCTTCGCAGCTTGCCCGGGATGACGCCGTGGTTCCATCGAAACGCAACATGAGGCGCGTCCCCGAAAAGGCGCTCTTTCCGCTTTCTTCAGCTTGTCCGCAGCTCCGCTCACGGATGCGTGATCGCGTTCAGATTCGGTTCAGGTGCGCGACAGCATGGTTCGGTCACTGACAGGGCTGGAGACAGGATCCCAGAACGGGACCGTTCGTGCCGAGGACCGTGGGGGTCCAGTTGAGACGCGTAGATGCAAGGGGCGCCGGCTACCTGCTGGCGGCCATCGGTTTCGTCGTGGCATGGGGCGTCCTGTGCTGGCCCTGGCTTTCGGGATCGGTGACGATTCCGTTCGACGCGAAAGCTCATTTCCAGGCACAGGTGCAGTTCCTTGCGAACGCGCTCCATTCCGGCCAGTCGCCCTTCTGGAACCACAACGTCTTCGCCGGCTCGCCGCAGATCGCCGATCCGCAGTCGCTGATCTTCTCGCCCGCGATCCTGCTCGCGCTGCTTTCGCCCGCTCCGAGCTTCCGCGAGGTCGACGCCTATGTGCTGGCGCATCTGCTCGCCGGCGGCCTCGCGTTCATCCTGTTCTTCCGCGACCGCGGCTGGCATCCGGCCGGCGGGTTGATGGCGGCGCTGGTCTTCGCCTTCGGCGCCTCGGCGGCCTGGCGGGTCCAGCATGTCGGCCAGATCGCCAGCTTCGCCTTCTTCGCCATCGCCTTCTGGCTGACGGCGCGGATGCTGCAGCGTTCCTCGATTCTCTCCGGCGTCTTCGCCGGCCTCGCAGCCGGGCTGATGGTGCTGGAGCCGGATCAGGTCGCGCTGCTCGGCGGCTATGTGCTGTTCGGCATGGTCGTGGCGCACTGGATGTCCGGCGGCTGGCCCGCCTTCCGCGCCAGCCTGCTGCCCATTGCAGCCGCCAGTGTGGTGGGGCTCGCCGTCATCGTCATGCCGCTGCTCTGGACCTGGCTCTTCGCCGAGGCGACGACACGGCCCGAGATCGATTTCGGCGTGGCCGGGCGCGGCTCGCTGCACCCTGTGTCGCTGCTCACCGCGTTCATCGGGGACCTGTTCGGCGCCAAGGATCCGAATGTCGAGTTCTGGGGGCCCTATAACGACCCGCAGGTCCTCTACCTGTCGCAGAACATGGCGCAGGTCTATTTCGGCGCGCTGCCGCTGCTGCTGCTGCTGGCGCCAGGCCTGACGCGTGGCTGGCTCTGGGACAAGGCGGTCCGCCCGCTGACGCTGATGCTCGTCTTCATGGTGCTGTTCGCCCTTGGCCGCTACACGCCGCTGTTCCACCTCGCCTATGAGTATCTGCCGGGCGTGAAGCAGTTCCGCCGGCCGGCGGACGCGACCTTCCTCATCGGCGGGCTGGCAGCCGTGCTTTCCGGCTATGTGCTGCATCGCATCCTGACCGCGGAGGAAGGGACCTCCTTCCGCCGCGACCTGCTGCTCGGCGCGGGAATGGTTCTGGCCACGGTCGTCCTCGCGCTCGTGGTCTCGCGCGGCGCCGGCCATCTCGCCGATGCCTGGAAGCCGGTTGCGCTGGCGCTGGGCTGGTTCGCTGTCGCGGGCGGCGCGTTCTTCGCCCTGCAGCGCTGGCGCGGCGCGCTCGGCACCACTGCCGCTGCCGTTCTGGTCACCGGCGTGGTGGCGGCGGATCTCGGCATCAACAACGGCCCCAACGAATCCACCGCGCTGCCGCCGCAGATGTACGACGTGCTGGAGCCCGGCACGAAGAACGAGACGATCGCGCTGCTGAAGCATCTGACGGCCCAGCCCGCCAGCTCGCCGCGCCGCGACCGGGTCGAGCTGCTCGGCATGGGCTTCGAATGGCCGAATGCCGGCATGGTCCACGGCTTCGACCACACGCTCGGCTACAACCCCTTGCGGCTCGAGGATTTCTCCGAGGCCGTGGGCACCGGCGACGGCATTGCAAAGCCCGCGGACCGCAAGTTCACGCCGCTCTTCCCGTCTTATCGCTGCCGGCTCGCGAACCTGCTCGGCCTGCGCTACATCGCCTCGCCGGTGCCGATCGATCAGGTCGACCATTCGCTGCGCAGCGGCGATCTCAACCTGATCGCGCGAACCAAGGAAGGCTATGTCTACGAAAACCCGCATGCGCTGCCGCGGGTGCAGTTCGTGGGCGGCTGGCAGTTCGCCGATTTCGAGAGCATGAAGCTCTCGGGCCGTTGGCCGGACACCGATCCGCAGCAGGCCGTGCTGCTCGATGTCGAGCCGCCCGTCGCGACGCCGGAAGGACCGGTCGCGGTACAGGCCGACGTCAAGCTCACGCAATATCGCAACGCGCATGTCGAGATCGAGGTGACGACGCCGGCGGCCGGGTTCGTCGTGCTCAACGACATCTGGCATCCCTGGTGGAAGGTGGAGGTCGATGGGGTCGAGGCCGAGATGCTGAGGGCCAATGTGCTGTTCCGCGCGGTGCAGGTGCCGGCCGGCACGCACAAGATCCGGTTCGCCTTCCAGCCGCTGGCGGGAGCGCTTGCGGAGCTCAAGGCGCGGATCGAGCCTGAGGAACCGGAGGATCATCTGCCGCTGCCGCCGATGGATGAGCGCGACGCACCGCAGATCGTCACTGCCCCGCAAGTCAACGGGCCCGTGCTGGCCGGACCTTCCGAGAGCGTGCGTAATTCGCTCGGCCTCAGCCCTGCGCAGAGCGCAGCGCGCAGCAGCACGGCCGCCGCCCCGCAAGTCAACGGGCCCGTGCTGGCCGGACCTTCCGAGAGCCTGCGTAATTCGCTCGGCCTCAGCCCTGCGCAGGGCACAGCGCGCAGCAGCACGGCCGCCGCCCAGATCCCGGGCGAGACGACGGCGCATTGAAAAAGCCGCGGCCCTGGCCGCGGCTTCTCGCATTCAGCTGCTTGCGGGAGGCGGCCCGCTCAGGCGACGCCGAGCTTCTTCTGCAGGCTCGTCGAGGACGTCGTGTACTGGAAGGTCAGCCGCTTCTCCGGATAGACGTAACGGTGAACCTTCTGGGCGCAGAGGGCGGCCTCGTGGAAGCCTGAGAGGATGAGCTTGAGCTTGCCCGGATAGGTGTTGATGTCGCCGACGGCGAAGATGCCGGGCACGCTGGTCTCGAACTTCTCGGTGTCGACCGGGACGAGGTTCTCGTTGAGGTTCAGGCCCCAGTCGGCGATCGGGCCGAGCTTCATCGTCAGCCCGAAGAAGGGCAGCATCGTATCGCAGGCGATCTCGAAGGTTTGGTTGTCGGTGCCGCGGCAGATGACGGCTTCGAGCTTGCCGTTTTCGCCCTTGAGACCGGTGACCTGACCGAGCTTCATATCCATCTTGCCCTGGGCGACGAGGGCGCGCATCTGCTCGACCGAATGCGGCGCGGCGCGGAAATCGTCGCGACGGTGCATCAGCGTGACGCGGTTGGCGATGGGCTGGAGGTTCAGCGTCCAGTCGAGGGCGGAGTCGCCGCCGCCGACGATCAGGATGTTGCGGCCGCGGAAGGCCTCCATCTTGCGCACGGCGTAGAAGACCGAGCCGTTCTCATAGGACTCGATGCCGGGGATCGGCGGCTTCTTCGGCTGGAAGGAGCCGCCGCCGGCTGCGATGACGATCGTCTTGGTATCGAAGACCGTGCCGGCGTCGGTGGTGACGCGGAAGCGCGGCGCCTCGGTGGTGCCGGTCGGCTCGACCGACTCGATCATCTGGCTGAGGTGGAAGGTCGGCCCGAACGGCTTGACCTGCGTGAGTAGGTTGTCGACCAGCGCCTGGCCGGTGACCATCGGGAAGCCGGGGATGTCGTAGATCGGCTTCTCCGGATAGAGCTCCGCGCACTGCCCGCCGACCTTCGGCAGGATGTCGACGAGATGCGCGCGGATGTCGAGCAGGCCGAGTTCAAAGACCGCAAAGAGGCCACAGGGGCCGGCACCGACGATGACGACGTCGGTGGTGATGACTTCGTTTTCGTTGGCGGCAACCGCTTCGCTCATGATCCTGCCTTCGATCCGGTCCAAACTGTACGGTTTAACGAACTCAGACGCAGGAGGACATGAGGCTTCGAAGGCTGAATGGCAAGTGCAAAAACCGGGGATCAGGCCCCTGTGTCGGCGGTGAGACCCGCCGCGGCGATGCCGGCGCAGGCCGCGGCTTCGTCATTGTCTGAAGTGTCGCCAGAGATGCCGATGGCACCGAGCACCGGGCCTTCGGGCGAGCGGATCAGCACGCCGCCGGGCACCGGTACCAGCGAGCCGCCGACGGCATGGGTCGCCGCCTCGACGAAATAGGGGCGATCCAGCGCCATCTTGTGCAGCGCGCGCGAGCCGACGCCGAGCGCGATGACGCCATGCGCCTTGCCGAGCGCGATCTCGCCGCGCTTCAGGCTGGTGCCGTCCTGGGCCGCGAAGGCCTTCTGCGCGCCGCGCGCATCGAGGACGGCGATAGCGAGCGGCTTGAAGCCGTTGGCCTCGGCATGGGCGAGCGCTACCTGGAGGATGGTCTGTGCCTGGGCGAGACTGAGCATGGGGAAACTCCGGTTTGGACGCAGGCGTTCTTGCCAGTCGCGCGGCGAGCAGGAAAGGGCCCTCCGAGCCCTTTACGCGCAATCAATGGTCGGGTTGGGAGAAAACACCTTTTCCGCCACGGCTTGCGTACGGCGCTGCGACAGGGCTTGATAGCGACCCGAGACAAGGAGTGCATTCCATGGGTTTGTTCAGTTTCATCAAGGAAGCGGGCGCCAAGATCTTCGGTTCGGGCTCGGCCAAGGCCGCAACCGCCGATGATCTGCAGAAGGAACTGGCGGGGCACGGCCTGCCCTCCGACGTCAACATCCAGATCGATGGCGACAAGGTGAAGGTCTCCGGCAACGCCGTCTCGACCGAGCAGGCGGAGAAGATCATCCTGGCGCTCGGCAACACCACCGGCGTGGCGCAGGTTGAATCGGACCTCGCCGTCACCAAGGAAGCGCCGGCCGCGGTATTCTACACGGTGAAGAAGGGCGATACGCTCTGGAAGATCGCCGAGGAGCATTACGGCAAGGGCCAGGGCGCGAAATACACCGAGATCGTCAAGGCCAACACGCCGCCGGTGAAGAACCCGGACCTGATCCAGCCGGGCTGGGTGCTGCGCATCCCGCCGCAGGGCTGAGGCACCTGAACGCAAGGCAGCCGCGGGCCGCCGGTCCGCGGCTGCCGCCCTTCTGGTCGGCGCGACCACCCACTTGCTGGCATTCCCAGCCGCGCCGCCCTATCTCGACGGACCGACAGGCTCGAGCCGGAGATGCTGCCCATGATCGTGAACGACCTCGACATCGACGCTATCAAGGCGGGCTTAAGCGACGGCTCCATCCTGCTCGTCGATGTGCGCGAGCCGCATGAATTCGCGGCCGGGCATATTCCGGGCTCGGTCTCGCGGCCGCTCTCGCAGTTCGATCCGGCCGACCTGCCGAACGAGCCTGGCAAGCGCGTCGTGCTCTCCTGCGCCGCCGGCGTCCGCTCGCGGCGGGCGCTGGAGTTCGCGCAATCGGCCGGCCTCGACATCGACAGCCACTATGCCGGCGGCTTCAAGGACTGGCTGATGCATGGCGAGCCGATCGCGGAGGACTGAGGCTCAGGCCCGATCCGCGCGACATGCTGTAGACGACGGAAATTGGATACATGACGACCCGAGCATTTCTCCGTGGTGCCGCCTGCGCTGCCGCACTGATCCTCTCCACGCCCGCGGCTGTCTGGGCGCAAGGCGGGGCGACCGTTCCGGCTGGCAGCGCGAGCAAAGCGCAGGATGACGATCTCCAGGCCGCGATCACCAAGTCGAACGCCTATACGGCGTTGATGAACCGCACGCTGCGCGCCATCCAGTCCTGGGAGCGTTACGGCAGCTGGGTCGACGTGAAGAAGGGCCCGACCGGCAAGGAGCGCTACATCACCTACGGGCTCTACAGCCTCTATGACGTCAACGGCGAGATCAAGAAGGCCGAGGAGGCGATGGCGCGCGAGCCGAAGCTGCCGGCGATCGACGAAACCATGGGCCGCTATATCAAGGCCTATCAGGAGCTGGCGCCGCTGATCACCCGCGCCGAGCGCTATTACGACCGCAAGGACTATCGCGACGACAATCTCGCCGAGGGGCAGAAGCTGCATGCGGCGATGGTGCCGGCGGCCAAGGCCTTCCTCGATGAGCGCGCCAAGCTCGATGCGCTGATGCGCGTCTACAAGCGCGGGCTCGACCAGCGCGAACTCGCCTCGGTGGAGCAGCGCGAGGGGCGTTCCGCGCGCTGGCAGGTGCGCAACATCATGATCAATGCGCGCGCCGTGATGGATCTGATGCCGAGCAACGAGCAGCCGGTCGTCGATCTCAAGACGTTCAATGCCGCGATTGGCGACTATGCCGGAGCGATCCGCGAGATGGATGCCTTCAAGGAGAAGAATCCGGGCGGCGTGCCCTTCATCGAGAGCCAGGCGAGCTCCTGGCTGGGCAAGCTGCGCGACTTCAGTGAAAAGCTCGCCAAGAGCAAGGGCGATGTCCGGCGTGGGGCGGCCAATGACGCCAACTGGATCGTCAACAACTACAACACCATGGTTTCGCTCTCGGAGACGGCGATCCGCACATCGCGCTGAGGGTAATGCGTGCGACGCATCCCCGGCGCGGCACGTGCCGGGGCTGACGTGGCGCGATTTCTGTTTCAGTCTTTCATGAGAGAAGTTCTTGATGAGGCAGGATCGTCATTGCGAGGAGCGAAGCGACGAAGCAATCCAGGGGCCGCTGAGCTCTACGTCCCCCTGGATTGCTTCGCTGCGCTCGCAATGAGGGCGCCTGTGGTCCATCCTGATCGGAAAGCGCGTTAGACCTAACTGAGGATATGCCTCATGCGTCCCATGAAATTCGGTTTCGGCCAGCCGGTGCGGCGGGTTGAGGATCAGCGTCTGACGACCGGCACCGGCCGATATACCGATGACACCGCCGTCGAAGGCGCGCTACACGCCTTCGTCCTGCGCTCGCCCTATGCCCATGCCCGCTTCAGCATCGGCGACGCCGAGGCCGCCCGGAAACTGAAGGGCGTGAAGCTGATCCTGACCGGCAAGGATGTCGCTGAGTATGGCGACCTGCCGTGCAAGGGACACGTCAAGACCGTCTCGGGCGAGATGTCGCAATCTCTCCCGGTTCCGGTGCTGCCGACCGACACCGTGCGCCATGTCGGCGAGGCCGTTGCCTTCATCGTCGCCGAGACGCTGGCGCAGGCCCGAGACGCGGCGGAAGCCATCGAGATCGACTGGGACCCGCTGCCGGCCGTGACCGGCATCGCGGAGGCGTTGGCGGAAGATGCGCCGCAGGTCTGGCCCGACCGAGCGGGCAATGTCGCCTTCGTCGCCGAGCAGGGCAACCGCGAGAAGACCGAGAAGGCCTTCACCAAGGCGGCACGCACGGTCTCGCTGACCGTCGTCAACAATCGGCTTGCCTCCAACTACATGGAGACGCGCGCCTGCATCGCCGAATACGACAAGGCCGACAAGCGCTGGACGCTGACGCTGGGCAGCCAGGGCAGCCATGACATGCGCAACCTGATTGCGAATTATGTGCTCAAGGTCGATCCCAAGCGCATCCGCGTGGTGACGCCGGATGTCGGCGGCGGCTTCGGCACCAAGATCTTCCTCTACCGCGAATATCCGCTGGCGATGATCGCGGCCGAGAAGCTGAAGCGCCCGGTGCGTTGGGTCGCCGATCGCAACGAGCATTTCCTCGCCGACACCCATGGCCGCGCCAATCTGACGACGGCGACGATGGCGCTCGACGCCAAGGGCCGGTTCATCGGCCTCAAGGTCGATCTCTCGGCCGAGATGGGCGCCTACCTCTCGCAGTATGGGCCTTTCATCCCGTGGGTCGGCACCACGATGACGCCGGGCTGCTACAACATCCCCGCCGTGCATGTTGTCTTCCGCGGCGTGCTGACCAATACCACCCCGGTCGATGCCTATCGCGGGGCCGGGCGGCCGGAGGCGGCCTATCTGATCGAGCGGCTGGTCGATGCCATCGCCCGCGAGACCGGCAAGACGCCGGATGCGGTGCGGGCGCTCAACTTCGTCAAGCCCTCCGAAATGCCGCACAAGACGCAGACCGGCCCGGTCTACGATTCCGGCGAGTTCGAGGGCCATATGCGTCGAGCCATGGATGTGGCCGACTGGACGGGCTTCAAGACCCGCCAGAAGGCTTCGGCCAAGGCCGGCAAGATCCGCGGCATCGGCATGGCCAGCTATATCGAAGCCTGCGGCGGCGGCGGCCCCGAGAGCTCGACCGTGATCCTGGAGAAGGACGGCACGGTCACCGTGCTGATCGGCACACAGTCGAACGGGCAGGGGCATGAGACGGCCTATTCGCAGCTCGTCTCGCAGCATCTCGACATCCCGATGGACCGCATCCGCGTCGTGCAGGGCGATACCGACCGGGTCGAGACCGGCTCCGGCACTGGCGGCTCCCGCTCGATCCCCGTGGGTGGTGCGGCGCTGAACAAGGCGACGGAGATCCTGACCGACAACCTCAAGCAGCTCGCTTCGGAGAAGCTCGAGGCGGCGGTGGGCGATCTCGAGGTCGCCAACGGTGCGGTCCGGATCGTTGGCACCGACAAGTCGCTCGACCTCGCCGCCATTGCGGCGCTGCCGGGCGCGACGCCGACCATGCTCAAGGTCCATCAGAGCTGGACGCCGCCGGAGGCGACCTATCCGAACGGCACGCATGTCTGCGAGCTGGAGATCGACCCCGGCACCGGGGCGACCCAGATCCTTAACTATGTCGTGGTCGACGATTTCGGCGTGACGCTGAATCCGCTGATGCTGCAGGGGCAGGTGCATGGCGGCTCGGCCCAGGGCATCGGTCAGGCGCTGATGGAGGAGATCCGCTTCGATCCCGATGGGCAGATGCTGACCGCGACCTTCATGGACTACGCCCTGCCGCGGGCGGTCGACATTCCGAACTTCCATTTCGAGACGCGCAATGTCCGCTGCCTC
The DNA here is from genome assembly GCF_008253865.1 of Bosea sp. F3-2. Taxonomy (NCBI): domain Bacteria; kingdom Pseudomonadati; phylum Pseudomonadota; class Alphaproteobacteria; order Hyphomicrobiales; family Alloboseaceae; genus Allobosea; species Allobosea sp. F3-2. The sequence continues at coordinate 6,196,775 of NZ_CP042331.1, forward strand.
ACCAATGCCATGGGTGTGAAGGGCGCGGGCGAGGCCGGCGCGATCGGCGCCTGTCCGGCCGTGATGAACGCTGTGGTCGATGCGCTCGACCGCGCCGCCGGTATCAAGGCGATGGACATGCCGGCGACGCCGCTCAAGGTGTTCTCCGCGCTGAAGGAGGCTGGTTACCGGCTTTGATGCAAGGGCTGGTTTGCATCGATGCAAACCCATTCACGCAAAAGCGACTTGGCTTACGTCGCGATCATCGTTTGATCTGGACGCGTTCTAAACGGCGCCATTCGGCGCCGGCTCGTCTTGAAGGGAAACTGAATGATCCGCACCGCTTTCGTGCTCGCCGGCCTTGGGCTTGGCCTCACCGCCGTCATGGCGCAGTCAAACCCGATCGCGGAGCGCCAGCAGGCGATGAAGGCGCTCGGTGCTGCCACGCGCGAGGGCGCGGCTATGGCCAAGGGCGAGGCTCCCTTCGACTCCGCCAAGGCGCAGGCGGTCTTCAAGACCTATGCCGATGCCGCCAAGAAGGCGCCGGCCCTCTTCCCCGACAATTCCAAGACCGGCGGCGAAACCACCGCCGCGCCGAAGATCTGGGAAGACCAGGCCGGCTTCAAGGCCGCCTTTGTCAAGTTCGAGAGCGATGCGGCGGCCGGCGCCAGCGTGACCAGCCTCGACGGGTTCCGCACCGCCTTCGGCGCCGCGACCAAGAACTGCGGCGGCTGCCACGAGGCCTATCGCATCAAGAAGTGAGGCGGCCTGCCGCCTTTGCAAAAGATCGCAAGCGGGCGGCTGCATTGGCCGCCCGCTTTTTCATGACCTGATTTTCCCGGCTTGCGGGAGCCATCGCGACTGCGCCACGTTAGAACTGTCGCGGTTCGAGACTGGTGGCTTGCCGTCTTCCGGTTCGGATTCCGCCGCCTGCGCCTTGTGGAGATGCCGATGCTGTTGCTGCGCCGCCTGTTCGTGACCCTCGTCGTGCTGGCGGCTCTTGCTTTCGCCGGCTTCTACGTCCTCACCGATCCGCGCGTCGTCTCACCGTCGCCGGAGATCGGCGCGCTGCCGGCGGCGGATATCGAGAACGGCAAGCTGCTGTTCGCGGCGGGCGGCTGCGCCTCCTGCCATGCCACGCCCGGCCAGGACGACAAGCTGAAGCTCGGCGGCGGATTGGCAATGGCCTCGCCCTTCGGCACCTTCCATGCGCCCAACATCTCGCCGCATACGCGCGACGGCATCGGCAATTGGGGCGTGCAGGACTTCGTCGATGCGATGGCGGCTGGTGTCTCGCCGCGCGGCCAGCATCTCTACCCGGCCTTCCCCTACACCTCCTACCGGCTGATGCCGCCTAAGGCGCTGGCTGATCTCTTCGCCTATATCCGCACCCTGGCGCCGGTCGAGGGCAGGGCACCGCCGCATGACCTGCCGTTCCCGTTCAATATCCGCCGCATGGTCGGCGGCTGGAAGCTTCTGTTCTTCGAAGGTGCGTCGTTCCGGCCCGACCCGACCAAGAGCGAGGCCTGGAACCGCGGCGCCTATCTCGTCAACGGCCCCGGCCACTGCGCCGAGTGCCACTCAGCCCGCAACGCGCTCGGCGCCATCATTCCGGCGACGCGCCTTGCCGGCGGGCCGGATCCGGAGGGCAAGGGCTGGGTGCCGAACATCACCCAGTCCGAGAACGGTCTGGCGAAGTGGTCGAAGGAGGAGATCGCCGAGCTCCTCAAGACCGGCTTCACCCCGAGCTTCGACAATGTCGGCGGCTCGATGGCGGCGGTGGTGCGCAACATGGCGCAGCTCCCCGATGCCGACCGGATGGCGATGGCGGAGTATCTGAAGTCGCTGCCGGCGGTGGAGGGACCGGTCCGGCCGAAGAAGGCGGCGAGCGATTAGGGGAGGCTTCCGAGCGTCTGCTTGGGGTGGGGAACAGAATTTCGGCGGCACACTCAGTTTCTGCCGATCCGCGCCATTCGCAGAACTTGAGGATCTGCCCAGAAGCAGAGTTTTGTCGGGCACCGGAATGACGCCGGAACGGTTGCGTCAGCCACCGTAAATTGCCCGGCAAATCTCCTGAGGGAAGCGCCCGCCTCCGGACATGCCTTCCAGAGCGGTATTGGTGAAGGCGACGACGCTGAGCTTGCGGGCTCGGTCGACGAACCAGGAATGGCCATAAGCGCCGCCCCAGCGCCAGGTGCCGGGTGATTCCGAGGTGCCGGCCGCGGCGGCGTCCTTCAGCACCGAGAAGCCGAGGCCATAGCCCCAGCCGGGCCAGCCGGCGACGGCGACCTCTCCAGTCTGCACACGCCCCATCTCGCAAACCAGCGCGGTCGGCAGCAGTGGCTCCCCACCCTTTCGCAGCGCCTCGAGCAGGCGCAGGGTCTCATCCGCCCGGCCGATCATGCCAGCTCCGCCCGAGGGGAAAGCCTCAGGATCGAACGCCCGCGACGGATCCATGACGATGTCGGCGAGTCCTTCGAGCATCGGAATGCGGTCAGGTTCAGACATGCGGCGCGGCGCCGGGCTGTCATCGGCATAGGCTGCCGCGAGCCTGGCGGGATCCGGCACGACAAAGCCGGTATCGGCGAGGCCGAGCGGTCGTGCGAGCAGCGCACCGATGGCCACAGGAAGAGACCCGCCAAACGCCGCCGACACGATTGCGCCGAGCACGTCGATTGACAGTGAATAGAGCCATGCCGTGCCGGGGGTGAAGAGCAGTGGCACCGAAGCGAGTCGCCGCAGATTCTCATGCAGTGAAATCTCCGCGCGGTCCATCCCGTCGGAGACACCGACGCGGTGATAGGGACCGTCCTCCGGCTCGAGGAAGCCGTAGCCCAGCCCGGCCGTGTGGGTGAACAGATGCCGGATGGTGATGGTCGCCGCGGAGCCGTCAGGCAAGGTGGGCCGGAACTCCGGCAGCCATGTCGTGACCGGGGCGTCGAGCGAGAGCCTCCCTTGCGAGATCAACACCATGGCAGCGACCGAAACGAAGAGCTTTGAGACCGAGGCGAGCCGGAAGAGGGTGTCCTCGCGCATTGGTACATTCAACTCGCGGTCAGCCAGACCCATGGCGCGGCGATAGACGGTCTCGCCGTCGCGGGCGACGAGAACGACCGCGCCAACGATTCGCTTCTCGTCGATGGCGCGAGCGATCGCCGCGTCGATGCGGGCAGAGAGATCCGGAGATGGGGCGGGAGCGCGTGCATGCATGGCTGTTCCTTCGTCGCCTGAGAGAAATTGGAGGGGACGGCTCAGACCGCTGGAAAGCCGTGGCGGCGCGACGTAAGCGTGATCAGCAGCGTCGGAACCAACAGGGCTAGCAACGCCCAGGGAAAGGATCCGACCCCGAGTTCGTCGAGCAGGAGGCCGCCGATCAGGCCGCCGCCGGCGATGGCCGCGTTCCAGACCGTGACCAGCATCGCCTGCGCCAGGTCAGCGGCATTTCCGGCAGCCTGGGCGAGAGCCGTCTGGAAGAGCGTCGCAGCGCCTCCGAAACCGAGACCCCAGACCGCTATCGCCGTCAGGACCGCGCCTGGCTCGGCACTGCACAGGCCGAGCACAAGGCTGACGGCGCTGAACGATGCCGTGCTGGCGAGCACGAGGCTGCGCAGGCGCCGGTCTATCAACATGCCGGTGAGCGCGATGCCGCCGAGCGCCGCCACCCCGAAGACGAGCAGGGCGATGTCCACGCGGGCGCCGAGGCCTGCGACCGACAGGAAGGGCGCGATGTAGGTGTAGAGGATATTATGGGCGAGCACGAAGAGCAGCGTGACCAGCAGGATCGGTGCGACGCCGGGCAGCAGGAAGACTTCCCGCAAGCTTGCGCGCCGGCTGTCCGCCCGGCCTGCGAAGTCCGGCACCTGCCACAACACCCAGACGATCAGCAGGAGCGTCAGCCCGCTCATGCCCAGGAACAGCGGGCGCCAGCCCAGCGCCGTCCCGAGGAAGGTGCCGGCGGGGATGCCGAGCGACAGCGCGAGCGGCGTCCCGACCATGGCGATCGCAATGGCGCGACCGCGCAAATGGGCGGGCGCCATGCGCGCCGCATAACCGGCGACCAGCGCCCAGAGAAGCCCGGCCGACACTCCGGCGACGAAGCGCGCGGCTATCGTCAGTCCATAATCGGTCGAGACCGCCGTTACCGTATTCGCGACGGCAAAACCCGCGATCGCAGCCAAGAGCAGTGGCCGGCGGCGCAGCCCCTGCGTCGCCGCCGTGAGTGGGATTGCTGCGGCGAGCGAGCCTACGGCATAGGCGGTGACGAGCTGGCCGACGAGCGATGGCGAGATTTCGAGATCGGAGCTCATCTGCGGCAGCAGCCCGGCCGGCAATGCCTCGGTCAGGATGGTGATGAAGGCCGCCGTCGCCAGCGCTAGCAGCCCCGACAGCGGAAGCAGCGCCGACGCGGACGGTCCAATGGCAACGCCATTGCAAATATTAGCTCTGGTCATCATGCCGCCTGCCAGCCTGTCGGGGTTCGATCGACCCCGACGTTAGCCTTCGACGCGTGACGGAAAAATAAGCTAGAGCTCCTCTCTTAGCGGACATTTATATCCGCAATCGGAGGCGGCACTGATGATCGACCAGATGGCGGGCTTGAGTGCGTTCGTGCAGGCGGCCGAAACGCGCAGCTTCGTCGCCGCGGGACGCCAACTCGGCGTCTCGGCCTCGGCAATCGGCAAGGCGGTGGCGCGGCTGGAGGAGCGGCTCGGCGTCAGGCTGTTCCACCGCTCGACGCGTTCGATCACGCTGACGCCGGAGGGCTCGCTCTTTCTCGAGCGCTGCCGGAAAATCTTTTGCGAGATCGAGGCGGCCGAGCTCGAATTGTCGCATACGCGCGAGGCGCCGCGCGGGAAGCTGCGCGTCAGCCTGCCACTGATCGGCATGCTGATGATGCCGGCGGTGATGGCCTTCATGCGCGCCTATCCGGAGATCGAGCTTGATCTCGACTTTACCGACAGGCTGGTCGATGTGATCGACGAAGGCTTCGATGCCGTGATCCGCACTGGCGCGGCCGAGGATTCGCGGTTGATGACACGCAGCCTCGGCACCTTCTCGCACCGCATCGTCGCATCGCCCGATTACCTCGCAGCTAGGGGAACGCCCCAGCATCCCGAGGACCTGATGGCACATGCCTGCCACCATCACCGCTTCCCCTCGACCGGTAAGCTGGAGCGCTGGCCCCTGAGTCGGGACGGTGAGGAGATCGTCATCGACTTGCCCGTGACCAGCGTGGCGAGCACGCTGGAGCCGCAGATCTGCCTCGCCGAAGAAGGCTTCGGCCTCGCCTGCCTGCCGTTCTTCGCGGTGCGGCGGCAACTGGCGAATGGAACGCTAGTGAGCGTGCTCGACAAGCACATCGCCGATGTCGGCGCGTTCCGCATCCTTTGGCCGGCAAGCCGTCACACCTTACCCAAGATCGCAGCCTTCGTCGGCTTCATGGCCAGGACGCTGTTTGCAGACCCGCCCCCGGAGCCGTGCCGGGGGTAAACTGGGGGCGCCGATGCGACGCAGAGCGTCAGCAGGAAAAGGGCACGGACATCAGCGAGGACGCAGGGACCCTCGCAGGGGGCCGGGTGTAGAGCGAGCAGGATGACTGCCTGACATCACCGCGCTGGGTTGCGCCAATAGTTGACTCTGGCCCGGCGCCGGAAAGCCGACATTCAGGAAAGGTGCTCGAGGGCCGGTCACGACCCAACTGCGACATTCGCGGCGAGCCGCTGAACGGTCAAAAGCAGCCCATTCCCGACGTCCGAAACGACTGCTTTCGGGCAATCCGACGAGCATTCCGGCGGTGAGGCCAAGCTGGCGTGTAGTGATCTTTGGAAGTGCTTGTTCCGCTGTCGCGTGTTGTCAGCTCTCAGGCAGCCCGGCGGCGATCATAAGGCTCACGACTCGTTCGGAGGCCTTGAGATACACCGGGCTCGTATTGCTGGTGGGCGGCGGCACATTGCGTGCCGTCGAACCTGGTCTCAGTTCGAGGGCCTTGGCGACGGCCGCCCTAGCGTCGTCGGTTCGGCCCAATTGCTGATAGGCGGCTGCCAGCAGCAAATGCGTGCGTCCGCTGGCCGACGTGATGGCGATCGATCGCTGCAGCCAGGGCAATGCTTCTTCGGCGCGGCCCATGAGCAGGCAGGCCAAGCCCGCTCCGATCGCCCATGTCCAGCGAGCGACCTGTGGCGTATCGAACCGATCCGCTTGCTTGAATGTTGCGAGCGCGTCGTCGAAACGGCCCAGGAAGATCTGGGAAAGTCCGGTGAGGTACAACGCGCTTCCGTCCCATGGATCGAGGGCGAGTACCTTGCCGCATGCCACCAGGCTTTCGACGAAGCGGTTGGTCGTCGACAGAAACCGGCAATGCGTTTGGAGCACCGGGATGTAATTGGGCTGCGCGCGCAACGCGCGTTCCATGATCACGCCGACGCGGTTCTCGACCGACTCGCGCTCCGCAGCAGGGAACCAGGCCATCTGAATCCCGCGCAGTTGAAATGCTGCGAGTGCAACTTGCAGGTCGACATTGCCGGCGTCGTCGGCGAGGGCTTGTTCCAGCATCGCCTGCGCGGCACGAAAGCGCTCCAGCGTCGTTTGGTTGATCGAGGCCGTTGCTTGTTCTATGGCGACTTTGGTGCTGCCCGCCGGCAAGCCGTCGGCCGAGCGTTCTCCTGAATTCAGAAGCACGTTGATGCGCAGCGCCAGCGCGTGGCCCATGCCGGCCGTCAGGCGGGTCTGCTGGAGTTGCGCGTCGGTGCCGGTCAGGCCGACCGACACCGATGTGGTCCACTTGACCGCGCCGGTCGTCGGCTCGGTCATGCGCACGCGCAAATTCCACGCTGCTTCGGTCTTCTCCAGTTCACTGCTCACGACGAGATCGGTGGCCGGTACGGCGCCGCCGGGCGGGATCATCACCTGGATCGTCTCGATTTTCGCCAGGCCGTCGGTCAGGTCGCGGGTGACGCCGGCCGCCATCCGGGCGGCCAGCGGGTCATTGCTCGCGGTTGTCACGGGGATCACGGCGACGGTCGGGCGCGAGCCCGCGAAGAGACGGGGAAGCCGCGTCGCGGCCGCCGCCAAAGCCGACACGCCGAGCCCCGCCATGGTCAAGAGTGCGGCGCGGCGCCGCATCTTGAGATCGAGCCAGCTTCCGGCCAGTTCGCTTTCCGTTTCGGGTCCAACAGCCGGGGCGGCGTCTTCCCGCGCGCTCGTATCCGTTGTGTCCGATACCGCGGCCTCTAACAGATAGCCCCGACCGGAGACGGCTCGGATCAACTGGCGCTTGTCATCGCCCAGCGCGGTCCGAAGCTCCCGGATACACTGGAACAGGCTGTCGTCGCTGACATGGACGCTCGGCCAGACCGCCTCCATCAGTTCGTGCTTGCTGATGATTCGCCTTGGGTTGGCGGCGAACAGCCACAGCAGATCGAAAGCCTTCGGCCGCAGCTTGATCGTCCCGCCATCGGGGCCCCGCAGCTCGGAACGCTGCTGATCGACTTCAAATCCTGCGAATCTGAGCACCTGCCCCCCTTCTCCAGCGATGCCACAGAACCGCGGCATCCTGCCAAAAGCACGCAGATTCCTCAAAAGTCATTCGGATTCCCTCAGGAAAAAGAAAATTTCAGCGAAATTTCAGAATTCCCCCGCCGCCCTTTCAGGACCCTTCCGGCCAGCGCTGACATAAGGCGCAGGAACACAACGAACGCGCTCGCGGGGCTCGATCGCGGGAAGCGCGGAAAAGGCATGACGCCTGGATGCGCTGCGGGAACACAAGTCCCGCTTCCAGGCTGGGGGAACGATGTCTTCACGGGTGCATTCGGCTTCGGCGCGCGGCGTCATGGGCGACCTGTTGCGCGCCGCGTTGCTGGCCTCCACGGCGCTGACGGTGACCTGCATCCGGCTTCGACGCGGTGCCACCTGGGTACCCTCTCCCGGCCGCGGCGATACCGGCGCCAAAGCGCGCGGGGTATCGCGGTGAGTGCTGTCAGAATTTCCGAGGCGCGCGCCAGCCGCTCCGCGCTGCGTGTGCCTGCATCGGGTGTCGTCGTCGCCTCTTTGGCTGCGGCGCTTGCGAACTCCGTCGCGCCGTTGGCGCTGATCCTCGCGGCGGGACCTGCGCTGGCGGACAGTATCGGCCAGAATGGCGGGACCGGCGGCAATGCGCCGAACTATTCGACTGCGGGCAGCGGCGCGTCGGCGGGCCTTGCAGGGGACGGCTCGACGACCGGGTCGAACGGCGGCGGCGGCTCGACCGGCGGCTCGGGCAACCGTGGCGGCTCGGGAGGGGGATCGGACGGCGGCGGCGGCGGTGGCGGAGGCTACGGCCTGGGCGCCGGCGGCGGCGGCGGCGGCGCGGGTGGGGCGGGCCTCACGCTGACGACTGACCTTACCAACAACGCTACGATCAAGGGTGGCAATGGCGGCGATGGTGGGTCCGGCTCCGCGAATTATGCGCAGTCGTGGAACTATGCGGGCGGCGGTGGTGGCGGCGGCGGCGGGTCCGGCCTCATTGTCACGACCGGAGCCAGCCTTGCCAATTCAGGCGTGATAGCGGGCGGCAAGGGCGGCGGCGGCGCAGCCGTTGTCGGGCCGGGCATCACCAATCCCTTCGCCGACTTCTCGGGCAACGGCGCGGGCGGCAATGGCGGCAACGGCATCACCGCCACCGCCTCCAGCGGGCTGACGATCACCAATTCCGGGACGATCCAGGGCGGCGGCGGGGGAACGGACTTCCTGAACTCCCAGCCCTATCGCCCGCAGGCCGGCGGTTACGGCATCATTGGCCAGAACCTGACCATCATCAACAGCGGGAGCATTCAGGGCGGCGCGCGCGGCGGCGCCGGCGGCCTGTCGGGAAACCTCTCCTCCGCGATCGTCATCACCGGCGGCACGAACAGCGTCACGGCGCTGACCGGCAGCAATATCGGCGTGATCGAACTGGTCGGCGGCAGCACGGAGATTTCCGGCACTTACAACAATGTTCTCAATGCAAATGCAGGTGTCATGCTCGCCTTGGGTGCTGCCGGAAATGCCACCGGCTTTACGAGCCTCAACAATGCGGGCGGCACGATCAACATCGGTGACGGCAACATGCTGTCCGCCGGAACCATCTGGAATGCCGGTGGAGGGATAATCAACCTGGGGACCGGTGCCACACTTTTCGGCACCGGCAACACGCTGAATAACGATGCCACCATCAATGTCGGTACCGACGGCGTCGTGATGGACAATGGCGACATCAACAACAACGCTGGCGGCATCATCAACTTCAATGGCCCCGGCGGCACGGCGATACTTTCCCCTGGGGCTGGTTACAACGTCAACAACAGCGGCCAGATCAAGGTTCTCGGCGGCGATGTTGATGTCCAGACGAGCAACATCAACAACCAGGGCAACGGTTCGGTGTCGCTCACTGGCGGCGACATGTTTGGCGTCTCCACATTCACAAATTCAGGCGCGGCGACCCTCAATATCGGCGCAGGCCGCAAGCTCAGCCTGCAAATCCTCGCATTCAATGGCGGCAGCATAAGCGGCACTGGCACAATCGAAGCCGCGAACGCGTTCAACCTCTGGGGCGACGGCACGGTTGGCGCAACACTCTCCGGCGCAGCGCAGCTGACCAGAGGCGGTCCCGGGACGACGATTCTAACCGGCAGCCACAGCTACACCGGCGGCACCACGATCAACGCCGGCATTTTGCAACTTGGCACCGCTGGCACCGCCGGCTCGATCCAGGGCCAGATCAATGTGAACGGCGCTGGTACATTCACCGTCACCAATACCACCACCACGGGCATCATCGGTATCACGAATACCGGCACAACCAACTTCCAGAATGGAACCAGTGCCGGCAGCACCACCATAACCAACAGCGGCGAACTCTATTTCTACAATACCAGCAGCGCCGGCAGTGCTGTCGCGACCAACAACAATGTCCTCGAATTTCACGATACGAGCTCGGCCGGCGGCAGCAACATCACCAACAACAGCAATCTGTTATTCTACAACGACAGCCTTGCCGGCACCGCCACGATTGCCAACAACAGCGGTTTTCTGAACTTCCACAATGCAAGCTCCGCAGCCAATGCTAGCATCACAAATGGCGCCACGCTGTCCTTCTACGACACGAGTACGGCCGGCGGCGCCAGCATGACCAACAATAGCGATCTCACATTCTACGACGCGAGCGGCGCCGGCAGCTCGGCGATCACCAACAACGGCACCCTGACTTTCCGCTCCACCAGCGCGGCCGGCAACGCCAGGATGATCAACAACTCCAGCCTGGTGTTTCTCCACAACAGCAACGCCGGTGGCGCCGAGATCATCAATGGCTCGGCTGGCACTGTCGATTTCTCGGGCTCGACGGGTGCCGCCAGTGACAAAAAACTCACCGCCGGCTCGATCGCAGGCGGCGGCTCCTATCTGCTTGGCGCCAACGAACTGACCGCCGGCTCGAACAATCTCTCGACCGAGGTGGGCGGCGTGATCTCCGGCACAGGCGGCTCGCTGGTCAAAACTGGCACCGGCACACTGACGCTGTCGGGGATCAATACTTATACCGGCGGCACCACGATCAATGGCGGCACCTTGCAGCTCGGCAATGGCGGCATGAGTGGCTCGATTCTGGGCGATGTCGTCAACAACGGTGTGCTCGCCTTCAACCGCTCCGATGCGGTGACTTTCTCCGGTGCCATTTCCGGCAGCGGCGCGATGCAGCAGATCGGCACGGGCACGACGATCCTGACCGGAAACAGCGGCTATACGGGCGGCACGACGATCAGCGGCGGTACGCTGCAACTCGGCAGTGGTGGCAAGAGCGGCTCGATCGTCGGCGATGTCGCCAACAACGGCACGCTCGCCTTCAACCGCAGCGATGCGATGACCTTCTCCGGCGCCATCTCCGGCAGCGGTGCGGTGCAGCAGATCGGCACGGGCACGACGATCCTGACCGGAAACAGCGGCTACACGGGCGGCACGACGATCAGCGGCGGTACGCTGCAACTCGGCAGTGGCGGCACGAGCGGCTCGATCGTCGGCGATGTCGCCAACAACGGTACGCTCGCCTTCAACCGCTCCGATACGGCGACCTTCTCCGGCGCCATCTCCGGCAGCGGCGCCGTGCGGCAGATCGGTACGGGCACGACGATCCTGACCGGAAACAGCGGCTACACGGGCGGCACGACGATCAGCGGCGGCATGCTGCAACTCGGTAGTGGCGGCACGAGCGGCTCGATCGTCGGTGATGTCGTCAACAACGGCACGCTCGCCTTTAACCGCAGCGATGCGATGACCTTCTCCGGCGATGTTTCCGGCAGCGGCATGGTGCGCCAGACCGGTGCGGGCACCACGATCCTGACAGGCACGAACACCTATGCCGGCGACACCCTCGTTTCCGGCGGCCGGTTGCAGTTCGGCGACGGCAGTGCGGGCGGCAGCAGCAACAATCTCGGCGGCAATCTGATCGTGGCCGGCGGCACGCTGGCGATCCAGACGTCGGCGACCCTGGGCGTCGCTCAGGTTGCGACTTTTGGCGACAACACCACGCTGTCGATCGGCGCCACTGCCGGCGGTCCCTCGCTTACCGCCGATAGCCTCATGCTTGGAACGGGCGTCGCCTTCAATCTCAGCGGCGTCAGCGATGCAAGTCAGCTCGACAAGGTGCTGATCGACACGCGCAACGGCTTCGACGGCGATTTCGGCACGGTGACAGTGGGCGGGTTCAGCGGGACGGTAGATTATCTCACCCTCTCGACCCACATTTCGGCAGATCATCTGCAATATCTCGCCAGTTTCGGCCTGAGCTGGACGGCCAACAACAATCTGGCGCATGGCACGTTCACGCTGACCAATCCCTCCGACACCTTCACGGTGGGGGTGGCGCTCACCGATCGGGCGGCCAATCCTGTGACCGGCTGGGATGGCAGATCGCTGACCAAGGCCGGTTCGGGCACGTTGGTCCTCTCGGCGGATAATTCCTATACCGGCGGCACGGTCATCTCGGGAGGCACGCTGCAACTCGGCAATGGCGGCATGAGTGGCTCGATTCTGGGCGATGTCGTCAACAACGGTGTGCTCGCCTTCAACCGCTCCGATGCGGTGACTTTCTCCGGCGCCATTTCCGGCAGCGGCGCGATGCAGCAGATCGGCACGGGCACGACGATCCTGACCGGAAACAGCGGCCACACGGGCGGCACGACGATCAGTGGCGGTACGCTGCAACTCGGCAGTGGCGGCACGAGCGGCTCGATCGCCGGCGATGTCGCCAACAACGGCACGCTCGCCTTCAACCGCAGCGACGCGGTGACCTTCTCCGGCGCCATCTCCGGCAGCGGCGCCGTGCGGCAGATCGGTACGGGCACGACGATCCTGACCGGAAACAGCGGCTATACCGGCGGCACGACGATCAGCGGCGGCACACTGCAACTCGGCAGCGGTGGCACGAGCGGCTCGATCCTCGGCGATGTCGCCAACAACGGCACGCTCGCCTTCAACCGCTCCGATACGGCGACCTTCTCCGGCGCCATCTCCGGCAGCGGCGCCGTGCGGCAGATCGGTACGGGCACGACGATCCTGACCGGAAACAGTGGCTATACGGGCGGCACGACGATCAGCGGCGGCACACTGCAACTCGGCAGCGGTGGCACGAGCGGCTCGATCCTCGGCGATGTCGCCAACAACGGTGTGCTCGCCTTCAACCGCTCCGACGCGGTGACCTTCTCCGGCGCCATCTCCGGCAGCGGCGCCGTGCGGCAGATCGGTACGGGCACGACGATCCTGACCGGAACCAACAGCTACTTCGGCGACACCACCGTTTCAGCCGGCCGGCTGCAGTTCGGCAACGGCAGTGCGGGCGGCAGCAATGCCCTCGGCGGCAACCTGACCGTGAACAGCGGCACGCTGGCGATCCAGACGCCGGCGACCGTGAGCCTCGAGCAGGCCGCGACCTTTGCCGATGGCACCGCGCTTTCCATCGTCGCCGGCTCGAACGGCCCGGCGCTGTCGGCCCGCAGCGTCACGATCGGCAACGGCGTCGCCTTCAATCTCAGCGGCATCAGCGATGCGGGCCAACTCGACAAAGTGCTGATCGATACCCGCTTGGGGATCAGCGGCGACTTCGCCCCTGTCACCGTCGGCGGCTTCAGCGGCACGGTGGACTATCTCACCATGTCCACCCGCAAATCGGGCGACGGCCTGCAATACCTCGCAAGCTACGGCCTGAGCTGGACCGCCGGCAACAATCTCGCCCATGGCACCTTCACGCTGACCAATCCCTCCGACACCTTCACGGTGGGGGTGGCGCTCGCCGACCGGGCGGCGAACCTTGCGACGGGCTGGAACGGGACCTCGCTGATCAAGGCCGGCGCCGGCACGCTCACCCTGACCAGCGACAACACCTATACCGGCGGCACGACGATCGCGGGCGGTGTGCTGTCGGTGTCGCGCGACGCCAATCTCGGCGCAGCGACGGGCGGCCTGTCCTTCACCGGTGGCGCGCTTTCGACCATGGCGAGCTTCGATACCGCGCGCACCGTGTCGCTGACGCAGGCAGGCCGCTTCGACGTGGCAGCCAACACCGAGCTTGGCCTGACCGGGATCGTCTCCGGCAGTGGCGATCTGATCAAGCAGGGCGGCGGCACGCTGCGGCTCGACAACGGCGCCAACGCCTATGGCAACACCCTCGTCACGGCTGGCACGCTGATAGGCAATGCCCGTTCGATCTCGGGCAATGTCAGCAATGCCGGCACGGTCGTCTTCAATCAGGCGACCGACGCCGCCTTTGCCGGCGACATCGGGGCGCTCAATGGCTCGCGGGGCGCGATGATCAAGCGCGGTGCGGGTGTTCTGAGCCTGACCGGGATGTCGTCGCTCGACTGGAAGATCGAAGCCGGCGGGCTCGCCACCTCGGCCGAGCGCTTCGGCGGCAATGCCGCTCTCGGCTCTGGCGCCTCCCTCAGGTTCGACCAGGCGGTCAACGCGACCTATGCCGGCGTGATTTCGGGCAGCGGCAGCTTCGCAAAGGCCGGCGCGGGCCTGCTGACCCTGACCGGCAACTCCTCCGCCTTTGCCGGAACGACCACGATCGAGAGCGGCACGCTTGCAGTCAACGGCTCACTCGGCGGCACCGTCGACGTGCTGGCCGGCGGCCGCCTGCAAGGCAGCGGCGTGGCGAGCAATGTGAACGTTTCGGGCACGATTGCGCCAGGCAACTCGATCGGCACACTGAACATCGCCGGAAACGTCATCTTTGCGGCGGGCTCGATCTACGAGGTCGAGGTGAACGCAGCGGGGCAGTCGGACAAGATCGTCGCCAGCGGCACGGCGACCATCGCCGGCAGCTCGGTCAAAGTGCTGGCCAACATGGGCAACTATGCGCCGCAGACCCAGTACACGATCCTCACTGCCAATGGCGGCCGGAGCGGCACCTTCAGCGGCGTGACCTCGAACCTCGCCTTCCTCGATCCCTCGCTCAGTTACGACGCCAACAACGTCTATCTGACGCTGACGCGGAATGTCGTCAGCTTCCAGAACGTCGGCCTGACCCCGAACCAGATCGCCACCGGCGGCGGCGTCGAGAGACTTGGGGCAGGCAACCCGGTCTACAATGCGGTGCTGAACCTGTCGGCTCCGCAGGCGCAGTACGCCTTCGACCAGCTCTCGGGCGAGATCCACGCTTCGGCGAAGTCGGCGCTGGTCGAGGATAGCCGCTTCATCCGCAACGCTATCAACGACCGCATCCGTGCGGCCTTCGACAGTGCCGGCGCCGCGAAGGGCATGGTCACGACCTATGTCGACGGCAAGCCGGTTGCGGTCGCCGCGACGACGGATCGTCTGGCGGTCTGGGGCCAGGGCTTCGGCTCCTGGGGGCACACCAATGGCGACGGCAATGCCGCGCGCCTCAACCGCTCGACCGGTGGATTCTTCATCGGCGCGGATGCGCCGGTGTTCGACAGCTGGCGCTTCGGCGCGGTCGCGGGCTACAGCCGCGTCAGCTTCGACGTGAAGGACCGTCACTCCTCCGGCTCGAGCGACAATTACCATGTCGGCCTTTATGGCGGCACGAACTGGGGTGATCTCGCCTTCCGGACCGGCGCCGCCTACACTTGGCATGACGTCTCGACCTCACGGAACGTGATGTTCCCCGGCTTCGGCAATGGCCTGAAGGGCGACTACAACGCCGGCACGGCGCAGGTCTTCGGCGAGCTCGGCTACGGCTTCACCATGGGCGCGACCCGGTTCGAGCCCTTCGCCAACCTCGCTCATGTGAGTGTCCATACCGATGGCTTCACCGAGAGGGGCGGGGCGGCTGCGCTGACCAGCCAGGGGGCCACGACGGATGCGACCTTCACGACATTGGGCCTTCGCGCCTCGACCACCTTCGACCTCAACGGCGCGGCTGTGACGGTCAAGGGCATGGCAGGCTGGCGTCACGCCTTCGGCGATGCGACGCCGCTCTCGACGATGCGCTTTGCCGGTGGCGGCGACGCCTTCTCGACCGGCGGGGTTCCGATCGCGCGCAATGCGGCGGTGGTTGAAGCCGGCCTCGACTACGCACTCTCGCCAAACGCGACGCTCGGCGTCACCTATGGCGGCCAGTTCGGCTCAGGTCTCTCCGACCAGTCCGCTCGCTTCAACCTCAATGTCACGTTCTGAACTGGAAACTGAGTTGACTGTGACCAAAGACACGCAAGCAGGGACAGGGACGTCGGCGCTTCCACTCTTCTACAGAGACCCCGTGCTCCTGCGCTTTGAAGACCACAGCGATGTGGGTCTCGCACCGTCCACCATTTTCGGGTTTGCGAGCGAGGCCGTCGCCGTTCCCCTTTGCATCGGCGCGTTTTGCCCTCGCCATGCGCCACTCTCCGATCGTCTTCGCGACGGATGGCGTGGCTTCGCCGCTTGCCGTTGTCGGCATCCGGCAAGGGCGCAACCTCTTCATCGAACGCGATGGGGGATGGCGCGCGCAGCCATGTTCCGGCCTATGTGCGCCGCTACCCCTTCATCGGGAGCGAGGCACCCGACAAGGCGCAGCAGCTGCTGGCCATCGACCGGAAGTCAGACCGCTTTGTTGCTTCGATATCGACGCGATCGGACGCGGAAGCGCCTGTTCGACGGAGAAGGCAAGCCAACTTCGACGGCGCAGGCGGCCATGGCCTTCTGCCACGCCTACCATGTCGTTGTCGTCAGCACGCTCGCGTTCGCCAGAGCGCTTGGCGAGGCGAAGCTGCTCATGCCGAACCAGTCCAGATACAGTTTCCCGATGGCGCCCAACAGATGCTGAACGGCTTCTGCGCGGTGGATGAGAAGGCATTCCGGGCGTTGCCCGCTAGGACCGTCACCGACTGGCACGCGAAGGGCTGGCTCGATCTCGCCACGCTCCACCTTGCTTCGCTTCAGAGCTTTCAGGGTCTGCTCGATCTCAATGCGCAGCGCGCAAACGAACGAAAGGCGCTCGCATGATGAGCAGCAAGGTCCGCTTCTTTGGAACCGGCTCGGTGGCCGTATTGGTGATCGCTGCGGGCATGACAGTGTATATGGTGCCGGGCGTCGCCGTCTCGACGCCGAGCCAGGCGGCTTCGATCACCGACAGCCACGACGATCCCGCCCCGCAACGCTTCGAACTCGCACAGGCCCAATCCAGTGGTCAACCGGCTGGCGGGGCCACTGCGTCCGGTCTTCCCGGTGGGGCATCCTCGCTGAACGAGACCTACAAGGACTGGCGTGCCACCTGTGCGCAGCAGGGCAATCAGAAGCGTTGCGTGCTGTCGCAGGTTCAGGCGCAGCAGAACGGTCAGCGGGTGCTCGCCATCGAGCTCGACGCGCCGAACGGCAACACCGTGTCGGGGACGCTGGTCCTGCCGTTCGGCCTTGCGCTCGACTCCGGCGTGACCTTCCAGATCGATGACAAGCCTGCGATGCAGCCGCTGCGCTTCCGCACTTGCGTGCCGGCTGGTTGCCTCGTTTCAGTGACCTTCGAGGCCCCAATGCTGGTCGCGCTGCGCGCGGGCACGGGGCTGAAGGTGAGGGCTGTCGCCGATGGTGGTGGCGCCACGCCATTTTCGATCTCGTTGCAAGGCTTCGCTGCCGCCCTCGACCGCATGGCGGTGCTGTCGCGTTGAATTCGGAGCTGATCGATCCGCGCGTACCGGTGAGCGGCGACGGCGATTCGCCGGCGGATTGAGGGGACGCTACGCTGTGCGACATCCACCATGGTCGGGCGGGTTCCGTAAACGAAGCAGATGTCGCACGGAGCTGTGGATGGGGCGTGGGAAGTTCTCAGGCTAGGTCCCTGAGAGTGGGCTGCGCCGGATAGGCTCAGGACAGCAGCTCATTGATGCGGCTGTTGGGATGCCTGTTGACGAAAGGATTGAGCAGGAGCCGGCCAAACATAGTGAGGAGGCTAGCTGACCCCTTGCCGACGCTCAATGCTCCGAAACGTGTTGGATGTCCGGTTCTGGGCATACATTCAATGTCTGGTCATGGCGCAGCCGAGACGCGGCCCATGAAAACAATGACCTTGGCTCTGGGCTGAATGACTGAACCCCAGAGCCCGAACAGCTTCTCGAAAAAGTTCTTCTGGCGCTCGGCGCGCTGCCGGAATTAGGGGCGGTGACGGCTGCGCCGATCACCGCTTGCCGGGGCTACGGCGAGACGAGCTCGAAATGCGAGCGGTCCATGTGCTTGTAGCCATGGAAATGACCACCCCACCGGAGCGATACGCCCAATTCACTTGCGGCCTGCTCCAGCGCGTCAGCAATCCGGTTCTGAACGTCCGGGTCAAAGATGATCTGTCCCGTCTGATCGAGCGGCCATAGGTCCACTGCCTTGCCCGACCGGTGCGAACTGGCACGTGTCATGGACCAGCCCCAGGCAACCGCCATGCGTTGCTGTTTGCGGTCACGTCTCCCGGAACCAATCACGAAGCGCAGCCCTGGATTGTCAGCTTGCGCCTTCCGCACCACCTTGGCGAGGATCGGTCGGAGGGCGCGAAGGTTCGCCTCGTGATTTGCCAGTGGATTTTGATTCCATGCGCGAAACATCGCGAGTTGATCCCGCCCGAATTCATCCCGAGCGGGAATTTTCGCGTAGATGCCACCCGGTCCGTATCGCAGCGGATCGACAAAGACGTCCGGCGACGTCCGCAATCTCCTGCCTGGTTGGCCGTGAACTCCGCTGTCCAGGCCGAAGCTGAAGAGCGCAATGCCCAACAATCTCCAGAGGTAACGTGCCTTTCCACGCATCATGGCCCGTACAATCGCAGTCCCATGGTGCCAAAGGAAGGCAGGGCCGCTTGAGTTTGAGTTCAGGCAAAGTCGAGCGCCCGCGAAAGGAGCAGACCTCCGTCGACCCGGTCTGGAATGTCCGCTTCGCGCCAATGAGCCCGCGTCCGCACCTGGCGCAACGCGACCCCAACCCCACCGTCAGACAGCGAGCCGGATCTTCTCCAATCGGGCAAAGGCCTGCGCGATGTTTTGCGCAGTGGTTGGCTGCCCAAAATAATAGCCCTGCACCTCCGTGCAGCCCACCGCCATGACGGCCTCCAGCTGTTCGCGGGTCTCTACCCCCTCGGCAGTCGTGGTTATGTCCAGGCTCTGACCCAGATTGGCGATCGAGGTGACGATGGCGCGACAATCCTCCTGCCTCACCATGTCTTTGACGAAGGTTCGGTCGATCTTGATCTTGTCGAAGGGAAAGCTGCGCAGATAGCTAAGCGACGAGAAGCCGGTGCCGAAATCATCCATGCATGTGCGGATGCCGAAGCCGCGCAATTTGTGGAGGGTCGCCAGCGTCGCGTCGCTGTCCTGGAGCAGCACGGATTCTGTGATTTCCAGTTCTAGCCGGTCCGCCGGAAGCTGAGTGGCGGCCAACGCGCTGAACACGGTTTGGGTGAAGTCGGTGTTGCGCAGCTGGACGGCCGACAGGTTGACGGATACGTGCGTGCCGTTCGGCCATTGGGTGGCATCGGCACAAGCTCTCCGCAGGACCCATTCGCCGATCGCGACGATGAGTCCCGTTTCCTCCGCGACGGGAATGAACTCGTCGGGCGAGACACGGCCGCGCCCGGGATGATCCCAGCGCAGCAAGGCCTCGAAACTGACGATCTCCATCGATTTCAGGTCGACGATCGGCTGGTAATAGACTTCGAGCTCATCGTCCTGAAGCGCGTGGCGGAGCGCGTCTTCCAAGGCGCGACGAGCATCGATCTGCTCTTCCATCAGCGTTTCATAGAAGCAGTAGGTGCCGCGGCCGGTGTTCTTTGCTGCGTACATCGCCATGTCGGCATGGCGAAGGAGCGAGTCGCAATCGTCTCCGTCCTTGATGGCCAGCGCGATGCCGATGCAGGTGCCGATTCTGATCTCATGGCCGGCGATGGAAAAGGGCTGCCCCATGCGTTCGACGATTCGACCGGCGATCCGGCGAAGCTCGTCGAGGGTGGGCCTCCCCCTGCAAAGTACGGCGAATTCGTCGCCGCCGAACCGGGAGACGATATCGGTTTCCCGAACCGATTCCTTTAATCGGGCGCCCACCGATTTCAGCAGCGCATCGCCCAGTTCGTGGCCGAGCGTGTCGTTGACCGCCTTGAACCTGTCGAGGTCGAGATAAAGCACCGCCAGGCTGCAGGACTCGCGGCAATCCTGATCGAGCGAACGCTCGAGATGTTCACGAAACAAGGCGCGATTCGGCAGATCGGTCAGCGCATCGTGATGCGCCATATAGGCGATGCGCTCCTCCGACCGCCGGCGCTCGGTGACATCCTCATAGGTGGCAACCCAACCGCCGTCTGGCATGGGCTGCTGGGACACCGAGCAGATGGTGCCGTCGGCGAGCTCGAACGAGAATGTTGCCGACCGCGGTCCGGATGCGATCACCTTCTGATGTGCGAGCAAGGCCGAGAAGTGTTCATCATGGATAGCCGCAAGGTTTGCCCCGGGCTTGGTGCTTGCCGCCGATAATTTGAGGATCTGGCGATAGCGCTCGTTGCAGACGATGAGGCGATGTTCGCCGTCCACCAGAAGCAAGCCCTGCGACATGTTGTTCAAGGCCGCATCGAAGCGCTGGTTCTGGGTGCGCAGTTCGATGTCGCGAACCACCAGAATCTCGTTTTGCTGCTTCAGGCTCTCGTTCTTGCTGGAGATATCCTCGTTGGCCAGTTCGAGATCGTGTTTCGCCTCCTTCAGGACGTCCGTCAGGACATGCATCTTGCGGTGGGCTTCATTGAGCAAGTGGTGGCGAAAGTGAAGCTGCAGGACGAGGCCGAGCGATATCAGGACGAGCGTGACGATCAGGCCGGAAAAGAACCAATGCAGGCGTTGAAGCTGACGTTGATCGTTGTCGACCTGATCGCCCGAAATGCGGTTGGCCGTAGCCGCGAGACTCGACATTTTCTGGTCGAGCGACACCAGCCGGGCGCGGATACGGCCCACGTTCTCGTCGTTCAGGTTGTCGACCCAGGGCTCGATCTCGGTAAGCGCCTGGCGGAATTGGTCGACGGTCGTGCGGCGCTCCGCGCTTTGGTCGACAAACTCCTTGAATTCGCCGGAACTGAGCAGGGTGAGCCGGTTGAGCAGGATCTGATAGCGCAGCGCCACCTCGTCCGCGTTGACCCCGCTGGAAGGAATGCGGAAGCTCGCGATCCGCTCCTGGAAACGCTCGAGTTCCACGACGGCCTGACTCGCAAGCCAGGTTATGTTGTAGCGAGCGGTCTGCCTGATGAGATTCTGACGGTCGACGATCAGCTTCGACACGAACAGTGATGACAAAACGAGGCCGAGAAGAACGGCCCCGAGAACGATTTCGATTTTCCGCACCTTCAGCATGAGACGATCCTCGGAAGGTCCTCCCCAGGTGCGAGAGCATTTTCGAGCGAAGTCGACGCCGGTTCGCGTGAAGAAAATGCGATAAAATAAAGGGCTAGGGCATTTTCGCGATTCGGGGAAACGCGAAAAGGTTCTAGCCGTTCGATAGTGTCGACTTTGCCGTCATCGGACAATCAATTTTGAGAGTTGCCAAGCCGATCGGCTGTAGAATTTCTGGCTGCGCAGTTCCGGGTTGCTGTCGTAAGGGTATACAATGAATAATGGCCCTTTATCGCGAATCGGCATGTATTCGTTATTTCGTTTTAGAGCAAGAATGACATTATATTTGGCAAAGTCGGCGATCGGAATTTCAGTCGTATAGTCGTTGAGGGCAATAGCCTGAACGTGGTCGCCCTGGGCGCCGATCAATTTCATCAATTTATCGAGCGAGATTCCCTCGAATTTCTGCGGGCCCGTGTACCACGGCGTCGTGGTCTCAAAGGAGACGAGTCCCATCGCCTCGAGGGCGGCGCGGTCGAACTGCGCAGTGTCGCCGTTGTTGGTCGCCGAGATCTTGCCAGATATCGTGAGGATGACGCTGCCCGTCGGTGCGGCCAATGTCTGTGCGCCAGCCTGCGCTGTCATGAGCAGGCCGAGGGACGAGATCGCACCCAGGCAAATTCCACGTCGCAATGCGTCGATTGGCATAACAGGCTCCAGATCCATCGAGGTTCAAGATCTCGATATCCTGCGTTTAAAAACAATTAACGCACGAAATAGGTTGAATTGTTAATAAATTTACCAAGGCCGTCAACCACTTAATAAATGGTTTTGAACTTACTAGTCTCCTAGGAACCATCACTCCCACCCCGTTGATGCATTTGGACGCGACATGTCCCAATCGAATTGCCTGCCAAATTCAGCCTGGCTCGGAAATGAAGCCGTCGAGGGGTACCTGGACAACGCCGAGCGCGCTGTAATGATGGCCAAGGCTGCTCGGAAGATCGAAGAGCTCTTTGATATCTTGAAAGTCGATCACCGGAACGATCACAACACGCGCGATACGCCGGGGCGGGTTGCCAAAATGCTCGTCGAGGAGATCCTCTACGGCCGCTACAACGCGCCGCCGAACATCACCGAATTCGACAATGCCGCGCGTTATGACCAGTTGATCGTCACCGGCCCGATCGATGTCCGCTCGACCTGCGCCCATCATTTGATGCCGATCTATGGCGTCGCATTCATCGGCATCCTGCCCTCAGCCGAAGGCAAGATCATCGGCCTGTCCAAATACGATCGCATCGTTCAGCATTTTGCTGCCCGGCTCCAGATCCAGGAGGAGTTGGTAAAACAGATCGAGCGCCATATCGTCGAGACCACCGAGCCTCGTGGGCTGGCGGTCAGGATCAGCGCCGTCCATATGTGCAAAACCCATCGCGGAGTTCGAGCCCCGCATGCCAGCCGCATGGTGAACAGCACATTCTACGGCGAACTTGCCACCAACGCCTCGTTCAAGTCCGAATTTCTTCAGGAATGTGCATCCTTGGAACGTCAATAGGTCAAACATTATGGACGGCGGGGCAATGATGCAGGACGAGAGACCTGCGCAAACAAGGTACCGGGATATCTATCGGTCCACCAAGACCTATGACTTCAATGAAGGCTTGTCCTGCTGCTTCAGGCAGTGGCGTGCGACCCATTCGCATTGCAGCCTGCTCCATGGCTATGCGCTGTCATTCAAATTCGTCTTCGCGACCTACGAACTCGACGAGCGCAACTGGTGCTGCGATTTTGGCGCCATGAAGGACGTCAAGGCCTGGCTGAAGATGATGTTCGATCACACGATGGTCGTCGCAGCCGACGATCCGCATCTCGACACGTTCCGGGAGCTGGCCGACAAAGGCGTCGTAGATCTGCGGATCATGCCGGCGGTCGGCTGCGAAGCGACCGCCAAATATGCCTTCGACCACGTGTCGGCTTGGCTCGCCGATCTTATGGGCGATCGCGTTTGGCTGGAATCGGTCGAGGTTCGCGAACATGCCGGCAATTCGGCGATCTTTGAGCGTCGGCAATATTGACGGGATTTGGCGCCGACGGGGGGGCAACAATAAAGGCATACCGATCTGTCGCTTGGCAGAAATGCAAGAATGCGTCGGTTTGGTTGAGAACTGGCATTTAATTAGGGTCTTCCTCAATTTGCGTGGAGCGGTGGCAGCATTCGCGCTCTCAGGAGTTCTGGGCCGGCTCTACCGTCCATTGCGCGCTTGAGCGTCTTCAGTCGGTTGATCTGCCCTTCGGCCTGTCCATTGCTCCAGGGTAGCTCGATGGCGTTGTTGACGGCCGCGATATCCCTGCGCAGGACGCGCGCGAACCGCATGATAGGTGTGAGTTCGGTGTCGATCGCATCGTCGCTCCATGCATCCAGTGATGCCGACCTCTTGCCGCGAAGGATGCCGTTGAAGCGCATTGCCAACCGATCGGTGAACGTTTGTCGCTCACACTGCTGATGGGAACATCGCCAGCGGCTCAGCAGGAGCTTAACCGTCACAGGTTTGCCCTGAAAAGGCAGATCCTGAAGGCTGCGATTGGACCAACCATGCCGACTTCGGC
The DNA here is from genome assembly GCF_008253865.1 of Bosea sp. F3-2. Classification (NCBI taxonomy): domain Bacteria; kingdom Pseudomonadati; phylum Pseudomonadota; class Alphaproteobacteria; order Hyphomicrobiales; family Alloboseaceae; genus Allobosea; species Allobosea sp. F3-2. The sequence continues at coordinate 6,220,150 of NZ_CP042331.1, forward strand.
TTTGCCAACCACAATCGGGGCAAATGCCGATCGCGGGTCCGGCAGCCGAAACAACCCAATCGTGGTCGTCAGTCAGCGCGACACCCAGAATTCTGACGCCTGGGCCGGGCGACCATTTCGATTGCGAGCGCATGCCCGCCAATAGCGATAGCGTCGCTAACAGCGCATCAACCACGCAAATTGAGGAAGACCCCCATTAAATGGAAAGTGACATATCACTCGGTCAGCGATCCGGACGCGTTGGCTGCATATGCCAAGCTGAGCGGACCAGCTATCCTTGCAGCAGGCAGTCGAATTCTTGCGCGCGGAATGCCGAGCAACCTTTATGAGGAAGGCTTGCACCAGCGAACGGTTGTGATCGAATTCGTGATCAAGAATCAGATTTTGCCCAAAGCTTCATGAGGTCTTCTTTGAAGCGGCGGGCCGCCGCCGATAAATGGCCCCCGCGTCGCTCCAGCAATCCTAGCGTACGTGAAATGATTGGCTCTTCGATACGAAGCGCGACAAGATCAGGATGTCTCGTCAAAGGGAGTGCCAGTTTTGGCAATACAGTTGCTCCCAAGCCTGCCTCAGTTAATCCAACAGCCGTCGACACATGATTCACCTCATAGAACCATTTAACGTCAATCCTGTTCTGAGCCAACGCGTTGTCTAGAACGACGCGATTTCCACTTTCACGGCTCACGCCGATTAGGCGTTGTTCTGTCAGCTCATTCCAGGTAACGGATTCGCGTTTCCCGAGCGAGTGGTCGCTTCGGCAGAAGAAAATAAACGGATCGTCCATTATCGGCGTATTGACTAGATCTGGGTGAGTTTGCCCTAAAATATTAATCCCAAAATCAACTTCACCTCTTGCGATGCATTCTAGCCCTTCATTCGAAGAGAGATCCAGTATTCTGAATCTAATGTTTGGAAATCGTGTATTGAAATCATGAATTAACTTGGGCAAAAAACTGATTGCAGCGGTCGGAATCGATGCAATCGTTATCCTGCCATGCTGGCGAACAGCCAGATCTTCGGACGAAAGCACCGAATTTTCGATGTCAAAAATGATGCGTCGCAATTGCGGCTCAATCGCTCGTCCGATCGCCGTTGGCGTAACGGATCGCTTCGATCGCTCCAGCAGCGCCGCACCTAAGGTCGCTTCGAGCGCCTGTATACGGCGTGACAGCGCTGATTGGGAAAGTCCTATCGCGTCTGCCGCCTGATGGAAGTTTCTCAGGTCGTAGACGGCCAGGAAGGCTCGCAAGTCGAGGATTTCGAAGTTGATGCGCATCCTGCATCGATAGTCGAAAACATAGCATTTCACCAGTCTGATTCTGGCTGCTAACACAAAGAAAGCGATAATAGAATGTGCGCGTATAACAACGCAGCGCAGTGGGGAGGTTTTTTCATGACGAAAATACCTTGTGTATTGATGCGCGGTGGAACATCTCGCGGGCCTTACTTTATTTCCTCCGATCTTCCGTCAGATGAGGCGAAAAGGGACGAAATTTTACTGCGCGTCATGGGTTCCGGTCACCCCCTGGAGATCGACGGAATTGGCGGTGGAAATCCGGTTACGAGCAAAGTTGCAATCGTATCTCCCTCGGCGCGCGCCGGTATCGATGTTGAATATTTATTCGCGCAGGTGAAAGTCGAAGAGCGTAAGGTTGATACCTCTCCTAATTGCGGCAATATGCTCTCAGGTGTCGGTCCTTTTGCTATCGAGGCGGGGCTGGTGAAAGCCGCTGATGGAGTCACCAGCGTTCGCATACTCAACTTGAATACCAACAAAGTGATCGAAGCCAAGGTTCAAACGCCGGGCCGCCGCGTGACATACGAGGGCAGCGCCTCAATTGATGGCGTGCCTGGCACGGCCTCGCCGGTACATCTCGCCTTCCTGGACGCTGCCGGCTCCAAGACCTCGGGGCTTCTACCCACCGGTTCGGCGGTGGACATCGTCGAAGGAATCGAGGTTTCGTGCGTGGACGCTGCGACGCCGATCGTCCTGATACGCTCTATGGATCTTGGAAAAGCGGGGACTGAAGCCCCCGCGGAGTACGCCGCGGATCGCGAGTTCATGGCCCGTCTGGAAAGAATCCGCATTGCAGCTGGCAAGCAGATGGGAATACTCGATGCAGCAGAGCGAGTGATCCCCAAACCTGTCCTGATTGCGCCACCCGTCAAGGGGGGGCATCTCGCCGTACGTTATTTCATGCCTCACCAGTGTCACTCGGCACTTGCGATCACGGGAGCGGTCGCAGTGGCGTCGGCTGTTGCCACGCCAGGGACCGTGGCTTTCGAGATGGTCAGGCCCAACTCTCTGCCGATGGACATCACGCTCGAGCACCCATCGGGACGGCTTGACGTCAATCTCGACCATTTGCCCGGATCTCAGGAGCCAGTTGCTCGCGTTTTGCGCACCGCACGTCGCTTGTTCGAAGGACACGTATTTGCTTCGTGAGTGGATGGTCCGAAGTGTTTCGAGCAGGTTGCCTGTAATAACAAATAATAAAATTGGGAGGTTTCTGAAATGATGGCAGTGCACGCGAGAGAAATTTCCGGAAAAAAGCCGTTCTACAAGCAGCTGTACTTCCAGGTGTTGTTCGGCGTTCTGGTCGGCGGATTCCTTGGGCATTTTGCTCCTGACTTCGCGGTACAGTTCAAGCCGATGGGCGATGCGTTTATCAAAATCGTCAAGATGATGATCGTCCCCGTAGTATTCTGCACGATCGTCATCGGAATCGCGACGGTAGGCGCTAACGCCAGTATTGGGGGGGCGCTTCTGAAAGCGATGTTGTTGTTCTACGCCCTGACAATTATTGCGCTGATAGTTGGGCTGGTTGCCGTTGAAACCATTAAGCCCGGCGATGGGATGCATATCGCGGCGAGCTCGATCGATCCTGCTCAGGCCGCGGCTTATGCCAAATCGGCCAAGAAGCTCGATTTCGTCGGGGTGCTTCTCCATATTATTCCGCCGAGCTTCTTCACGCCCTTTGCCGAAGGCGAGGTTCTCCCGGTTCTCTTCATTGCCATCATCACAGGCTTTGGATTGAGGCGCGTTGGCGAAGCTGGCCGACCGTTCCTAGGGGGGCTGGAATCTTTCTCCAGTGGCCTTTTTGCCGCCTTTGGGTTCCTCATGCGATTGGCGCCCTTTGGAGCCTTCGGAGCCATTGCGTTCATCGTGGCGAAGAATGGCATCAAGTCGATCGGCAATCTCGGCCTGCTGATTGCAACGTTCTATGTAGCCAGCATCTTCTTCGTGTTTGTCGTTCTTGCATTGCTGGCTCGCTTCCATGGGTTCAGCCTGATCAAGCTCCTGCGCTACATTCGCGAAGAGCTTTTGGTCGTGCTTGGCACGTCCTCGACCGAACCGGTGCTTCCAGCGATGCTGTACAAGCTCGAGAAGCTGGGCTGCAGCAAGGGGTCGGTCGGCCTGACACTTCCGCTGGGCTATTCGTTCAATCTCGATGGAACGGCCATTTACCTGACGTTGGCCTCGGTGTTCTTGGCTCAGGCTCTCGATATCCAGCTTAGCCAATGGCAGATCGTTTCGATGATCCTGGTCATGTTGCTGACGTCGAAGGGCGCGGCCGGCGTGACCGGCAGCGGTTTCGCGGCGCTTGTCGCGACCTTGGCGGCGATGCCGGATACCGTGCCTGTCGCCGCGGTCGTGATCATCGCCGGCATCGATCGTTTCATGTCGGAGGCACGCGCTCTGACGAGTCTCTGCAGCAACGCCGTGGCCTGTATTGTTCTCGCGATCTGGGACGGTGCTTGCGACATGACCGTTTTGAAACGCGAACTGGATCAAGGATACATGCAGCAGCTCGATGAGATCGCAGAGCCGCAGCAGATTGCAGTGCACGTCTAGAGATAGGGCACTCACAAGCGCTGCTCAGTCGACATGCGCATCCGGATAATCGATTGCCCGGATAGCGTCAGAGACTGGGGACGCCGTCGGGATCGCGCTGACCGTAACTCCTGAAATGTCCGCACACCACGGATTCGTCCGCGTGAAAGGATTGTTTTGACCATGACTAGTCTCGACAGCTTTAGCTGCAAGCGCACCCTGGACGTAGCCGGTGTAGCCTATACCTATTTCTCCTTGCCTGAAGCGCAGAAGAACGGCCTCGCCGGCGTCTCGCGCCTGCCCTATTCCATGAAGGTGCTACTCGAGAACCTGCTGCGCAACGAGGACGGGCGTTCCGTCACCAAGGCCGATATCGAGTCTGTCGCCGCCTGGCTGAACGACAAGGGTACGGCCGGCGTCGAGATTTCCTATCGCCCCGCCCGCGTGCTGATGCAGGACTTCACCGGGGTGCCGGCGGTGGTCGATCTCGCCGCGATGCGTGACGGCGTCGTCGCACTCGGCGGCGATCCGCAGAAGATCAATCCGCTGGTCCCGGTCGACCTTATCATCGACCACTCGGTCATCGTCGATGAGTTCGGTTCGCCCAAGGCGCTCGGGCACAATGTCGATCTCGAATATGCGCGCAACGAGGAGCGCTACAAGTTCCTGAAATGGGGCCAGCAGGCCTTCCGCAATTTCCGTGTCGTGCCGCCCGGCACCGGCATCTGCCACCAAGTCAATCTCGAATATCTCGGCCAGGTCGTCTGGACCAACGAGGAGGGCGGCGAAACGGTCGCCTATCCCGACACCTGCGTCGGCACCGACTCGCACACGACGATGATCAACGGGCTGGGCGTGCTCGGCTGGGGCGTCGGTGGCATCGAGGCAGAAGCGGCGATGCTCGGCCAGCCGGTCTCCATGCTGCTGCCCGAAGTGATCGGCTTCAAGCTGACCGGCAAGCTCAAGGAAGGCATCACCGCGACCGACCTTGTGCTGACGGTCACCCAGATGCTGCGCAAGAAGGGCGTCGTCGGCAAGTTCGTCGAATTCTTCGGCTCCGGCCTGATCAACATGACGCTGGCCGACCGCGCCACTATCGGCAACATGGCGCCGGAATACGGCGCGACCTGCGGCTTCTTCCCGGTCGACGGCGAGACCCTGCGCTATCTCAACATGTCCGGCCGCGCCGAAGCGCGCATCGCGCTGGTCGAGGCCTACAGCAAGGCGCAGGGCTTGTGGCGCCATGACGGCTCGGCTGACCCGGTCTTCACCGACACCCTCGAACTCGATCTGGGCGATGTCGTCCCGTCCATGGCCGGGCCGAAGCGCCCCGAGGGCCGCGTCGCCCTGCAGGACATCCCCGCCGGTTTCGCCGCCGCGATGGAGGCCGACTACAAGAAGGCGGCCGAGATGCACAAGCGCTACGCGGTCGAGGGCACCGGGCATGATCTCGGCCACGGCGACGTGGTGATCGCCGCGATCACCTCCTGCACCAACACCTCCAACCCCTCGGTGCTGATCGGTGCCGGCCTGCTGGCGCGCAACGCCAATCGCCGTGGGCTGAAGCAGAAGCCCTGGGTCAAGACCTCGCTGGCGCCGGGATCGCAGGTCGTTGCCGAGTACCTCGCCCGGTCGGGCCTGCAGCAGGAGCTCGACCAGATCGGCTTCAATCTGGTCGGCTTCGGCTGCACCACCTGCATCGGCAATTCCGGTCCGCTGCCGGCGCCGATCTCGAAGGCGATCAACGACAAGGGCCTGATCGCTACCGCCGTGCTCTCGGGCAACCGCAATTTCGAGGGCCGCGTCTCGCCGGACGTGCAGGCGAACTATCTCGCCTCGCCGCCACTGGTGGTGGCGCATGCGCTCGCCGGCACGGTCACCAAGGACCTGACCAAGGAGCCGCTCGGCGAGGATCGCGAGGGCAAGCCGGTCTATCTCAAGGACATCTGGCCGACCTCAGCCGAGATCCAGGAATTCATCGAGAAGAACGTCACGCGCGAAGTGTTCGCGCGCAAATATGCCGACGTCTTCAAGGGCGACGCCAACTGGCAGGCGGTCAAGGCGCCGAGCGGCCAGACCTATGCCTGGGACGACACGTCGACCTATGTGCAGAACCCGCCCTATTTCCAGGGCATGCAGAGAACCTTCGGCAAGACGGGCGACATCAGGGGCGCGCGCATCCTCGGCCTGTTCGGCGACAAGATCACCACCGACCACATCTCGCCGGCCGGCTCGATCAAGACCACCTCGCCGGCGGGCCAGTACCTGACCGAGCACGGCGTCGCCGTCGCCGACTTCAACCAGTACGGCACGCGTCGCGGCAATCATGAGGTGATGATGCGCGGCACCTTCGCCAATATCCGCATCCGCAACCACATGCTCGGGCCCAATGGTCGCGAGGGCGGCTACACCGTCCACTATCCCTCGAAGGAAGAGCTGCCGATCTACGACGCCTCGATGCTGTACCAGGCGGAGAAGGTGCCGCTGGTGATCTTCGCCGGCGTCGAGTACGGCAACGGCTCCTCGCGCGACTGGGCGGCGAAGGGCACCAACCTGCTCGGCGTCAAGGCCGTGATCGCCCAGAGCTTCGAGCGCATCCATCGCTCGAACCTGGTCGGCATGGGCGTCGTGCCCTTCACCTTCGAGCCCGGAACATCCTGGGCGAGCCTGGGCCTGAAGGGTGACGAGACCGTCGAGATCGATGGTCTCGCCGATATCAAGCCGCGCCAGACGATGACGGCCAAGATCACCTATGCCGACGGCGCGGTGAAGAACGTCCCGCTGCTCTGCCGCATCGATACGCTGGATGAGCTCGACTACTTCAAGAACGGAGGAATCCTCCAATACGTGCTGCGCGACATCGCAGCCTGAACACGCCGCAACAACAAAAATCTCACTTTCGAAAGGGAGGGAAGCGTGACGACAGCGATACCCGCCACGCTCATTGCGGGCGATGGCATTGGCCCCGAGATCACCGAAGCCGTGGTGCAGATCCTGGAGGCCGCCAAGGCGCCCTTCGCCTGGGACCGCCAGTTCGGCGGCCTGGCCGGCATCGACAATGGCGGTGAGCCCATGCCGCAGGCGACGCTCGACAGCATCCGCCGCACCAAGCTGGCGCTGAAGGGGCCGCTGACCACGCCGGTCGGCGGCGGCTTCCGCTCCGTCAATGTCCGGCTGCGCGAGACCTTCGGTCTCTATGCGAATGTGCGGCCGGCCAAGACGCTGACTCCCGGCGGTCGCTACGAGAACATCGACATCGTCCTCATCCGCGAGAATCTCGAAGGGCTCTATGTCGCCTTCGAGCACTTCATCGCCGTCGGCGACGACCCGGAGGCGGTGGCGATCTCGCAGGGCATCAACACCAAGGCGGAGTGCCGCCGGATCGTCCGGTATGCCTTCGACTACGCCCTCGCGAACGGCCGCAAGAAGGTGACCGTGGTGCACAAGGCGAACGTGCTGAAGGCGCTGACCGGCATCTTCCTCGCCGCCGGCAAGGAGATCGCCAAGGAATACGAAGGCCGCGTCGCGATGGACGAGCGCATCGTCGATGCCTGCGCGATGCAGTTGGTGATGAAGCCGGAGCAGTTCGACGTCATCGTCACCACCAACCTGTTCGGCGACATCCTCTCCGACCAGATCGCCGGCCTCGTCGGCGGGCTCGGCATGGCGCCGGGCGCCAATATCGGCCCGGACGTGGCGATCTTCGAGGCGGTCCACGGCTCGGCCCCGGACATCGCCGGCAAGGGCATCGCCAACCCGCTCGCTCTGCTCCTGGCGAGCTGCCTGATGCTCGACCATGTCGGCGAGGGCGGGAAGGCGACGGCGATCCGCAACGCCGTCGATACCGTGCTCAACACCGACAAGATCAAGACCGGTGACCTCGGCGGCACGGCGTCGACCAAGGATTTTGCAGCAGCGATTATGAAGCGACTGGCATGACGAAAGCACAAGCGAACCACGCCTCTTCGGAGCAGGGCAAGAAGACTGGGCAACCCACGGTCAAGGGGTCGGATCTCCTTGTCGCGGCCCTGGAGAACGAGGGGGTCGACCGCATCTTCGGCGTGCCGGGCGAAGAGAACCTCGACGTCGTCGAGTCGCTGCGGAACTCGAAGATCCAGCTGATCCTGACCCGGCATGAGCAGGCGGCTGCTTTCATGGCAGCCACCCATGGCCGGCTGACGGGCAGGCCCGGCGTCTGCATCGCGACGCTGGGGCCGGGCGCGCTCAACTTCTCGACGGGCGCGGCCTACGCCCATCTCGGTGCGATGCCGATGGTGATGATCACCGGCCAGAAGGCGATCATGAGCAGCCGCCAGGCGCGCTTCCAGATCGTCGACGTGATCGCCTCGATGAAGCCGCTGACCAAGATGACGCGGCAGATCGTCAGCGCCGCCAGCATCCCGACGATCGTGCGCGACGCCTTCCGCACCGCGATGGAGGAGCGGCCCGGCCCGGTTCATCTCGAATTGCCGGAGGACATCGCCGGGGAGAAGGTTCCGGCCGTTTCGGTCGTGCCGGTCCATCCGATCGAGATTCCGGTCGCGCACCGCACGGCGCTCGACCGCGCCGCCGAGATGATCGTTAAGGCGAAGCGGCCGCTGATCATGTTCGGCGCGGCCTCGAGCCGGCCGCGCGGGACCCACGGGATCGCCAGCTTCGTGCGGCGCACCGGCATCCCGTTCTTCAACACGCAGATGGGCAAGGGCACGGTGCCCGGTGGCTCCAACCTCTATATGGGCACCGCCGCGCTCTCCGAGCGCGACTATGTGCATGACGCCGTCGACAAGGCCGACCTGATCATCTCGATCGGTCACGACACGGTCGAGAAGCCGCCCTTCATCATGGGCCCCACTGGACCGCAGGTGATCCATGTCGGCTATCAGTCGGCCACGGTCGAGCAGGTCTTCTTCCCGCATGCCGAGGTGGTGGGCGATGTCGGGCCGAGCCTTGAGGCGCTGGCCGACCGGATCGAGGGCAAGCTGCCGAATGCCGGCGCGCTGCTGCCGCTGCGCGAGGAGATCCTCGCCAAGATCGCCGATCGCGCCGACGAAGAACGCTGGCCGGTGACGCCGCAGCGCCTGATCCACGACATCCGCAAGGTCATGCCGGAGAACGGTATCCTGGCGCTCGACAACGGCATGTACAAGATCTGGTTCGCCCGTAATTACCGGACCTATGTCGCCAACACTGTGCTGCTCGACAACGCGCTGGCGACGATGGGGGCAGGGCTTCCTTCGGCGATGATGGCGGCGATGCTCCATCCGGAGCGCCGCGTCATGGCGGTCTGCGGCGATGGCGGCTTCATGATGAACAGCCAGGAGCTCGAGACCGCGGTCCGTCTCAAGCTCAACCTGGTCGTGCTGATCTTGGACGACGGCGCCTACGGCATGATCCGCTGGAAGCAGGCGGTCGACGATTTCCCGGATTTCGGCCTGACCTTCGGCAATCCGGACTTCGTCGCCTATGCGCAGTCCTATGGCGCGAAGGGCACGCGGATAGAGTCGCTGGAGGCGCTCGCGCCGACGCTCGAAGCCGCCTTCCAGGGCGGGGGCGTCCATGTCGTCGCGGTGCCGATCGACTATTCGGAAAACATCCGCGTGCTCGTCGACGAGCTCCGCGGGCGCGCCCAGCCGGAACCCGCCTGAGCCACCGGCATAAGCGGCACGATCCTGCAGGCTCCGACGGTGTATCGTCGAAGCCTGACGGAGCAGCCGCCCGCTGAGAACGCACTTCCCGCGAGAGCAGGCCCTGCCGCAGCAGGGCCTCCCGGACCTCACGCCCCCAGGACGGAAGATCACGGCATGACACCTTTTACCTTCCAGGCACCCGCCAACATCCTCTTCGAGGCCGGTGCCTCACGTAAGATCGCGGAGCGCGTGAAGGACTATGGCGCCCGCCATGTCCTGCTCGTCACCGACAAGGGGGTGCGGGGCGCCGGGCTGACCGGCAATGCCGAAGCGGCCCTGGCCGCGGCCGGGATCGCCCTCACCATCTTCGAGGACGTGGTCGCCGATCCACCCTCACATGTCATCGAGACGGCGGCGGAGCTCTGCCGCAGCCAGGGCGTCGACCTCGTCCTCTCGATCGGCGGCGGGAGCGCGCTCGACACCGCCAAGCTGGTCGCCTATCTCGCCAAGACCCCGGATCGGCTTGACGACATCTACGGCGTCGGCCTCGCCAAGGGCGAGCGGCTGCCGCTGCTGCTGGTCCCGACCACGGCCGGCACCGGCTCGGAGGTCACGCCGATCGCGATCGTGACGACGCCGACCACGGAGAAGAAGGGCGTGGTCTCGCCGCGCCTGATCCCGGACTGGGCGATCCTCGATCCGGAGCTGACGCTCGGCCTGCCGGCGCATGTCACCGCCGCCACCGGCATCGACGCCATGGTGCATGCGATCGAGGCCTATACCAGCAGGATCAAGAAGAACCCCATGTCGGACCAGCTCGCCCTTAAGGCGCTGGATCTGCTGTCGCGCAACATCCGGACCGTCTGCACCGACGGCAAGAACCTGGAAGCGCGCTCGCAGATGCTGCTCGGCTCGATGCTGGCCGGCATGGCCTTCGCCAATGCCCCGGTCGCCGCCGTCCATGCGCTGGCCTATCCGATCGGCGCGATCTTCCATGTGCCGCACGGGCTCTCGAACGCGCTGGTCATGCCGCATGTGCTTGCCTTCAACCGCCCGGCGGCGGAGGCGCTCTATGCCGAGCTCGCCGATGTCGTGAAGCCGGGCCATCAGGCGCGCTCCGCCGCCGAGGCGGCCGGTGTCTTCATCGAGGAGATCGTCGCGCTCTGCCGGGATTGTCAGGTGCCGGACACGCTCGCGGCGGTCGGAATCGCCGAGAAGGACCTGCCGAAGCTCGCCGAGGACGCGATGAAGCAGACCCGGCTGCTGGTGAACAACCCGCGCGAGCTCGACTACCAGCAGACCTTCGAGATCTACCGCAGCGCGCTCCTCGGGCGCGGCGCGGCGGCCTGACCGGACGGTAGGAGGCGCGCGATGGCGGGCGAGCAGGACGATCAGCCGGAACTCTCCAGGATGTTCCTGCGCATGAGCGAGGTCTGGCGGGAATCGGCCGAGAAGGCCGGCGCCGCCGGCAAGCTCTGGTCGGAATCGATGATGCCGTTCCTGACGCAACGGGCGACGGACAGCAGCCTCTTCGGCGCGGCGCAGGGCGGTGAGATCACCGAAGCCATCAAGCGCATGGCGGAAGGCCCCAAGCTGGCCGATGTCTGGAACCTCGACCGCGAAATCTACACGCTCATGGCGGCCTGGATGGATATCCAGCAGCGCATGGCCGCCTATCGCGCCGTCGTCTCCGTGCCATGGAACCGGGCCTTCGAGCGCTACAGCGCCGCGCTCAAGGAGAAGCAGGACCAGGGCGGCGAGCAGGAGACCGACTGGCGCAAGGCCTTCGGCGTCTGGAGCGGCATCGCCAATGAGGAGCTGATCAGGAACCAGCGTTCCGAGGAGTTCTTGGGCGCCCAGCGCGAGCTGCTGCGCTCGGCGCTTGTCGTGCGCACCCAGCAGCAGCGCATCGCGGATTCCGTCGCCAAGCTATTCGGCCTGCCGACGCAGCAGGATTTCGACGAGGTAACCCGGCAGCTCACCGAGCTGCGCCGCGAGCTGCGCGCGCATTTGCGCTCGCAGCGCCGGGCGGAGCGTGCCGGCCACGACGAGGCCTCCGAGGCCCGGAAACCCGCTCCGGCTACCGCGAAACGGACAGGGAGGGGGAAGGCATGACCGACAGCAACGCCGCCCTGAACGCCTTCTTCAAGGATTTTGCCCAGAATCTCGGCCGACTCCAGAAGGGCGCCGACGTGATTGCCGGCATCCGCGATGCCGATGTCGATGTCGGCTCGACGCCGAAGCGGCTCGTCCTGCGGCGGGACAAGGTCGAGCTGTTCCGCTACGAGCCGCAGGTCGAGCAGAAGATCGAGACGCCGGTCCTGATCGTCTACGGGCTGATCGGCCGCTACACCATGGCCGATCTCCAGCCCGACCGCTCGCTTGTGCGCAGCCTGCTCGCCAAGGGGTTGGACCTCTGGCTGATCGACTGGGGCCAGCCGGGACGCAACGAACGCTGGCTGACCATCGACGACTATGTCGACGACTATATCGACGAGGCGGTCGAGCGCATCTGCCGCGAGACCGGGCACGACAAGATCACCCTGCTCGGCATCTGCGAAGGCGGCGTCTTCACCACCTGCTACGCCGCCCTGCACAAGGAGCGCGTCCGCAATCTCGTGCTGACGATCACGCCGGTCGACTTCCATGCCGACGTCGACGATCCGGCCGCCCATCACGGCTTCCTCAACGTCTGGACACGCAGCCTCGCGCCCGAGGACATCGACAAGATGGTCGACGCGCTCGGCGTCATTCCCGGCGAGTTCATGAGCTCGATCTTCTCGCTGATGACGCCGATGCGCTCGCTGACGAAGTACAATGTCGATCTCGTCGACATCATCGACGACAAGGACAAGATGATGAACTTCCTGCGCATGGAGAAGTGGCTGGCCGACAGGCCGGACCATCCCGGCGCGGCGGGCCGGCAATGGCTGCGCGAGCTCTACCAGGAGAACCGTCTCTTCGAGGGCAAGTTCGAGCTCTCGGGCCGCGAGGTCGATCTCGGCGAGATCGATGTGCCGGTGCTCAACATCTTTGCCCTCGACGACCACATCATCCCGCCGACCTGCTCGAAGGCGCTGGCGGAGAAGGTCGGCAGCTCCGACTACACCGAGATCCCGCTGCCCGGCGGCCATGTCGGCCTCTTCGTCTCCAGCAAGTCGCAAGGCGCTCTGACCAAGAGCATCGCCGACTGGCTGCAGGCGCGCGACGGCTGAGGGACGGGCGATGCGCAACAAGATCGTCTCGGCCGCCGAGGCCGTCGCCATCATCCGCTCCGGCGACACCGTGGCATCCTCGGGCTTCGTCGGCGTCGGCACCCCGGACGAGGTGATCAAGGCGCTGGAGAAGCGCTTCCTCGACACGCGAGAGCCGCGCGACCTCAGCCTCGTCTTCGCCGCGGCGCCGGGCGACGGCGCCGAGAAGGGGCTGAATCGCCTCGCCCATGACGGCCTGGTCAAGCGCCTCGTCGGCGGCCATTTCGGCCTGGTGCCCAAGCTTGCGCGCAAGGCGGTCAGCGGCGAATACGAGGCCTACAACCTGCCGCTCGGCTGCGTCTCGCATCTGTTCCGCGAGATCGCCGGGCGCAAGGCCGGGCTCCTCTCCAAGGTCGGGCTGCAGACCTTCGTCGACCCGCGCAATGGCGGCGGCAAGCTCAACCCCAACACGACGGAGGACCTGGTCGAGCTGATGGAGATCGGCGGCGAGCCCTGGCTGTTCTACAAGGCCTTCCCGATCCATGTCGCGATCCTGCGCGGCACCACCGCCGACCCCTATGGCAACGTGACCATGGAGAAGGAGGCGCTGACCCTCGACAATCTCTCGCTGGCGATGGCCGCCAAGAACTGCAAGGGCTTCGTCATCGTCCAGGTCGAGCGCATCGCCGCCGCCAACTCGCTCAATCCCCGTGCCGTCAGGATCCCGGGCGCCCTGGTCGACTGCATCGTGGTGGCCGAGCCCGAGCACCATGCCCAGACCTATGCGACGCATTACAACGGCGCCTTCTCCGGCGAGTTCCGGGCGCCGCCCGACCGCAGCCGGCCGATGATGCTGGACGAGCGCAAGGTCATCGCGCGCCGCTGCGCCTTCGAGCTGCCGATGGGCGGCGTCGTCAATCTCGGTATCGGCATGCCGGAGGGCGTCGCGGCCGTGGCGGCCGAGGAAGGCATCATCAACCTGGTCACGCTGACGGCGGAGCCCGGGATCATCGGCGGCATCCCGCAGAGCGGCCTCGATTTCGGCGCGGCGGTCAACGCCGAGGCGATCATCGACCAGCACCAGATGTTCGATTTCTACGATGGCGGCGGGCTCGATCTCGCCTGCCTCGGCCTGGCTCAGGCGGACGCGCAGGGCAACGTCAATGTCAGCCTGTTCGGCGGCCGGCTCGCCGGTGCCGGCGGCTTCATCAACATCTCGCAGAATGCAAGGCGGCTGGTCTTCTGCGGCACCTTCGCCGCGGGCGGCCTGAAGACCGAGATCCGGGACGGAGAGCTCCACATCCTGCAGGACGGCAGGCAGTCGAAGTTCATCGACAAGGTCGAGCAGATCACCTTCTCCGGCGAGCTGGCGCGCTCCATGCACCAGAGCGTGCTCTTCGTCACCGAGCGCTGCGTCTTCTCGCTGACGCCGGAGGGGCTCGAACTCACCGAGGTCGCGCCTGGCGTCGACATTGAGCGCGACATCCTCTCGAAGATGGGCTTCCGGCCGATCGTGCGTTCGCCGCGCCCGATGGCTGCCGCGATCTTCGATCCGCAGCCGATGAAGCTGGACGAGCTCTTCCTCAACCGGCCGCTGGCGCAGCGCATGGAGTTCAGCGAGGAGCGCAACACGCTCTATCTCAACCTCGGCGGCTACCGCGTCCATACCAGCGCCGATGTCGAGGCCGTCAGGGATGCGCTGCACGCGCTCGCCAGCCGCATCGGCCGGCGCTTCTCGGCCGTCATCAACTACGATGCGATCGATATCGCGCCATACATGAACGACGCCTGGTTCGCCATGGCGAGCGAGGTCGAGCGCGCCTGCTACGACCATGTCTCGCGCTACACCACCAGCGCCTTCCTGCGCCTCAAGCTCGGCACCGCCCTGGCGGACCGCGAGGTCGCCCCGCACGTCTTCGAAAGCCGGCGCGAGGCGACCGACCATGTGCTCGGCCGCTTCGATCAGGCCGCGGCAAATCCCAGCCAACCCCTGTCGCCCCTTTGACGGGCACTTCGCCCACCGCAACCAGCCATCAGCAACCGGGAGAACGCGATATGGCCAAAGCCCCCGAACCGAACCTCAACAGCGTGACCGACCAGATCAAGGAGATGGTCGAGAAATTCAAACTGCCGGGCGTCGACGCTCAGGCTCTGGTCGAGCAGCAGCGCAACAACATCAATGCGGCCGTCGAGACGATGAGGATCGCAGCCGACGGCACGCACAATGTCGCCAAGCGGCAGCTCGAGCTCTTCCACGCCGCCTCGACGCAGCTCCTCTCGATGTTCAGCGAAGCCAAGCTGAAGCCCGAGGAGCGGGCGGAGCTCGCCAAGAAGGCCTTCGACGCTGCGCTCGCCGGCTCGCGCGAGGTCTACGACATCACCGCCAAGGCGAGCGAGGAGGCGTTCTCCGTCGCCCGGCAGCGCGTCACCGAGGGTGTCGAGCAGTTCCGCAAGCATATCGAGCGCAAAGACGGCTAGATGTCCGAGGCGACGCTGAACAAGCCAGAATCGGCGCGGGGGCAAGCCTCCGCGCGCAAGGCGCCCGAGCCGGCTCGCAGCGGCTCGGTGCTTGGCCTGTCGACGACCGATTTCCACGAGATCGCCTATGTCGAATGGGGGCCGGAAGAGAGCGACGTCCCGGTGCTCTGCGTCCATGGCCTGACGCGCCAGGGCCGCGACTTCGACCATCTGGCCGCCAATCTCGCCCGGCGCCGGCGCCGGGTCGTCTGTCCGGACCTGCCGGGCCGCGGCCGCAGCCAGTCCCTCTCCGATCCCGCCGACTATGCGCTGCCGCAATATTGCGCCGACATGAACGCGCTGATCGCGCGGCTCGGCGTTACCCAGGTCGACTGGGTCGGAACCTCGCTTGGCGGCCTGATCGGCATCGTGCTGGCGGGCATGCCGGGCTCCTGCATCCGCCGGCTGGTCGTCAACGATATCGGTCCCTACGTGTCGTCGGTCGGCCTGATGCGCATCGGCTCCTATCTCAACGAGATGCCGCGCCTCTTCGGGACCATCGAGCAGGCGGAGCGATATTTCCGCGAGATCCTCGCCCCCTATGGCGATCTCAGTGACGAGCAATGGCGGCACATCACCGAGCATAGCATCCGCTGGGACGACGAGCGCCGGGTGTTCACCATGCTGTGCGACCGCGAGATCGCGCGCGCCTTCCGCAGTTCCTGGCTCGTCAGCCTGAACCTCTGGAAATACTGGGAACGGATCGGCGTGCCGACGCTCGTCCTCCATGGCGCCAAATCCGACCTGCTGACGCACGAGCTCTGCGACGAGATGCTCGAGCGCAATGCCAACGCCACGCTTCATCGCTTCGAGGAGTGCGGCCACGTCCCGCCGCTCTTCGAGCCGCACCAGATCAAGATCGTGACGGATTTCCTGACCGACAAGCGCCCGACCGGGCCGGATTAGGCGCGACATCGAGACCACCAAACCCAGCCCTGGAGCTCCGGGAGACAGACTATGCAAGGGAACGCCGACAACGAGACGACGGGGGGCTACCCCGTCCCCGCCGATTGGGCCGCGCGCGCCCATGTCGACGCGGGCGCCTACGACATCATGTACGAGAGCTCGGTGACCGCGCCGGAGGCATTCTGGCTGCATCATGGCCAGCGCATCGACTGGTTCAGGCCCTACACCAAGGTCAAGAACACCTCGTTCGCGCCCGGCGCGGTCTCGATCAAATGGTTCGAGGACGGCACCACAAACGTCGCGCACAACTGCATCGACCGGCATCTGGCGAAGCGCGGAGACCAGGTTGCGATCATCTGGGAGGGCGACGATCCCACCGAGGATGCGCAGATCACCTATCGCGAGCTCCACACCCGGGTGATGAAATGGGCGAACGTCCTGAAGGCACAGGGTGTGGGGAAGGGCGACCGGGTCACGCTCTACCTGCCGATGATCCCGGAGGCGGCCTACGCCATGCTCGCCTGCGCGCGCATCGGCGCCGTCCATTCGGTCGTCTTCGGCGGCTTCTCCTCGGACGCCCTCGCCAGCCGCATCGCGGATTCCGGCTCGCGCGTGGTGGTCACCGCCGATGAGGGGATGCGCGGCGGCCGCAAGGTGCCGCTCAAGGCCAATGTCGATGCGGCCCTGGCGATCCTGCCGGAGGGGGCGGTCCGGAGCGTGATCGTCGCCCGACGCACGGGCGCGCCCATTGCGATGCAGGCCGGGCGAGACCATCGCTACGACGATCTCGCCGCCGCGGTGCCGGACTGGTGCATCCCTGAGGAAATGCAGGCCGAGGACCCTTTGTTCCTGCTCTACACCTCAGGCTCGACCGGCAAGCCGAAGGGCGTGCTGCACACCACGGGCGGCTATCTGGTCTACGCCGCGATGACGCATCAATACGTCTTCGACTACCATGACGGCGACATCTACTGGTGCACCGCCGATGTCGGCTGGGTGACCGGCCACAGCTACATTCTCTACGGCCCGCTCGCGAACGGCGCGACCACGCTGATGTTCGAGGGCATCCCGACCTATCCGTCGATCTCCCGCTTCTGGGAGGTGATCGACAAGCACAAGGTCAACACCTTCTACACCGCGCCGACCGCGATCCGCTCGCTGATGGGAGCCGGCGAGGAGCCGGTGAAGAAGACCAGCCGCGCCTCGCTGCGGCTGCTCGGCTCGGTCGGCGAGCCGATCAATCCGGAAGCCTGGGAGTGGTATCACCGCGTCGTCGGCGACCACCGCTGCCCGATCGTCGACACCTGGTGGCAGACCGAGACCGGCGGCATCCTGATCACGCCGCTGCCGGGCGCGACCAGGCTCAAGCCCGGTTCGGCCACCCGGCCCTTCTTCGGCATCAAGCCGGAGATCGTCGATGCCGCGGGCCAGGTGCTGGAGGGGGCGGCCGAGGGCAACCTCGTCATCGCCGACAGCTGGCCGGGTCAGATGCGCACGGTCTATGGCGACCATCAGCGCTTCATGGACACCTATTTCGCGACCTATCCGAACAAGTACTTCACCGGCGACGGCTGCCGGCGCGACGCCGACGGCTATTACTGGATCACCGGCCGCGTCGACGACGTGATCAACGTCTCCGGCCACCGCATGGGTACGGCCGAGGTCGAGTCGGCGCTGGTCGCCCATCCGAAGGTCTCGGAGGCGGCGGTCGTCGGCTATCCGCACGACATCAAGGGCCAGGGCATCTACGCCTATGTCACGCTGATGGCGGGCGAGACGTGGAACGAGGATTTGCGCAAGGAGCTCGTCGCCTATGTGCGCAAGGAGATCGGCCCGATCGCCTCGCCCGACCTGATCCAGTTCGCGCCCGGCCTGCCCAAGACCCGCTCCGGCAAGATCATGCGCCGCATCCTGCGCAAGATCGCCGAGGACGAGTTCGGCGCGCTCGGCGACACCTCGACCCTCGCCGATCCCGCCGTCGTCGATGACCTCATCAAGAACAGACAGAACAAGCGCAAGGCCGGGTAACGGCCGGCGCTCCGGACAACGCGCGATAGGAAACGCCGATGCGTCTTCAGTCGATCAGAATCGGTATCCAGCCGCCCGACGACATCAATGTTCTCGTCGAGGTGCCGATCGGCGGCGAGCCGATCAAATACGAGCTCGACAAGGCCGCCGGCGTCCTCGTCGTCGACCGCTTCCTCTACACGCCGATGCGCTATCCCGGAAATTACGGCTTCGTCCCGCACACACTCTCGGAAGACGGCGATCCGATCGATGTCCTCGTCGCCAATACGCGGCCGATCGCGCCGGGCGCGATCATCAATGTCCGCCCGGTCGGCGTCCTGAAGATGGAAGATGATGGCGGCGGCGATGAGAAGATCATCGCCGTGCCCTCAAGCAAGCTGACGCAGCGCTACAGTCACGTCGAAAACTATACCGATCTGCCGGAGATCCTGTCCCGCCAGATCGAGCATTTCTTCACGCACTACAAGGATCTCGAGCCCGGCAAATGGGTGAATCTGCTCGGCTGGGGCGATGCCGCTGAGGCCCGCCAGCTGATCAGCGCGGCGATCGCGCGGGCCGAAGGCGCTCGGATTAAGGAGGAGAAAAGCCCATGAGGGTGATCATGCTCGGCCCGCCAGGAGCGGGAAAAGGAACGCAAGCATCGCGCCTGTCGGAGCGGCTGGGGATTCCGCAATTGTCGACGGGCGACATGTTGCGCGCCGCTGCCGCGAAGGGCACCCCTGTCGGTCTTGCGGCACGGGAGGTCATGGCGCGCGGCGAGCTTGTCAGCGACGAGGTCGTCATGGAATGCGTGCGCGAGCGCATCGCGGAGCCTGACGCGGCAACGGGGTTCATCCTCGACGGGTTTCCGCGCACCATAACACAGGCCATGGGTCTCGATGAGATGCTGGCCGTTGCCGGGACCGTGCTCGACGCGGTCCTGGAGCTCAGGGTTGGCGAGGCCGCGCTGCTCGATCGTGTCATCTCCCGGGCGCGCGAGGCCAAGGCGGCGGGGCAACCAGTGCGCGCCGACGACAATCCCGAGGCACTCAAGGTCCGCCTCGACGCCTATCGCAGGCAAACCGAGCCCCTGAAGGACTACTACCGCCTGGCCGGCTTGCTTCGGACTGTCGACGGTTTGCTCCCGATCGACCGGATCACCACCCGCCTGCTGATCGAACTGCAACTGTGACCTGCACCGGCGCCGGAAGCGCACACTGGCACAAGGATCTGAAGATGCTGATGCTTCTGAAGCTGATCCACGAGCTGGCGCCACATCTGGAATGCGATGGCGAGATGGAGGCCGATACCGCCCTCGTGCCGCTGATCCGCGAGCGCGTTCTACCCTCCTCGACGCTGAAGGAGATGGCGAACGTCCTGATCTTTCCGAATCTCGACGCCGCCAACATCTCCTACCAATTCGCCAAGGTAATGGCCGACGCGCTGCCGGTCGGGCCGATCCTGATCGGCACGGCGAAGCTCGCCCATATCCTCACCGGCTCGGTGACGGCTCCCGGCGTGGTCACCATGACCGCCGTCGCGGTCGTCGAGGCGCAGGAGAGCGCTGCTGCTGCGGCCGGGCGCGGATGACACAGCGTCCGATCGCGCTTGGCCCGATTAATCTGCAGCGAATCCCCACTCTCGCAGCGAGTTATCGCGCCAGCGGAAAAGCGGCCTCGCACTGATCCACGAAACCATGTCCGGGCTGGCGCAAGACTGCGCCTCCCCGCATTTCTGAAAGGCTGAATCATGTCCCAGTGGAGCGATTTCAAGCGCGACGCGATCTTCGTCGGCGGGCGCTGGCTGGACAAGGCGTCGGGCGGAACGATTCCCGTGACCGACCCCGCCACTGGTAAGACGATCGGCACCGTTCCTTCCGCCGGCGTGGAAGAGACGCGCGCCGCGATCGAAGCCGCTCACGCCGCTTTCCCGGCCTGGGCCGCCAAGACCGCGCAGCAGCGCGCGGTGCTGCTGCGCCGGCTCGCCGACGAGATCCTAAAGCATCAGGACGCGCTGGCCGAGCTTCTGACGCGCGAGCAGGGCAAGCCGCTGGCCGAAGCCAGGGGCGAGGTCGGCATGAGCGCGGCCTATGTGCTGTGGTTCGCCGAGGAGGCGCGGCGCGTCTATGGCGACGTCATTCCCTCGCCCTGGGCCGACCGGCGCATTATCGTGACCAAGCAGCCGCTCGGCGTGGTCGGTGCGATCACGCCCTGGAATTTCCCCTCCTCGATGCTGGCGCGCAAGATCGGCCCAGCGCTGGCCGCGGGTTGCACCGTCGTCGCCAAGCCGGCCTCGCAGACGCCCTATTCGGCCCTGGCCTGGGGCGTGCTGGCCGAGAAGGCCGGCATTCCGGCCGGCGTCGTCAATGTGGTGACCGGCGATGCCCGGACGGTCGGCGGCGAGCTCACCGGCAATCCGCTGGTGCGCAAGATCACCTTCACCGGCTCGACCCCGGTCGGCAAGGTGCTGCTGCGGCAGGCGGCCGAAACGGTGAAGAAAGTCTCGATGGAGCTCGGCGGCAACGCGCCCTTCCTCGTCTTCGACGATGCCGATCTCGACCGCGCGGTCGAGGGCGCGATCGCCGCCAAGTTCCGCAATTCCGGGCAGACCTGCGTCTGCACCAACCGCTTCTATGCGCAGGCCGGCATCTACGATGCCTTCGTCGAGAAGCTGGCGGCGGCGACCCGGAAGCTCAAGGTCGGCTCCGGCCTCGAGGCCGGCGTCACGCAGGGCCCGCTGATCGACGACAAGGCGCTCGCCAAGGTCGAGGAGATGGTGGCGGACGCCAGGGCCAAGGGCGGCGTCGTCGCGACCGGCGGCAAGCGCTCGGAGCTGGGCCTCAGCTACTACGAGCCAACCGTGATCGCGGGCGCGACCAGCACGATGGAGTTCGCGCGTGAGGAGATCTTCGGGCCGGTGGCTCCGGTCTTCCGCTTCGAGACCGAGGAAGAAGCGATCCGGCTGGCCAACGACACCGAATACGGCCTCGCCTGCTATTTCTACACGCGCGATCTCGGCCGCACCTTCCGGGTTTCGGAGGCGCTGCAATACGGCATCGTCGGCGTCAACGAGGGGCTGGTCACCACCGAGGTCGCTCCCTTCGGCGGCGTCAAGGAATCGGGACTGGGCTCCGAGGGCTCGAAATACGGCCTGCAGGACTATCTCGACATCAAATATACCTGCATCGGCGGAATCGGCGCCGACGTGAGCTAAACCGCCATCGTAGTTAGGGCGATGAACGTCATCCAGCGGCCACCCGGCATAAGACTTATGGCGATTGTAAATCGGTGCGGGTTTCCGTCGCAGGAGACGTGGCGTTTTGTCGGCTGGCCTCACATGAAAGTGTACAGCCTGCTAAAGCAGGGCATCGATGTGCACCACCTGGTCTGGCGTCAGCGGCGCGATCAGCGCTTCCGCAGTCCAGTCGCCGTGCCCGCGCGCGCCCTGTGGCGCCGGCGCGCTCCAGTGTCCCCGGAGCCGGCAGGATGATCTTTCGATCGCGGAGCCCCTCCATCAGCGCATCAGTGATGTCGACGCCTCTATCGGTCGACCAAGCGGCCCCCCGTCGCGATGTCGACCATCAACGGCATGTCGGGCGGGTCGCTGCCGACGCTGAACCTTGTCAGGTTCAGCTAACGGCTTCAATCCGCATCCGGGCCCCGCCACGTTCCGAGCAGCATCTCCAGGAAGCGCTCGGCCGCCGGCGCCAGCTTGACGCCGCGCCGCCTGACCACGCCGATCGTGCGCGAAACCGCCGGATCGCTGATCGGCCGCGTCACGATGATCGGATGGTCAACGCCGGGCGTCGCCAGTCGCGGTAGCACCGAAATCCCCAAACCCGCCTCGACCAGGCCGAGCGAGGTCGACAGATGCGTCACCTCGAAGGTCCAGTCGAGGCGGACGCCGAGCTTGACCAGGGCGGCGTCGAGGATGGCGCGGTTGCCGCTCGCCCGGCTGACGGTGACCAGCGGGTGGCCTTCGAGGTCGTTCCAGCCGAGAGCGGGCCTGCCGGCGAGCACATGGTCGCGCCGGCAGGCGAGCACGAACGGGTCGTCGAGCAGCGGCTCGAAGGTGAGCTCTGCATCCGAGCCGCCGAGCAGGTTGATGCCGAATTCGACCTCGCCGCGCGCCACCGCCTCCAGCCCGTCATTGGCCGAGAGGTCAAGGATGCGGAAGCGGATGTTCGGATATTGCTGCGAGAAGCGCGCGATCACCGAGGGCAGGAAATAGAAGGCGGCCGTCGGGATGCAGGCGAGCGCGATCTGTCCGGCGCGGCGGCTGCCGAGATCGCGCATCGCGAAGATTGACGTATCGAACTCGTCGAGCATGCGCCGGACCAGGGGCAGCATTTCGCGCCCGACCATGGTCAGCGCCACCCGCCTGGTCGTCCGTTCGAGCAGGGCTGCGCCGACCGCGGTCTCGAGCCGCTGAATGCGCCGGCTCAGCGCCGGCTGCGACATGTTCAGGGCCTCCGCCGCCCGGTGGAAACCGGCGAGCTCGACCACGGCGACGAAGGCGCGCAGGTCGAGCGCTTCAAAATTGATGCTCATGACGCATCAATAGCGCCGATCTCTGCATTTCACAGCAGTTATTCGATCTGGGATGAGACGGCATCGCCAATCGCCGGATCGCGCCCTTGTCCGCTCCCACCCGCCCGCTGCATCCAAAGGCCTTGCGCATCCCCTGCGTGCTGATGCGCGGCGGCACCTCGCGCGGCCCCTTCTTTCTCGAATCCGACCTGCCTGCCGAGCCCGGGGCGCGCGACCGCGTCCTGCTCGCGGCGATGGGCTCGCCACATCTGCTCCAGCTCGACGGGTTAGGGGGCGGCAACTCGCTGACCAGCAAGGTCGCGATCGTCAGCCGCTCCTGCCGGCCCGATGCCGATGTCGACTATCTCTTCGCCCAGGTCGCCATCGACCGCGCCCATGTCGATCTCGGTCCCAACTGCGGCAACATGCTCTCCGCCGTCGGGCCCTTCGCCATCGAGGCCGGGCTGGTTCCCGCGGCCGAGGGCGAGACGGTGGTGCGCATCCACAACCGCAACACCGCTTCGCTGATCGAGGCGACCGTCCAGACCCCGGGCGGCTTGGTCGACTATGACGGCGCGACCGCGATCGACGGCGTCGCCGGCACGGCGGCGCCGGTCAAGTTGAGCTTCCTCGAAGCGGTCGGCTCCAAGACCGGCGCCCTGCTGCCGACGGGCCTTGCCCGCGAGGAAATCGACGGCATCCCGGTGACGCTGGTCGATTATGCGATGCCGATGCTGCTGGTCAGCGCTGGCGATTTCGGCCTCGCCGGCGATGAGATGCCGACGGTGCTCGATGCCGACGCAATGTTGCTGGCACGGCTCGAGGGGATTCGCCGCGAGGCCGGTCGCCGCATGGGTCTCGGCGATGTCGCTGGCCGCGTCATTCCCAAGGTCGGCGTGCTCTCGCCCGCGCGCCGCGGCGGCAGCCTGACCTCGCGCTATTTCACGCCTGATCGCTGCCATCGCAGCCACGCCGTTACCGGCGCGCTCTGCGTCGCCGTGGCGAGCCGCATCGGCGGCAGCGTTGCCGCCGAGATGCTCTCGCCCGGAACCGACTCGCTGGTCGCGGTCGAGCATCCCAGCGGCACCATCCAGATCGATCTTTCGCTCGACGCCGCCGGCCAGGTGGCGCGCGCGAGTCTGGTGCGCACCGCGCGCCGCATCTTCGAAGGAAACGTCATCGTCCCCGCAAGCACGATCCTCGCGCTTGCCGAGAGGGCGGAAACGGGAGGAGAACAGACCCATGACGATCACGCGCCGCCATCTCTGCAGCCTGCTGACGGCCGCAGCGGCCAGCTCCTGCCTGCCTGAGCTCGCTTTCGCCCAGGCCGCCTTCCCGACGCGGCCGATGAAGCTGCTCGTGCCCTATGCCGCCGGCGGCGGCACCGACGCGATCGCGCGCCTCGTCGCGCAGGGCGTCGGCGAGCGGCTCGGCCAGTCGCTGGTTGTCGAGAACAATGGCTCGGCCGGCGGCAATCTCGCGACGGCGCAGGCGGCCGCGGCGCCGGCCGACGGCTACACCGTGCTGATGGCCAATCAGGGACCGATGGTGGTCAATCCGCATCTGTTCAAGAATGTCAGGGTCGATCCGCTCGTCGCCTTCGACCCGATCACGCTGATCTCGGCCGCCCCGCTCGTCGTGGTCGTCGCACCGAACTCGCCCTACAAGAGCCTCGCCGAGCTCGTCGGCCAGGCCCAGAAGAACCCAGGCAAGCTGACCTATGGCTCTGCCGGAAACGGCTCCGCCAGCCATCTCGCCACCGTGCTGCTGGCGCAGACCGCGCAGTTCGAGGCCGTTCACGTGCCCTATCGCGGTGCCGGCCCGGCGCTGACCGACCTGCTCGCCGGCAATTCCGATTTCATGGTCACCACGGTGCCTTCGGTGCTCGGCCTGATCGAAGGCGGCAAGGTCAGGGCGCTGGCGGTGACCGGCAAGGCGCGCGCCAGGCTCTTCCGCGATGTCCCTTCGGTCGCCGAGGGCGGCTGGCCGGATTACGAGGCGACCGCCTGGTATGGCTTCGTCGTGCCCAAGGGGACGCCGAAGGATGTCGCGGCGAAGCTGCGGGCCGCGACCGTCGAGACGATCAACAGCCCGCTCATCCGCGAGCGCCTGCAGAACGAGGGCGCCGAGCCGGTCGGCAACGCGCCCGAGGAGTTCGCCGCCATGATGGAAGCGGAGTCGCGCCGCTGGGCCGGCATCATCAAGAAGGCCCAAATCGGCGTGAACTAGCTTTCCCTCGCTCGTCGCATACGGGGGTCTTCCTCAATTTGCCTGGTTGATGCGCTGTTAGCGACGCTATCGCTATTGGCGGGCATGCGCTCGCAATCGAAATGGTCGCCCGGCCCAGGCGTCAGAATTCTGGGTGTCGCGCTGACTGACGACCACGATTGGGTTGTTTCGGCTGCCGGACCCGCGATCGGCATTTGCCCCGATTGTGGTTGGCAAAGCCGAAGTCGGCATGGTTGGTCCAATCGCAGCCTTCAGGATCTGCCTTTTCAGGGCAAACCTGTGACGGTTAAGCTCCTGCTGAGCCGCTGGCGATGTTCCCATCAGCAGTGTGAGCGACAAACGTTCACCGATCGGTTGCCGGCGGTTGCTTCCCCTTATGCGCGCCGGACGCATCAAGCGCTCGCCAGGTCGGCCACCAGCGTCGGATGGTATCGTCGCTGACCGGCATGCCGAGCCGCTGCATCACGATGGAACCGGTCCGGGATCTGGAAACCGGGCATGCGATCTCGCCGGTGGTTGCCGCAGCCCTGTGCATCAAGCCACGAGGCCTGCTGACCGCCCGGCAGGCAGGGAAGGTTGATGCCCTGAAGCAGGGATCTGACGCTTTCGCCGAGATGCGACGCCTGGCAATGCGCTTCAACGGGGCATCCTTCGCGGCAAGAGGTCGGCATCACTGGATGCATGGAGCGACGATGCGATCGACACCGAACTCACACCTATCATGCGGTTCGCGCGCGTCCTGCGCAGGGATATCGCGGCCGTCAACAACGCCATCGAGCTACCCTGGAGCAATGGACAGGCCGAAGGGCAGATCAACCGACTGAAGACGCTCAAGCGCGCAATGGACGGTAGAGCCGGCCCAGAACTCCTGAGAGCGCGAATGCTGCCACCGCTCCACGCAAATTGAGGAAGACCCTTTAATTATGAGAATCGTGGCGATGGGATTCTCAAATTGACGGCCTCTGCTGGAAGCACCCCTTGGCTTGTTCGGTTGCAAGCCGCCGGCTCCGGAGGCTTTCATGCCTGCCATGACCGCGCGGACGGCCGTACAATCCAGACCAGCTATGCCGTCCCCGCTAGGCGCAAACACGGTCATCGCTCCGAGGCTATTGTCGATCTTGGGCGTCCGGCAATGATCGCTCCCTAAGTGTCCGTCGAGCCACTGCCAATGTTGGCAACGGGTCGAGAGCTATCGCTCAGCCCCGAAGCGCGGAATGTCCGTGTGTGGACGCCCCTTCGGATGCAAGAGGTTTTTGTCGAGGCGATTGGCGCTCAGGTTCAGGTGCGTCCGTGTGTCCGGCCTACTGGTGCGGCCGTTCACGGGACCGCTGGCCTGTATGGAGATCGCGGGTCGGGTCCACACCGCTTCCGCGCGCTCGAGGCGCTGGGACATATTCCCTGGTTTTCCCGACCCCGTCTTCTGACCGTTGCGCCATACCTCTCTTCGGACCTTCCTGCCTCCCTGACCGCCTCTGACCGCCTCGGCTTCTATGCCGCAGCAGTCGGAGCTCTGTAGGATCCGCCGTGCGCCATGAGCGCCCAGACGATCCTGGCAATCTTGTTGGCCAATGCCACCGTCACCAGCATGCGTGGCTTGCGTGCCAGCATGCCGTCGAGCCCCGGACTGGCTCGCGATCTGTCGCGGGCCGCGACCTTGACCGCCGAGCTTGCGCCCAGGATCAGGAGTCTGCGCAGGCTGCGTTCGCCCATCTTTGTGGTCCTGCCCAGACGCTCCTTACCACCACTGGAATGCTGCTGGGGGGTAAGCCCCAACCACGCGGCGAAGTCTCTGCCCCGTCGAAAGGTGTGCGCTGCTGGCGCCAATGCCACCAAGGCTGTGGCCGCGATTGGTCCGATGCCAGGGATCGTCATCAACTGCTTTGCGACAGGATCGGCTTTCGACCGGGCCGCGATCTTTCGATCGAGCTCTGCGATGTTTGATTGGAGCATCTGCAAGCTTGTGGCGATCATTGCCAGGACCGGCCGAGCCTCGGCCGGCATGTCACTCGCAGGATCGTCAATCAGGTCGATGAGCTTGCTCACATGGCCGGGTCCCTGGGCCACGATGAGGTGGCCGCGCAGCGCGTTGATCAGCTGAGTTCTCTGGCGCACCAGAAGGTCGCGCGTGCGGAAGATCACCGCCGCCCCCTGCGCCTGCGCGCTCTTGGGCGTGACGAACCGCATCGTCGGCCGCTGCGCCGCCTCGCAGATCGCCTGCGCGTCGGCCATGTCATTCTTCTGCCGGTGGACGAAGGGCTTCACGTATGCTGGCGGGATGAGCCGGGTCTCGTGCCCTAGGGTGGAGATCTCCCGAGCCCAATAATGAGCACTGGCGCAGGCTTCCATCGCAACCAGGCAGCGTGGCAGGGCGGCGAAGAAGGATAGCACCTGATTCCGCCGGAGCCTCTTGCGGAATATGACCGAGCCGGTCGCGTCAGCCCCATGCGCCTGGAAGACAGCCTTCGCCAGATCGAGGCCAATGGTGGTAACTTCACTCACGGACGCCTCCTTTGCAGTGGTGCGCTCAAACACCACCACTTTGGCACTTCGATGCCGTCAGGGGGCGTCCACCCCATCGCTTCCAGGCAAAGACCCAATGTCCGGATCTGGCGCTGGGCTGCCCCGATCGTTGCTCGAACCTAGATGTCCGGCCCGGGGTGGCATCCGGACATTGGTCCCCTTGCCCGAAATAGGACATTCTCCCAAACAAGAAGCAAAGAACGGCGCTACCCCTCCAGCGCCTCAATCATCTCCACCCGCGTCGCATGCCGGCCGCCCTCGAACCGGGCGGTCAGGAACGCATCCACGATATCGAGCGCCAGCCCTTCGCCCACCACTCGCGCGCCAAGCGACAGCATGTTGGCATCGTTGTGTTGGCGGATCATGCGGGCTGAGAACGTGTCGGCGCAGACGCCGCAACGGATGCCCTTTACCTTGTTCGCCGCCATCATGATGCCCTGGCCGGTGCCGCATAGGATGATGCCAAGCCGGCAATCGCCGGAGGCGACGAGCCGCGCCGCCACTTCGCCGTGCTGAGGATAGTGTGTGCTCTCCGGCGTCGTCGGTCCGATGTCGACCACCACCCAGCCATGCGCCGCGATATGAGTGGCAATAGCCTGTCGGAGCTGAATGGCGGCATGGTCGCTGGAGAGGACGATGCGGTTGCTGGCTGTCAAGGAGAAGTCGTCCCGTTTCTCGAGGCAATCTGGCGGCTTGGCCGCGTTGGATCAGGCGCTTTTTGTTTCGTCAATTCTTCCAGTTTTCGAATGACAGCAACAACCTGCCGGAAAGTGGACCTTGCGAGCGCCCGCAACGGGGCGCGGAAGCCGACGTCGGAGCGACCGATCGGCAATGTCCGAGAAGGGTGGATGTCGTTGAAGAAGTCGGCCTTGAGAACGACGTCATAACGTTTTGGGTTGCAGAGTAGTCGGAGAGCAGGAAGGCCGGCGCTACGGCGCCTTCGCGCACGAACTGCCGGAAACGGCGCTCGTGAACCGCGGACATCACGTCGTCGGCGAAGATGCCGAAGGTGCGCACGAAAGATAGGCGGTCCAGAAGGTCGTTGATGTTCGTCCGGGATCTCCCTCTGGTATGCCTAAGAGGCGTCCTCGCTCGTCATCGGTCAGCAGCTCCCGCCGCGCCATGTCAGCCATCGCTCCATTGAGGAGCAAAGACCCTAACCCGCCCCGCGAACCTCGCCGAGTTCGATGATCTCACCTGTGTCACACCGTCAACAGATCAATGCGTCTGCTGATCTTTGACGGAATGTCCGGATTACCGCCTAGCCGCGGCCACAAGGGAACTCACATCAGGCGGATGAAAGCTGCGCGGCCGCGAGTCCACGTCGCAGCGTTCTCGATCCGTCCAACCAAACGCGGTTTAGCGAACAAACCTTGAGGTGCCCCCCGAGTTCCGGGCATTTTGCAGGCGGCGGCAAGAGAATGATGCTCTTCGGGACGATCAGTTGGCTCGACAGGTGCCAGCCGGCCTGATCGAGGAGGAGGATAGCGTGCTTTTCGGGCGCGACCTCGGTGGCGTTTTCGGCGAAATTGCAGGTTCATCGCCTCGGTGTTGCAGGTCGGCAGAACCAGGGGCGCCCTTTTCCTCCTTCGGACAGATAGCGCCGAATACACCCAATCTCGGTGTCCACGAAACCGGAAGACGACCAGTCCTGGCCACTCAATTCCTCTCGCGGCTTGGAAGCTTCACATTGCACCGAACTCCCGCGAGCAGGCGATTGGCCGCATTATCGACGACGAGCCTAATTCGGAAGGTATCGCTTGCGGCATCGACGACCGGATCGATGACATCGATCAACGCGGCTACCGTCCGATTTAACGGTGCGTCTAACGTAAGAGCCATTGTCATCCCCACTTTCAATTGAGAATAATATTCAGCAGGGACAAAAATATCAGCGTGAAGAATATTAACCTCCGCGATTGACATCATCGGTGTCGTGTCGCGGATGTATTCGCCAAGATTAAGCTTTATATCGGTTACAACTCCATCAATAGGGCTTTTTATCATTTTTAGTTGCAGCTGAGCCTCGGAGCGAGCTAGCTCCAACTGGGCTGATTTCTGGTCGAATTCCCCACGCCGAATGGATAGAAGATCCTGGGCGATCTTTGTTTCGAGTTCATCAACATCATTGATTTTCGAGAACATATTGTCGCGAAGCTTTTTCTTTCGTGAAAGTTCACGTTCGTTCCAGCTCATATTAGTTCGAGCGGATTCAATCGCCATCGGGTTTTGCGCGCGATGACGATCAAGCTCAACTTGGGCCTCTTCTACTGTGGTGTTCAGCTTAGCAACGACCTGCCCCCTTTGAACCCAGGAGCCGCGGTCGACAAACATCTCGTCGATGACGCCAAAAACTGAGCTTCCAAGCTGAATTGTTCGCTTCGGTCGCAGCAGACAGGCGCTGTAATCGTCCTGCGAAAACGCTTTCTGTCCCTCAAATAAAAAAGGCCCGATATAGCTTAAAATTGCTGCAAATAGGACAGAAATCGAGCGAATCATGGCGGACTTGTTTCCTATTTAATTTAAAATCCGAGTTATTCAGCAGTAAACATTATACGGCATCCCATTTCACGTAGAAGGAGTCGGATCCAGCATTGAGCCAATGCTGGCCTCTTTTCGATGCGCCGACAAGCTGGATCTCTGTGGCCGGTCATCTCGGTGCGAGGCGTTCAATCCGATATTTCAGATGACCCGCCGAACTTATTGATAACTTTGGGCAAACAACTGGGCGGCTTGTGAGCCGGCAGGTTCCCTTCGGAAAGGTAATAGAAAAAAACTTGGATTCCCTTGCGAAACAGGCTTTTCGATCTTTTAGAGCCCCTCTATGGTGGGCCGAATTATTCTAGCCCTGGAGTGTATGGTCATGACTAAAGGGCCTAATTTCGAAACAAATCTATTCAATAGCTCTGCAATGGCGACGATACTAGGAGCCATGGCATCCCGAGCGCGCCAGTGGAGGATGGTGCAGCAGCCGTCTCGCGCCAAACGCCGCAGCGGTGCCGTGCCCGCGCGCAATCAAAATTTCAATATTGAAGCGGTTGAGCCGCGCATTCTGATGTCATCTGACATTAGTTATGCTGCCGCGCCATCCGATATGCTTGACGTAGATGGGTTTGATCTGACCTTGCGCGTGGTCAACGATGGCGGCCAGGCAAGGTTGCAGCTTTATAATAACGAGTCCAACAGCGAAGTTGGCTCGAGTCTCCTTGACGGGGCTGTCACGGTCAATCTCACCGGAGGAGAACTTGACGACATCCTGAAAATCGATCTGACGCTGCCTGCTGGCGTGAACCCCGGCGCACAGAATATCACGGTGATGTTTGATGGCGCCGATGAAACGGTGCCGTTGCTCTTCGACGATACAGTCACGATCGCGGCTTCGGGCGCTGATGTTTATGCTGCGGACCTTCTGCGCGTTGATCTAAGCCATGGCGATGCCATCAGCTTGTCAGGACAGGTTGCAACGCATGCTGGCCTTGAGATCAACGCGAAGGATGGCGCGTCCATTTCGGTGCTGGCCGGCGCGGAGATCACGGCCGATACGAGCGGGCACGTCACGCTTGATTCGTCGCTCATCAAGACGGTTACGGGCGACGCCGACTCGCTCGACTTCCTGCAACTGCATTCGGCCCAGATCAGTGTCACGGATGCCGCGATTACGGCGGGCACGATCGATCTGAGCGCCCACATCGACCTTGATGTGACGATCAATGCGGCCTCCGCCTTTGGTGGCAATCTGAATTTCAGCGAAGTTCTGCCCATCCTCGAGAGCTCGGTCACGCTGGACGGTGCAATGCTCACCGCCACCGATACGAGTGCGGATCCGGGCAAGGGCGACGTGCAATTGCGCGCCGATACGGACGTCACCACCGTGCTGACGCGCGGGGGCGAGAGCAAGTCCGACACCAAGACCGATGCCGGCGTTGCGGTGGCCGTGATCCTGAGCGACGTCAACGTCGACGTCACCAATGCGTCGTCGGTAACCGCGCAGGGGGATATCGGGGTTTCGGCTTCGAACACTGTGAATGCGACAACCACAGCCGACGGTACCCTGGGCAGCTCGGCCGGCGCGATGGTGGCCGTCACGGTGATCAACGGCTCGACCGCGGCCCTGATCGACCATAGCACGCTCGATGGTGCCTCGATCGCGGTCAGTGCGACCAGCGATCGCCGCGCGACCACGCTGGCAAAGGCGACGGCGGACGGCGCAACTCAGGGTGACGCCGGAAACACCAATGAATCCGAAGCCCGGCTGAAGGATCCCAACAAGGACAATAACACCGCTGACAGCGCCAAGACCGGCGATGGCAGCAGCGTCGATTTTGCTGCAACTGTCGCGGTCAGCGTGCTGACCGGCGATACGACGGCGACCATCAATTCCGCAACCTTGACCTCCGATGCCGCAGTGACGGTTGCGAGCAGTGCCAAGGCGATCGTCTCGACCACGGCGGATGGTTCCTTCACCGAAGACACCGCCCCGGGGGTGGGTGTGGGGGTGGGCATCGGCGTTCATCTCGCCGACGCCAAGGCCGAAATCCTGGGCACCAATTCGGTCACCGCTCCGGCTGGCATGACCGTGTCGGCAACGATCCCTGAAAGCCATTTCGACGTAACTGCGAAGTCCGGCGCGAGCGGCGACAGTTCTGGGCTTGCCGCCGCGGGAGCCCTTGCGATCAACGTCACCATGGTCGATGCATCGGCGCGCGTTGCTCCGAGTGCCACGATCGATCTGCATGGCGGTAGCCTGACGCTCACCGCGACCTCGGAGACGCACACGAGCGCCGACGCGAGCGCGCATGTTGGCGGCGGGGGCAGCACCGGCATCGGCGCATCGATCGCCATCAACTATGCAGAGAACGGCGCCAGCGCCGTGGTCGCGGCGAACGCGCAACTCCAGAATGTCAACGATCTGACGCTGAACGCCACCGCGACGCACACCATGACGACGACGGCTGCCGGCGGCACCGAAGGCGGCACGGCGATCACGCCGGTGGCTGCGCTGTCGTTTGCGACCTACAAGACCGAGGCGAAGATCGAGTCGGATGTAGGCGGGCCGCTAACGCTTGACGGCGCCCTGTCGCTCACGGCTTCGAACAACACCGATGTCCAGACGACGGCGACGGGCTCGACCGCGAGCTCGGGCAGCGCGGCCATCGGCGCGTCCTTGGGCCTGGCGATCAATACATCGTCCGGTCTCGCCTCGATCGATCGCAGTATCAGTGCCGGCGGCCCGATCTCGCTGACGGGGCGCAATCGCAGCAATACCAAGACCTCGTCGAGCGCCTCGGCCTCGGGCTCCGAGGACAAGGGCGACGGCGGCAATGTCGACAGCCGCGCTGCCGGTCAGCGCAGCGGCGGTGACGCGCAAGGCAAGGCGCGCGGTGGCAGTGGCACCGCGGGCGCAGGCGATAATGGCAAGGCGAGCACCTCGGACGGGCCGGTCGCCGTTGCGGCGGCCGTGACGGTCAACGTCGTCGATTCCGACAGCGGCGCCACGGTTGGCGCGGGCCGCCAGATCACGAGCACCAATGGCGGGCTAACCCTGCTTTCGCAGAACAACACCGACACCGAAGGCAAGGCGACCGGTGAAGCGACCGATGCCGGCAGCGCCGGCGTCGGCGTCGCGGTTGCGCTCAATCACGTCGACATCGATAACATCGCCGAGATCCAGTCCGGCGCCAGCATCGACGCGACCGGGATTTCGGTCAAAGCCGAGATGGTGGACGAGCCGGCGGAAGCGACCGACACTCATACCTCCCTGGTTGAAGCGAAATCCGGAGCCGGCGCCAAGAAGGTCGGGGTTGCCGGCGGCGTCGGCATCAATCTGGTGGATGTCGACACCACTGCGCGGATCGGCAGCAACGTGACGCTGACCCCGCACAATGGCGACATCGCGGTCCAGGCCGTCTCGACGACACTCAACAAAGCCGACGCCCTGCCGGAAGCCAAGGCTTCCGGCTCCGATGCCGGCATCGGAGCCTCAGTGGCGTTCCAGGTGATCGACACCACCACGCTGGCCGAGATCAAGAGCGGCGGCACGATGGCCGGTCAGGCCAATGACCTGACGGTCACGGCGACGGCAAGTCATCTCAACGACACCAATGCCACCCATGGCGCAGCCGGTGACAGTCTGGCGATCGGCGGTGCGGTGGCGGTTGCGATCGTCACCAACAACACGACCGCGCAAATCGAAAACGGCGGGGCCTATGACGAACTGACCGGCTCGATCCTGATCGACGCCAACCACACCAGCACGACCACGTCGCACGTCAAGGCCGATGTGGAATCCGACAAGGTCGGTATCGGCATCGCGGTCACCGTGAATGTCGTCAACGAGACAGTCGTGGCGAAGCTCGGACGCACGGTCGCAACGACTGGCGGCTCGGCGACGGTGGCGGCGCATGCAACGGTGGTCGGCACCGCCGAGGCCACGGCTTCGGCTGCCGGCGGCGACCAGAGCGACTCGAAGAATTCCGACCAGAAGAGCGACGAAGCGGTCAACAACAACGCCAATAAGGGCCAGGATCGAACTGTCCCGAAGGCGGCCGACAGCCAGAGCTCCGGCAATGGCCAGGCGCAGGGGCAATCCGGAACCGGCTCCAGCGGCGTCGGGATTGCGGCTGCCGCAGCGGTCAACGCGGCGACGGTCAACGCGACGGCGCAGATCGCCAATGGCGCGGATGTCACGGCATCCGGCCCGGTCGTGGTGCGTTCGCTGGCGAGCGTCGACGAGACTGCGCAGGGCGTTGCCACGGCCGTCGATCTCTCCAAAGGAAACGTCAACATCGGCGCGGCCGTCGGCCTCAATATCGCGACCCTGAACAATCGCGCGCTAATCGGCAGTGGCTCGACAGTCACCGGCAGCAATATCACGATCGAGGCGGTGACGCCGGACGGCGAGCGTAACGATTACAGCGCCAGCGCCTATGCGGCCGGCGGCAACAAGGGCGGAAGCGTCGCAGGCTCGGCCGTGCTGGCGCTGAACGTCGTCACGGCGACGACCGTCGCGCGCAGCGATGACAATGCCGATCTCAATGCGACGGCTGGCGGCATCACGGTCACGGGCCGTCACAGCATGGCAGTCGGTGCCGTCGCCGCTTCGGCAGGCTTCTCGCTCGATGGCGTTGCCTTCGGCGCCGCCGCGGCCATGAATCTGATCAATGTCGGCGACGACAGCAACAATGCCTTCGACACCGGCACCTTCGCGAGCATCGGCAATGGCGAGACCGCCGTGTCCGGAGCTTCGGCACAGGCAACCGGCGCCATCTCCGTTTCGGCAACCACGACGATCACCCATCTCGACGTGCTCGATCTGCCGACGGCGATCAATGACAACGGTGTTGATGATCCCGGCTTCGGGCTGACTTCACTGGCCGTTGCCGCGGGCGCCAGCTCCGGCAATGCGGCGGTGGCAGGCTCGGCCTCGATCAACGTCATCAAGTCGAATACGCGCGCCTATATCGACGATGATGTCTCGGTGCCGGATTCCGGCTCGATCTCCGTTGCCGCGACCGACAGCCTGACCCTGTTCTCGCTCGCCGGTTCGGTCAGCATCAGCGCCGATGGCGTCGGCGTCGGTGCAGGCCTCGATCTTGCGGTCATCACCAAGGAGACCCGCGCCTATGTCGGCGCCGGAGCCGATCTCCATAGCGACGGCGATATTTCGATCACCGCGAATTCGACCGAAACCCTCACCTCGGTTGCCGCCAATGGCGGCATCAGCGCGAGCTCGGCCGGCATTGCCGTGTCGGCCTCTGTCGTGGTGGTCGATACCAAGACCTTTGCCGGCCTCAACGACGGGACGGCGGGCGACTATGCCGAGCTCACTGCCGGCGGCAACGTCACCATCCACGCCCAGGGCGACCTGACCCTGAAGGGCATCGGCGGCTCGATCGCCGTCGGCAGTTCGGCCGGCATCGGCGGCTCGAACCAGACCTTCGTGCATACGGACAATGTCGAGGCGGCGATCGGCGATTACGGCCGGGTGACCTCCTCGGGTCTCGGCGCCACGACCGGAGTCGAGGTTTCCGCAAACTCCAACGAGACCGTCGTCGGCATCTCGGCTGCCGGCGCAGGGGGGCAGAGCGTTGCCGTCTCGGGGTCCGCGACCGTCAATCTGTTCGATGAGACGACGACCGCGCGTGTCGGCCGGGGCGCGCATGTCACGACGGCCAATCTTGCGGGCTCGCCTGGTCTGACGGTGAAAGCCGAGGACGTGACCACGCTGGTTTCGGTCGCGGGCTCGCTTGCGGCTTCGGGTTCCGCTGCGGTCGGCGTCGGCGTTGACGTCGCGACCTTCAGCAAGAAGACCAAGGCCTATATCGATTCCGGCGTCATAACCTCGATCGACGGCAACATCATCGTCGATGCCAATGCCGTGGAGGATGTGACCTCGGTCGCCGTCGGCGTCTCGGCAGCCAGCAATATCGGCGTCTCCGCCGATGGCAGCGTCCAGGTCTTCGGCAACACCACACGTGCCTTCATTGGCGACGAGGACGGCGTTGACGTCCTCGGACCGGGCGATGTGCACGCGACCGGCTCGATCGCCATTGCCGCGAACGACTCGACCGAGGTCGACAAGGTGATTGCCTCGGCGGCTTTCGCCGGGACAGGCGGCATTACAGCTGCGGCCGGCGTCACGGTCTCGAACAAGACGACCGAAGCCTTCATCGGCAAGGATGCCAAGGTCTCCGGCGACGGTAATTCGATTGTGGCGGCGCCGACCGGCGCCTTCGACCCAAATGCGACCAACGCAGGTCCTGAGCAGGCCTATGATCCCAACGCGGCCGATAACAGCGGTGCAGCCGGCGTCGAGGCACAGGGCTCGGCGAACGCCAGCGCTGCGGACCTCGCGAGCGCAGGCGAGGTCGCGCCGCCGACGCCGGTCGGCAGCGGCGACGGCTCCCATACGGTGAACGGCCAGCCGGGCAGCATCAGCAACCCGGGGCTGACGCAGAATGTGCATCTGTCGCCGACGAAAGGCTCGGCCCAGGGCGTCATCGTCGCAGCGACCAGCAACGACGATATCGAGAGCTATTCCTTCGGCGTTGCCGGCGGCGGCACCTTCGCGGTTGCCGTTGCGGCATCGATCAACGTCGTCAACGCGACGACGACGGCCTATATCGCCGACGGTGCGGATGTCGATTCCGCGAACAGCGACGTGACGGTGGTGGCGGCCAACGACTTCCGTCATACGGCGGCCGCCGCAGCGGCCGCGATAGCCGGCACCGCCGCAGTCGCACCGGGCGTCGACGTGACGACCAGCGACAATCACACCAAGGCCGAAATTCGCGATGCCAGCGTGACCGCCGGTAACGATGTGCGCGTCATTGCGACCGCGGCCGAGGATATCCTGCTCGTCGGCATCGGCATCGGTGGCGGCACGGTGGGCGTCGGCGGCGGCGTCAACGTCCTGTCGTTGAATGCCGAGACGGCTGCCACCGTTGGTGGCACGGTGCGGGCCGACGGCGATGTCGTCGTGCGGGCCCAGGACGACACCAGCCTGATGCTGATCGATGGCGGCCTTGGTGTCGGCTATGTCGGCGTCGGCTTTGGTGTCGGCGTCGTCGTCGTCGACAAGCATACCTCGGCGATCATTGCCGACAGCGCCGATGTCACGGCACTTGGACATGGTGCTGGCGAGACGGTCGTCAACGGCACCATCACCGGCTCGACCTTCAACACCACTGAAGCGCATGGCGTCATCGTCGATGCCGCCTCGAGTGAAGACCTGTTCCATATGGCGATCGCCGGTGGCGGCGGCTTTATCGGCGCAGCAGGCTCGATCACGGTCGATCTCATCAGTTCGGAGACCAAGGCCCGCATTGGCGATGCCGATGTCAACAAGAACGACAATGCCCTCGCTTCGTCGGCCCAGGACGTGTTCGACAACGCGGCCAATCGCGCGACGATCCAGACCTATACGCTGAGCATCGCGGGAGGTGCCGGCGGCATTGGCGGGGCGGTCGATGTCGGCACGCTGAACAACAACACCAGCGCATTGATCGATACCGGCGCCGATGTTCACGCGCGCGACGATATCAACGTCAATTCGGTCGCCTATAAGTCGCTCGATGGCGTTGCCATCAGCGGTGGCGGCGGCATCGTCGGCGTTGCCGGCTCGGTCTCGGTGTGGTCGATCGGTACCAAGCTCGACGGCACCTATGAGGACAAGAAGAACGACGGTTCCTCGAGCCCCGGGCAGAACTCCCTTGCCGGCGGCTCCGACAGTGTCAGCGACGAGGCAGACACACAGGCGACCGAAACCCGTACCAGCAGCATGAGCCATATCTCGGCTCTGAAGAATGTGCAGGGCGGCAAGACCGGCGATCGCATTCAGGGCGGAACGAGCGGCGCGACGGGTTACGTCAACACGAGCAAGGCAGTGACCACTGACTTCTCGAACCAGATCAGCGCAGCCCCGCCGATCATCGGGACCTCGGCGATCATCGCCAACAGCAGCTCGACGACGGCCGATGGCGATATCGGCGTGCGTGCTGCGGAAAGCGTCGATGTCGACACGACCACCGGCGGCATCGGTGGCGGCGCGGTCGGCGTGGCCGCTGGCATCAGCATTCTCAACCTGGCAACCAATGTCACGGCCGCCGGTGGCGGTGTCATGTCGGCCGGTGGGGCCATCGTCATTCACGGCGACATGCGCGAGAAATTGGAGGTCGACGCCTTCGCGGTTGGCGTGGGCGCTGTTGGTCTTGGCGCAGGCGTTGCGGTGATCAACGACGTCAGCACCAACACGGCCATGCTGAGCGACGGCGGCATCATTGCGAAGGCCGCGTCCGTCGAGATCAGCGCCACCACGGTGCAAACCGCCACGCATATCTTTGGCGGTCAGTTTACCGGCGGAGCGGCCGGCATCGGCGCTGTCTGGGTCGATGCCACCTTCGCTGGTTCGACCACCGCGAAAGTCGGCGCCGATGCCGAGATCGGCCAGACGGGCACGGTTGGCAGCCTGCAGATCACAGCGGATTCGACGGTCGATGTCGGAGCGACGGTGGTCGGCGCCGGCGGGGGGGCAGGGCTGGCTGTCGGCGCCAATTTTGGCTTCGTCCGGGTGCAGCCAACCGTGACGGCCAAGATTGACGACGGGGCCGCGGTGACGACATCGGGCGCCCTCAACGTCGATGCCGACACGCATCATAATGCATCGGCAACGGTGACCGGCGCTTCGGTCGCCGGCGGTGTCGGTGTCGCGCTGAGCTGGACGAGCGTCACCATCGATCCGACGGTGACGAGCGCGCTTGGCCTCAATGCGGTGGCGCGCTCCAACAATGCCGGCGTGAACTTTCGCGCGCGGCACAACGCCTCGCAAAACGATAGCGACAAGAAGGCTTACGCTTCGGCGATTGCCGCTGGCGGTGGCATTGGCATCGGGGCTGGGGCAGGCGCTCGCGCCGAAGCCATCAATTCGGCCAAGGTCAGCGCGACTGGCGGCAAGGGCTCCCAGCTCATCGCGGCGGATGCGAGTGGCTTCCTGTCGAACAATATCGGCAAGGCTGAGGCCCGCGGCTCGGGTGGTTCCGGCTCGCTCGGCGGCGCGATCGCGTTCATGAGCTCGACCGCCAAGGCCCAGGGCTCGAGCATCGTCACGTTCGACGGTACGGCGAGCGACAGCAATGGCCAGAATTCCCTGACGCTGAGTGCCAATGCCCAGCGCAGCGCTGATTCCTACGACTTCGTGATCTCGATCGGCCTCATCCTCGGTGGCTCGGCGGCGCTTGGCGAAGCGTTCGCGGGCGGCGATACGCTTGCCACGCTCGACGCCGATGCCAGCATCGACATCGGCGGCGATCTGACGGTGACCACGGCGACGACCGACTTTGCCAAAGCCAAGGTTGAGGGCGGGGCGGGCGGGCTGATCGGCGGTTCGCTGTTGGATTCCCACGCGGAGACTGGCGGCAAGTCCGAGGCCAAGATCGTGACCGGCGCCAAGGTGCTGGGCGCTGCCAACGTCAAGGTCGAAGGCAATGGCTCCAGCACGGCGGCCGCGACGACAACGACCGCAACCGGTGGTGCCGTCTCGGCTGGCGGAGCGAAGGCGCGCGTCGATGTGAAGCCGATCGTCAACGCGCTGATCGGCGAGAGTGTCTCGATCACCGGCGTCGGCGGCTTCGTGAGCGTGAAGGCCGATCTCTCGCAAAGCGAGGGCGACGCCACCGCGGCCGTCTATGGCGGCGGCCTGGCCCAGATCGGCGGTTCGACCGCCACCGGCACGATCGATCCGACCGTGGCGGCTTCGATCGGCAAGAACGCGCATATCGAGGCGGGGGGCAGCGTCACGGTTTCCGCGGCGTCGCGTCGGACCGACAAGAGCGCTGACTTCGGTAACACGTTCAATGCCGACGCGTCCGGAACCCACGCGACCGACTACGATAACGACGTCATCTTCTTCAACAGCCATGGCCTGGCGACCGGCGACACGGTCGTCTACCGCAGGAACAATAATTCGGCGATCACGACGTTCGGCGGTGGAACGTTGACCGACGGCCGCGAATACACGGTCATCGTGCGCGGCGACAACACGCTCACGCTGGGCAACCAGTTCGATGGTGACGAAGTCGACGCGCTGAAGCTGTTCTATCTGAACAACGACGTGCAGGAGGGTGTCGACAGCGATCGCGACATGATCCGCTTCTCGACGCCGCATAAGTTCGTTACCGGCGACGCGGTGCGCTATGACACCGGGCTCGGCGCGACGACGATCGGCCTCGCTGAGGGGACCTATTACGTCCGTGTCATCGACGATTATACCGTGCAGCTCTTCGCCACCAAGGCGGAGGCCGAAGCCGCGCCGGCGCTCTTCGGCGTCGGCTCGGTCGCGTCCAACCGTATCGACATCGGCGGCTTCGCAGATGGCGATCGCGTCACCTATCGCGATCCTGCGCCGGTGCGGTTCCGCGCCAGCGGCGTTGATGCCGATCTTTCGAACAACCTGCCGAACGGCAGCTACACCGCTGGCAGCAATACGATCTTCATCGGCGCCAATACGTTCAATAACGGCGACAAGATCATCTACCATACGGACGGAACGCCGATTTCCGGCCTGCAGAACAATCACGTCTACTATGTGATCAAGGACAATGCTGATCCGCTGCGGATCAAGCTGGCGCTGACTCTGGATGCGACTGATCCAGACGATGCCGACGATGATGTCCCGATCACGCCGATTGCCATCACGGGCAGCAATACGCTCGACGAGAACGACGCCAACAAGGTCAAGCACTGGCTGTCGCGCCCCGGTCTCGGCGAGCTGGTGGACGGCACCACCTATGTGGTCATCAATTCCGGAGCGGGCGGTTTCCAGCTGGCCGCGCCCGGCTCGAACACACCGCTTGATCTCTCGGATGTCGAACGAAGCGGCTTGTTCAGCTTGTCGAAGGCGGGCCTCGATCTTGCGGCGGCCTCCGGCAGCAATCCGCACGAGCTGATCATCGATATGACCAGTGGCTCGGGCAACCAGATCCTTTACGGGCCGGGTGACATCTCGTTGCGCGAGATTGCACCGCCCGCCGGCGACGGTACCTCGTCGGTCTCCGCCAAAGGCGGCGGTGGCGGCGGTCTGGCGATCGGCTTCCCGAGCTCGTCGATCATTGTGACGCCAAGTGTCACGGCGAATATCGGCGCCGACCTCGTCATCGCCGGCGATGACGTCGAGGTGAAGAGCTACGCCCAGGGCAAGGTCACCGCCTATACGGAAAACGCCGGTGGCGGCTTTATCCAGGTCGGTACGACCGACGCGACTGCAAAATTCAATGCCGAGAACAACGCCTTCATCGGCAATGACCCCGGCAAGGATGGAACCGGCGTCGATATCGTCGCCAAGGGCGATGTCTTCGTGACGGCGCGGACCGATGCGGATGTGGCTTCGCGCGCCCGCTCGGTCGGTGGCGGCTTCCTGGCCTTTGCCGATTCCGACTCGCATGGCGCGATCGATCAAGGCGCTGCCGGCGTGTCGGCTGTGATCGGCAACAATGCGACGGTCGAGGGGCGCGGCATCGCGGTCAACGCGGGCTATGACGCCGCGCGCTTGAGCGTGACGGCGCGCAGCGAGGCCGGCGGCTTCACCGGCACATCGGTCGCCGATGCCTATGACAATAGCGGCCTGGCGGCTGCCGTCCGCATCGGCGCCGGCGCGAAGGTGGACGGGCGCGAGGGCGTCGATCTGCGCGTTCTCAACTTCAACATCTACGACAAGGACGGCGCGGTGGACGCCAGCGCCTCGTTCTATGGCCTCAGCATCCCGGTCGATGACGACCATGAGGACGGCACGCTCGACAGCAGCATCACCACCGACGACAACGCGCTGATCATCGCGGCGCCGCGCATTTCGGGCGACACCGCGCTCGACACGACCGATCTTGCGGCGCTGCCTTCACTCGCGCTGCTATCCGAGATCAACAGCCCCCGTGGCGGTATCGTCACGACCTGGGGCGCCGATGTGGTGCTGCAGAGCGGCCCGAGCCCGACGCTCGTCGTCAACAGCGCCGGCAAGGTCGTCAAGGCGGTCAACGTCACCGTCGACGGCGGCCATGGCGTCGATTACCAGACCAATGCCGGCTCGTTCAGCGTCGACGACATCATCAACGACGATCGCGGCCAGGCGATGTTCAAGTCGAGCGGCGGCTCGATCAGCGAGGCGGACCCCACCGGCTTCCCGCTGTTCACCTTCCGCGACACTTATCGCGACGTGACGCTGACGAACGAGTCCGACCGGACGATGGTCGTCAACAAGATCGAGGTCATCAACCGCACCGCGACGACGCCGGCGCACGAAGTCTTCATCCGGATTCCGACGGATATCGGCTTCGAATTCGACGTCACGCATGATTTCAAGCCGACGGTCGTCACCGTCGAGAATACGCGCCTCTCGGGCGGCGCGCCGGATATCCAATTCGCCGGCGACGTCAACAACCCGATCGGCATCACGCTGATCACCAACCAGCTCGGCAATATCTATTCGGTCGGCAACGGCGTGGTGCGCACCGATACCTTCGCGATCTTCGCCGCGACCGGCAGCGTCGGCACCGACGATGCTCACCGCCTGCGCCTGGAAATCGTCGAAAGCAACGATGGCCCGACCGGCGATGACCGCTATCGCCGGGTCGATGCCGCGCAGAACATCTATCTCGATGTTCGCGGCCTGCAGCGCCGCGCGCTTGCCGGCGCCGAGACCGCCGACAGCGGCTTCACCACCGACATCGACCGGCTGCAGGCCGGTGCCGACGTCAATATCCGCATCCAGCACGGCACGGATCAGACGACGCCGAGCACGGTCGACTATCAGATCGAGGTCGATCAGAGCGCCGTGGTGATCGCTCCTCAGCCGTCGGCGGTCGATACCGTGCGCACGCATTTCCGCTCGACCAACGAGCCGGGGGCGGTCACGCAAGCGTACCCGCTCGGCGTGTTCGGCACCGGCACTGCCGATACCAACGTCACCTATCTGGTTGGCGAGGCCTCCGACAATGCCAAGCGGATTATCGCGGGCAACGACATCGATGTGCTCGGCCCGACCAGCGGGGCGCTGACCCATTTCACCGCCTTCACCAACATCCTGGCGCTCGGCAATATCGACGTCATCACCAAGGGCGACATCACCCTGACCGAGGTGACGGGTGACCTGCGCGTCGGGCGGATTGCCTCGATTGGGCGCGACGTCAATCTGCATTCACCGCGGCGCATTCTCGATGCGCTCAGCGGAACGCAGAACACCGGCGATCAGGGCGTCGGCATCGATGCCGACGTGACCGGCCGCAACATCACGATGACAGCGGGCGACAACGGCATCGGTGGCGTGGAAGGCCAGGGCGGCATCGGCACGCGCAGCAACTTCCTCGAAATCAACGTCGATGTGCTCGACGGCGTCGGGCCGGATCTCGGCGTCTTGCGCGCCTTCGATACCGCCTCGGGCCTCAATACCGAGGGCATCTTCATCACCGAGGTGCTGCGTGCCGGTGATGTCGCGGCTGTTCTCGGGGCCGAGACCGCCGGCGACCTCAAGGTGCATACGGTCGATACCAAGGGCGACGTTACGCTGGCGACGCAGAATGGCTCGATCGTCGATGCGCGCAACGATGGCGCCGGCGACGATGCGGCCGATGTCTTCGGCAATACGATCAACCTGTTCGCCCAGGGCGGCGGCATCGGCAGCTCGGCCGGCGCGCCGATCAATAATGCGCAGGCGAACGGCAACAACGACCTTGAGATCGACTCGCAATTCTACGCCTCGGGCACCATTGGTGCGCGCGCGACGGGCGATATCTACGTCACGGAGGTCGATAAAGAGGCCGATGTCGTCCTGCTGCAATCGAGCGGCGGCAATATTCGCTTCACGGTCCGCGAGTCGGCCGTGCTCGGCGAGGACCTCAACCTGCTGCATTCCGGCTCGGTGCTGTTCGTGCAGAACCAGCCTGAACTCGTTGCCCAGGGCTTCATCAATGCGCAGAACGGCTCGATCCTGCTGCGGGTCGGCGACAATGTGAACACGGACGCGAATGCGCGCATCGTTGCGGCGCGGAACGTCGATATCTATGGCGACTTCGCGCGCACGACCGGGCCGGTCTTCGATGTCGGCGACCCGGGCTACGGCACGATCATGCATCTCGCCGGCGAGATCACCGCGGGCCCGAACAGCGCCTATCTGACCCGGATCTTCGGCAATGCCGATGCCGACACGATCAATTTCGACCAGACCTATCTCGGCGGTCTGACGCGGGCCTACGGCAGCAACACGCCGACGCCGGCGGGTGGCTTCGCG
Source organism: Bosea sp. F3-2 (assembly GCF_008253865.1). Classification (NCBI taxonomy): domain Bacteria; kingdom Pseudomonadati; phylum Pseudomonadota; class Alphaproteobacteria; order Hyphomicrobiales; family Alloboseaceae; genus Allobosea; species Allobosea sp. F3-2. Next base: position 6,264,285 of record NZ_CP042331.1, read on the forward strand.
CCGCTCGGCGACGGTGAGGATCTGTTCAACGTCAACCAGTTGCAGACGATGAATGTCGCTGGCGGCGACACGCTGACGCTCGACGGCCAGTCGGCGACCGACTTCTACGTCATCAGGACGACCGGATCGCAGGGCGCCGAGCGCGGCTATGTGATCAATGTGCTCGACTCGGGTGCGGCCGACGATGGCGTCGACATCCTCTCCGTCTACGGCGCCGATAGTCCGCTCAACGGCAAGTCCGGACCGAACACGCCCTATCCGACCGACGACATCTTCCTGCTGCGGCGGACGACGGCGCTGCCCGGCAGCGAGACGGCGGCGCGCAACGCCCTGTATCAGGACAGCTCGGCTTTCGTCGCGCTCCTGCACGGCTCGCTGACGCAGACGCAGACCAGCGACCCCTCCGGCGATGCGAGCCTGCGGCCGCAAGGCGTCCAGCGCATCAACTACGACGCGGCCATCAATGGGCGCCTCGAGGTTTTTGGCCAGGGCGGCAACGACTACTTCGCCTCGGACGACAACGCCGCCATCACCACGCTCGACGGCGGGCTGGGCGACGACACGTTCCAGATCGGCCAGCTCTACGGCCTGCAGCGCGATGCGAGCGAGCATCTGTCGTCGCCGATCGGCAACACTTTTGGCGGCTCGCTGTCGCCGAAGGATGTGTTCGGCACGGTTGCGACCACGCGCGGCTGGCTCAGCCGCGGCAACAGCGAGGCTCTGCTCGCGGTCGGCGGCACCGGGGACGATACCTTCACCGTCTACAGCAACCAGGCTGCGACGCGCCTCGAGGGCAATGACGGTAACGACCTGTTCGTCGTCCGTGCCTTCGCGCTGGCTGAAACCACGGCGCAAGGCGAGATCGACTGGATCGATCCGGTCGCGCAGATCGCGCGGCCGAAGCTGACCAGCGGCTTCTCGACCGCTGCTGAGACCGACATCCGCACCGGCTCGGGCAACAACCAGGTCCAGTACAACATCAACGCCCCGGTCTCGATCGACGGCGGCAACGGCTTCGACAAGGTCGTCGTGCTCGGCACCGAATTCGCCGACCATATCGTTGTCACCGAGAATGGCGTCTTCGGCGGCGGCCTGACGGTCAGCTACGCCAATGTCGAGGTGCTCGAGATCGATACGCTCGAGGGCGACGACACGATCGATGTCCTGAGCACCGCCCCCGGCATGGCGACCCGTGTCATCGGCGGCCTCGGCAGCGACTCGTTCAATGTTGCCGGCGACATGACCGGCGATGTGTTCTCACGCGATATCGAGGGCACCAGCGGCTCGATCAACCACGAGGTGCGCTCGGATGGTACCGATTACGACGGCAAGTCGGTGCCCGGCATCGACGTCACGGTTGCGCGCGGCAACCAGGGCCAGGTCATCATCGACGAGAGCGGCGGAGTCAGCGACGGCTTCACCGATGTCCGCGAGGGCGGCGCAGCCGACAGCTACAGCGTCTATCTCGCGCAGGCCCCGACCTCGAACGTTTATGTCACCATCTCGGTCGCGGATTCCCCGCAGGACGAGCAGATCGCGGCGCTTCCGGATGGCGACCCGCGCCGGCAGCGTCCGCTCAGCAGCGGCCAGACGGTGGTTCTGTCGGAAGTGCCGCCGATCATCGCGGCGGTCGATTACGACCGGCACATGATCCTCAACGGCGTGCCGATCGACGTGCCCAAGCACTCCATCGTCATGGTGTTCACGCCGGCTGCCTGGGACAAGGCCCACGCGCAAAAGGTCAGCGTATCGGCGCTGGAGGACAATCGCGCCGAGGGCGATCGCGTCATCGTCGCCAGCACCTCGGTGCTCAGCGCCGATGCGAATTTCGACCATGCGGTGGTGCGCAACGTCGAAATCACCGTGCACGACAACGACCAGCCCGACATCGTCGTCACCCAGCTCGATCCGACGACGCCTGCGCCGACCGTGTACGGCTATGCGACGGATCGCGACACCAAGGTCCTCGAGGGGGCGACGGTGGCGCAGGAGGTCGTCGACCTCTATGCGATCCAGATTGCGACTGCTCCAGCGCTCAACGAGACGGTCACCATCCGGATCAACCTGTCGGATAACCAGCTGCGCCTGGCGAGCTCCGACAGCCGGTTCCAGATCATCCGGGAAGCCGACGGCTTCGGGCCGGGCATCTATGCCGTGACCTTCGATCACAACAACTGGAACCAGCCGATCATTGTCGAAGCGCATGCGCGCTATGACGTCGAGCCGGAAGACACGCACAACACCGCGATCATCCATACGATCGACGTGGTGGCGACGACCGATGCGAGCTACGATGCCGCGGCGGGACTGCTGTCGGACAAGCGCATCGACGTGCGCATCTATGACGATGAGAATCCTGGCGTCTTCCTGCAGGAAAGTGCCGGAAAGACTCTGGTCGTGGCCGGCGATACGGTCAACGGCCCCGGCCCCGGCGATTCCTATACGATCCGCCTGACCAAGCAGCCGACCGATGAGGTGAAGGTCGTGCTGCGTACGGATGGCCAGACCGACATTCAGGTTGGCGGTCAGATCTCCTATGAGGCGATCGGCCGGGTCGTGCCGTCCGAGCTGTTCCATGGCTTCGTCTCGACCAGCGGCGCTACGATCACGTTGGCGCCGGGCTCGGAGCTGATGAACTTCCTGAACATGGGCTTCGCGCCTGGCCAGCTGATCCGCATCAGCGGCGCCGGCGCGCTCGACGGCGACTATACGATCGCGGCTGGCGCCGGATCGGTGACCGCCAATACGATCACGCTGACGAGCCCGATCGGCGCGAGCGGCCCGCTGTCGGATGTCTCGATCAGCCGCCTGGTCTCGCACGGCATCTTCACCGGCGATGTCAGCTACGACTTCGCCACCGGCAGCATCACCCGCACGGATGGCGGCAGCTGGCTGGATAACGGTTTCTTCGAGGGCCAGCTGATCAAGATCGGCGCCGACCCGGATCTCTACAAGATCGAGTCGTTCTCCAGCGCCAATGGCGGCGTGCTGAACGTCATGACCCTGACCGCCAAGGACAAGCCCGCGGCGCTGTCCGGAGTGGTGACAGTCACGCAATGGGCGGCCGTCGCTCATTTCAGCACCGTGAACTGGGATGACCAGCTGACGGTGAATGTCGTCGCCGACCCGTTCTTCGATCTGGCGCCCGGGCGCGAGAACCTGAAGATCTTCTCCAAGCCCGATCATCTGCTCAGCGGCATTCGCGGGCCGCTGGCGATCGAGGGCGGCACCACCGCGGCCGACCGTTCGCTGAAGGCGGCCGTGCTGCTGCCGGGCGAAGGCAATGCGCCATTCTTCCAGATCGCGCAGCAGCCGCCGGAGACATTCCAGATCGACACGCTGAACATCTACAATGATGGCAGCGCCGAGAATCTCTCCGGAACGCTGACCGCGACGGCGCTGACCGGTTTCAACATGGGGCCGGATCTCGTCTTCCCGGTTCCTCCGGGCGGCATGCCCTTCGGCGAACCCTCGACCTTCCCGGGCGGCATCAGCTACGGCTCGATCGTCGTCGATCCGGTGACCGGGCAAATCAATCAGGGCAATACCGAGAGCACGGTCGAGGTGGTCAACATCCTGCTCGGCCAGGGCAATGACCGGCTCGATATCCTCAGCACGCTGGTGCCGGGGCCGGACCATAACGCCGATGGCAGCCTCGGCTCGGTCGCGGCGCATGGCGGCATCACCACGGTTCATGGCGGTGGCAATGCGCTGATCTCCCGCAGCGGCGTGTTCGATGTGGCGCCGGGCGCAATCACCCGTGTCGATGGTCTCTCCTGGATCAAGGCCGGCTTCGCGGTTGGCCAGCAGATCACCCTGACGGGCGACTTCGCCGGCTCCTACACGGTGACGGGCTTTGCCGACTCGGCCAACGGACCCGCAAGCACGCTGCTCCTCAGCGGCCCGGCGAGTGGCGTGGCCTTGACGGCCGCGACCAACGCGAAGCTCACCGTCGCGGTCCGCGATTGGCTCAGCACCACCGGCGACTTCCAGCTGTTGTCCGACCGGATCATCCGCAAGGACGGTCTATCGTGGCAGAGCCCGGGCTTCGCCATCGGACAATCGGTGTCGATCACTGGCGTCACCGGCACGCGGGTCATCCTCGGCTTCGACAATTCCGCCTTCGGCGACGGCACGGCCCTGCTGCTCGGTGGACCTGCATTGGTGCCGGCCGGCAATCTTGCTGGAACGGTCGCGGTCACGGATCGCTATGCGATCGACCATGTCCGCGTCGGCGGCGACACCATCGTCGTCACCGGCGGCGCCGGCCCGAACTCGCCGCTGGTCGTCTATGGCGACACCACGCAGGACGGCGTCTGGTATGGCGGCAATCCGCATGCGCTCGCGCTGCACGATTTCGGTGCGAAGCCGATGCCGCACGAGGACGATATCGCGGTCACCAAGGTCGCGGCGAGCATCGACCCGGTGACGCTGCAGACGATCGGCCAGATCGTCCGTGCCTCCGGGTCTTGGCTCGACTCGGGCTTCACCGTCGGCTCGCAGATCCTGGTCGATGGCAAGCTTGTCGGGCTGGTCCGCAACGTCACCGCGACGACATTGACGCTGATCGATCTCACCGCCGATTTCACGGCGATGAGCGATGGCGTGCATGACGTTGCCGTGAAGAACCGCATCGGCAACGGCGCCGATCACTTCATCTTCCCGCTCGCCAACCCGTTCAAGCTGGCGGGCAACGACATCATCGACGCATCGGCCCTGTTTGCCGGCGCGCCGGTCGGCAACCTGCCGTCGGTCGGGTTCACGGCCTATGGCGGCGCCGGCGATGATCTGATCATCGGCAGCCAGGCGGGCGATCACCTGGCGGGCGGCTCCGGCCGCGACACGATCATCGGCAACCGCGGCGTCGACCACATCTATGGCGACTCCGGCGTCAATGTCGACGTCATCACCCGCCTGCTGTCGATCCCGACCATCAATGCGAGCGTCACGCCGAACCGCGACAGCCTCGTGGCTTCGACCGATGAGCTCTATGGCGATGCCCGCGGCTCGGTGCAGACCGATATCTACGGCAATTTCGACGATGTGATCTTCGGCGACCATGGCCGCATCGATCAGGATGTGACCGGCGCTCGCGATACGACGAAGCCGATCCCGGCCAAGCTCCAGGGCATTCAGACGACGCTGTCGGCGCGGCTGGTGCAATCGCTGGAGACGCAGAACGGCGCCAGCGACATCATCTACGGCAATGGCGGCCAGGACATCCTGATCGGCGGCACCGGCGATGATGCGATCGACGGCGGCACCGGTGTCGACCTGATCTTCGGCGATCATGCCTCGCTCGATCGCTGGAGCCATCTCGACAACTTCACCAGCCCGCGCTTCCAGGCGCTGAGCGGCACGCAGATCTATGCGACGACCGGCGCCAATACGGGCAGTGACCTGACCAACGGCGTCGCGCAGCTCGATCCGCGCGGCAATCTGGAGCCGCGCGTCAAGGCGGTGTGGGGCCCGGTCTGGGGCGACTATGTCATCACGCTGGTCGGCCACAGCGCCAGCGCGGAGGCGAATATCGCGGCCTATCGCGGCAACGACTACATCGCGGGCGGCGCCGGCGACGACACCATCTTCAGCGCCCTCGGCAACGATGTGGTGCAGGGCGACGGTTCGATCGACTATATCGCGCGCAGCCAGCGCGACGCCTCGGACCTCACCGGCTTCGTCTCGACGCTGGGGCGTGTCGGTGCGTTCCGGACGCCGAGCCCCAACGATCCGGTGGGTCCGCTGACCTGGTTCGCCTCGGTCGATCGCGCCGGCGACGGTCACGACTATATCGAGGCGGGCGGCGGCAACGATGTCGTCTTCGGCAATCAGGGCCAGGACGACATCATCGGCGGCAGCTCCGACCTTTACGACATGACGAACGGCGTGAGCTTCGTGCGCGACACCAATCGGGACAAGCGCCCGGATGGGTCGGACCTGCTGTTCGGCGGCTCGGGAACCCATATCCTGCGCTCGGATATCGGCGACGCGGCGATCGCGGCGAACACCAACGTCATCACCACGACGCCGGCTGGCCATGCCGCCGATTCGGACATGATCCTCGGCGACAATGGCGACATCTTCCGTCTGGTCGGCGTCAACAACACGCCGGCAGCCACGCCGACCTTCCTGACCTTCAACTACGACGACTACACCAACGCCCTGCCGGCGGCGCAGCAGACGCATATCGTTGTGCGGGCCGCGCGCCTGATCGACTACACGCCGGGCGGCGTCGACTATAATCCGGTCGGCTTTGCCACCGACATCGGCGCGCGCGATGAGGTGCACGGCGAGTCCGGCGACGACTTCATCTACGGCATGGGGGGTGACGACGCCCTGTACGGCGACGGGCAGGACGACGACATCATCGGCGGCTACGGCAATGATTGGATCTCCGGCGGCGCCGGCGATGATGGTGTGATCGGCGATGACGGCCGCATCTTCACCAGCCGCAACAGCCTCAGCGCCGATCCGGCCAATCCGGGCTATCTGGTCAGCCTCGGCGAGTCGCTCTACGGCATCGCGCCGCTGCGCCAGGTCGATACCGATCTGAAGAACACCAACGGGGATGTGCTGAACGAATTCATCTATACCCCCGGCAATATCCAGACCGCGACGATCAATCTCAGCGGCGCGCTCAAGAAGACGGTCGACATCACGCCGTTCAGCTCCGACCCGACATGGGACGGCTCGACCGACGAGTTCGATATTACAGGCGGGCGCGGGGTCGGTGTCTCGAAGCACCACAATGACGACATCATCTATGGTGGCCTGGGGAGCGATTGGCTGCACGGTGGTTCCGGCGATGACGCGATCTCCGGCGCCGAAGCGCTGCCGCTCGCGGCTGCCGGCATTCCGGACGCCGTCCAGCCGACCAGCGTGGCCGGTATCCCGGGCGTTGTCTCGGTGACGAACCTGGTGATCTCGGGCTTCGACCGGCCCTACAACCCGGGCAATATCCTGGGCTTCGAGCCAGTCGATGCCGACGGGCAGCACACCGAACACCGCACCCGTACCGGCGAGTTCGCGCTCTACGACGAGTACAATCCGCTCCGGCAGATTGTACTCGCGGCCTCGGGCTCGACCCAGACCTACCAGTTCCTGCTCAATTTCGATCCGACCGAGGGCGTTCTGCGCCCGGCCGGGACGATCCCCAGCGCCGTCGGGCAGCAGGCGTCGAGCTACCCGAATGCCTGGGACGACGGGCAGGATCGCATCTTCGGTGATCTCGGCAATGATTGGCTCGTCGGCGGCACCGGCAAGGACGACCTCTACGGCGGCTTGGGCAACGACCTGATGAATGCCGACGACAACCATGGCAGCACCGCGAACACGGCAAATCCGCTCGCCAACAACGTCCCGGACACGCATCCCTTCTACGAGGATCGCGCGTTCGGCGGGGGCGGGCGCGATGTCCTGATCGGCAATACCGGTGGCGATCGTCTGATCGACTGGAACGGCGAGTTCAACAGCTATCTCGTGCCGTTCGCCCCCTTCGGCATGGCGACCGTCAGCCGTACGCTGCAGCCGCAGCTGCACGAGTTCCTCTATGCGCTGTCGCGCAGCGACGGAGCGGATGCGACGCGGGCGACCGACATCGTCGGCGCCGACCCGGTGCGCAACGGCGAGCCGTTCGGCGAGCTTGGCCTTGTCCTGCAGAAGGATGCCGCCTGGCACGACCAGCAGGGCGGACCGTCGGATCCGCAGGCCGGCAACATCCCCGGAGGCAAGCGCGACATCCTGCGCACGGCTAGTTTCAGCGACGGCACGACGCAGGGCTTCAATGCCGTGGTCGGCGCGCCTGCGCTGGTGAACGGTCGCTACCAAATCGCGGCTTCGACCGCTGGCGGTGACGCCATCAGCGTCTTCGACCAGAGCGACACGGTTCTGCCCGGTTATTTCGAGATGCAGGCGACGATCAACGCGGTGAAACCGCTCGCCGGCGCCAAGGCCAATGCCTATCTGATCTTCGATTACCTCAGCCCGACCGACTTCAAGTTCGCCGGAATCAACATCTCGACGAACAAGCTCGAGATCGGCCATCGCACCGCGAGCGCTTGGGTGGTCGATATCGCGACGCCCGCCCAGCTCAAGGCCGGCAGCGACTATATCGTCATGCTCAAGATCGACGGCAGCAAGGCGACCCTCGTCCAGGGCCAGACCACGCTGAGCTACACCTTCGGTGTGCGGGTCGACACGTTCGGCCTCAAGCACACGCTCAACTACGGCCTCGTCGGCGTCGGCTCCAGCGGTGGCGCCTCGTCGCAAATCGATGATGTCGTCGTCCAGGCGCCACCTGGGACGATCACGCTCGACAAGACGGCGGACTTTAGCGCTGCCAAGCCAGCGAGCCTGTTGTCGTTCACCAACCCGATGCCCGCCAGCGGCACATGGCAGACGACGACCGATGGTCGCTATCTGGCAACCGCGACGGATGCCAATAACCCGACGATCAACCTGATCGGCTACCCGGTGGCTCCGGGCTCGATGCTCAGCATCCAGACCACGATGAAGACGTTCGGCCAGGGCGGCATCGTGTTCGACTACTACGGCGCGCAGGAATTCAAATATGCGACGCTGTCGAGTGATGGCCGCCAGATCATCATCGGCCATCACAGCGGTGCGGCTTGGGTGGTCGATTCCGTCTACAGCACCAACATCGGCTCCGGGACGGACTATCAGGTCGGTGTTACGCTGAAGGGCGGCTTGATTAACGTCTCGCTCAACGGTGCCGTGGTGGCGAGCAAGCTCTACAACAGCGTCGTCACCGATGGTGGTTACGGCCTGATCAGCTTCAAGGGGCTACGCTCCGGCCAGACCTCGTTCGACGTCGTGCAGATCAAGACCGATGACAGCGCCTACGCACCGCCGCCGGCCCTGCAGGTCGAGGCCGCTCCGGCTTCGGCAGGTACGGTCACGCCGATCACCAGCGAGCAGCTGGCCAGGGAAGCGGCGGCAGCCAAGCAGATCTGGACAGCGGCGCTCGGGGCTGGCGACGTGCGGCTTGCTGCCTTGGCAACCGTTAATGTCGAGCTCGGCAATCTCGGCAATGGCGTGCTCGGGCAAACAGCCGCGAACACGATTGTCATCGATGCCGCTGCTGCCGGCTGGGGCTGGTTCGTCGACACCTCGCCGTTCGACAACAGCGAGTTCACGACCAGACTGTCGGACGTCGCCCTCGCGGCAACGCCGGGCAGCGCAGCCTATGGGCGTATGGATCTCCTCTCGACGCTTCTGCACGAGATGAGCCACGCGATGGGCATGGATCATGCGGCGCCAGACGCTCCTCTTTCGGTCACGACCGAAGAGTTGTCGGCCGGTGTCCGCGTGCTGCCGGTTGAAAACAGCTTGCGGCTCGACGGCGCGCGGTTCCTGGCGATGACGCCTGCAGCGTTTGCAGCCGATGCCGGTCAAGCCGCCACGGACAGCGGCAGCCAGAGCGGCGAGCATGCGCCTCTGATCAATTGGGAAACCTTGTCGCACGCGCCGCGGCGTGCGGGCGTCTCGGACCTGAATGATCAGGATTGGCTTAACGGCTTCCTGGGTCTCAACGACGGTGAAGACATGGCCAATATCAACAAGAAAATTCGCGTATTCGTGCCACCGAATGCAGGCGCATCGCCGTCGAGTAAGTAATAAAATTTTGATTTTGAACTCAAATCGAGGGGCAAAATATGAGTACTCAGCTGTTGATCTACCGCAGCGCCGTCCCGGTCACCGGAGCGCGTCATTTCGATTGCTCGATCGAAGCGCGCCAGGATTATGCCTTTAGCAGCGAGGTGAATTCCGTTCCCTTGATGGCGGTCGAGTTCCCGCTGGCCGCGAGCGAATACCCAATCGTTTTCGTGGCCTCGGAAAACGAGGTTCTTCCCGCGGTCATCCTCGGCCTCCGCGACAAGCAGAATCTCTACCTGACGGAGACCGGCAGCTGGGACGCCAGATATGTGCCTGCCTTCGTGCGCCGCTATCCCTTCGTTTTTTCGAAGGATGAGGATCGCTTCCTGCTGTGCATCGATGAGCGCTTCGAGGGCTTCAATCGCGAGGGCCGCGGTGAAAGGCTGTTCGACCAGGAAGGCAAGCCAACGCAATACGTGGAGAACGTCCTGAAATTCCTTCAGGACTACCAAGCCCATTTCCATCGGACGCAGGCGTTCTGCGCCAAGCTCAAGGAACTGGAGCTGCTCGAGCCAATGCAGGCGCAGGTTTCGCTTGGGGCGGGTAACCAGTTCTCGCTGAGCGGCTTCATGGCGGTCGACCGCGCCAAGCTCAAGGCCTTGAGCGGCGAGACACTTCAGGCGTTGGCGCAAACAGATGAGCTGGAACTGCTCTATTTGCACCTCAACTCGATGCGCATCTTCGATCGGCTCAAAGATCGCCTGGGACGTCAGCAGATGAAGGACACAGCCTCGGCCACACCAGATGATGAAGCGGAAGGCCGCAGTGCGGCGTCGCCCAAGCGGGGTCGGGCGAGCGAGGCTGCAAAGGAGCCTGCGGATGCGCCGGCCTAGCCCAGCGTCGAGGCCAGCGTAATCCCGTCCTGAGGGCGTAGAGAGTTTCATGAACGCAGCAACATCGGTCTACGCAACCGAGTCCGATGAGCTCGCTCGCGAGGAGGCGGTCAATTGGTCGAGATTCTCAAGCGCCAAGGACAGTAGCGAGTTTTGCGCAAGCTGGCTCGCGATCCTGTGCTTGCAGCTTGAGCGGGTAAGGACCGCATTCCTGGTCCTGGGGCCAGACGACAAGGGCGCCTATACGCCTGCTGCTGTCTGGCCCAACCAGGCGAAGAACCTGCAATATCTCGCGCCTGTCGCCGAACGGGTGCTCAAAGAGCGCCGCGGCATCGTGGTGTCCGAGGATCAGAGTCTGCCGGATCTGCGCAAGGCTGCGGTGATCGGCTACCCGATCGAGGTGTCGGGCGTCTTGCATGGTGCTGTCATCCTCGATATCGCCGCCAGCCCCGGGGCTGCGCTGCAAAGTGCCTTGCGTCGGGTTCACTGGGCGAGTGCCTGGCTGGTCGACCGTTTCCGCCAGCAAAATCTGGTGGTCAGAGAAGCGCAGCTTGGCCGGACCGTGCAGGCGATGGACGTGCTTGCGTTGGCTATTCAAGAGCGCACGCTGAATGCCGCAGCACTCGCTGTCTGCAACGAATTGGCGGCACGCCTGGATTGCCAGCGCGCCAGCATCGGCTTTCTCAAGCGCGGTTCGATTGACGTCGCGGTCATCTCGAACACTGCGACCTTCGATCCGCGAATGAATCTGGTTCGCTTCATCAACGAGGCGATGGACGAGGTTCTCGATCTAGAAAGCACCGTGGTTTATCCGCCGGTGCACGACGCAGATGCGGCGACCATCGCTCATGCCGAACTGGCGAGCTCGTTCAACGATACCGATATTTGCTCCGTTCCGCTGCTGGATGACGGTGTCCTCGTCGGCGTGATGATGCTTGAGCGTAGCAACGGGATGCCGTTTGACTCGCAGACGGTCGAGCTCGGCTCGACCCTTGGTCGGTTACTCGGGCCGGTTTTCGCGCTCAAGCAAGAGAATGAGCTTGGCCTTCCACGCCGGGTAGCGCGCTTGCTGAGCCGTGCCGGAGCGATCGCATTTGGACCGCGGCACCTCGGTCTCAAGGTGATGCTGGTCGCCGCCTTTGCCGTGGGCGCAGCCTTGGGTCTCGTCAAGGATGTCTACCGCGTGCCGGCAAAAACCGTTGTCGAAGGGCTCGTCCAACGCGCTGTCGTTGCCCCTTTCGAGGGGCATATCGCTGAGAGCAGGGTCCGTGCTGGTGATCTAGTCAAGATGGGCGAGGTGTTATGTCGGCTCGATGATCGCGAGATCAGGCTTGAGCTGACGAAGTTCAGCTCGGAACGGGAGCAACTGGTTCGCAAGCAGCGGCAGGCCTTGGCGGGACAGGATCGCGGGGCCCTGGTGGTGCTGGCGGCCCAGATCGCGCAGGCTGAGGCGCAAATGGCGCTGGTCAACGACAAGCTCCAGCGCGCGACGTTGACGGCTCCGATCGACGGTGTGGTCGTGTCGGGTGATCTCAGCCAGTTGCTCGGAACACCGACGGAACAAGGCAAGCTCCTGTTCCAGATCGCGCCGATGGATGCCTATCGTATCATGCTGGAAGTCGATGAACGCGATGTTGCGCTGGTCCGATTGGGTCAGAAGGGCGAGCTGACCGTGACAGGTCTGCCGGATGACCGCTACGGCTTCACCGTGCAGCAGGTCACGCCGGTGGCAAAAGCTCAGGACGGGCGCAACTTTTTCCGGGTCGAAGCGAAGCTCGACGCCGCGTCGGAGCGGATTCGTCCCGGCATGGAGGGGGTCGGCAAAATCGCGACGGTCGAGAGCCGTTTGATCTGGATCTACACGCGCGGTTTGGTCGACTGGGTGAGAGCGCTGTTCTGGAAATTCATGCCATAAGGGAGCTCAGGGTCGCGGCGTGACCACACCGATGCTCAGCAGTCTGTGGTACCGTGTCTCGGCCCTGCGGCCGCGACTGCGTTCGCATGTGCGCCTTTATCGGCATCAATATCGCGGTGAAATCTGGTTCGTCCTGCAGGACGCCGCCTCAGGTCGGACACATCGCTTCACTCCCGCGGCTCGCCTTGTTATGGCACTCATGGATGGTCGTCGAACCGTCGAGGAGATTTGGGAGACCGCAAACCAACAACTTGGCGAAGACGCGCCAACGCAAGACCAGCTTATCCAACTGCTTGGTCAGCTCCATGCCCGGGATCTGTTGCAGAGCAATATGGCTCCCCAAGTGACCGAGCTCCTGGCGCGTGGCGAGCGGGAAGAACGCAGGCGTTACCGACAATCGTTCGGTAACCCGATGGCGATCCGCGTGCATTTGTGGGACCCGGACGCCTTCCTCAACCGGATCCGGGGCCTCGTTCAATCGCTTTGGAGTCCATGGGGCGCCGCTTTGTGGTTGGCGATTGTCATCCCGGCACTCCTGCTCTTGCCGCAGCATTGGCCTGACCTCAGTCATAATTTCCGCGATCAAGTCCTATCGGTCGACAATCTCTTCGTGGCGTTCTTCGTCTTCCCGGTGCTGAAAATTCTGCACGAGATGGGGCATGCGACCGCGACGAAGGCGGGCGGCGGCGAGGTTCACGACCTCGGCGTGCTTTTCCTGGTCTTCTTGCCTGTGCCCTATGTCGACGCCACTGCTTCGGCGACGTTCAAATCGAAATATCAGCGCGCCCTGGTCGGGGCCGCCGGCATGGTGGTCGAGCTCTTCTGTGCTGCGGTCGCCTTTTTGCTCTGGACGTTGGTCGAGCCTGGGCTTGTCCGCGCCGTTCTGTTCAACGTCATGGTGATCGCCGGTGTCTCGACCGTGATCTTCAACGGCAATCCATTGCTGCGGTACGATGCCTATTACATTCTGGCCGATCTCATTGAAATTCCCAACCTGGCATCCCGATCGCTCAACTATTGGTCGCATCTGCTCGAGCGCTACGTGCTCGGCGTCGAAGACACGACCTCGCCGGCGGCGGACTGGGCTGAGAAATGTTGGCTGCTGGTCTATGGCGTTGCATCGACGCTCTATCGGATCGGCATCACTTTTGTGATCGCGATCTATATAGCGAGTCATTTCTTCATCATCGGCGTCCTGCTTGCGCTATGGTCGGTTTGTGCGATGGCGCTGCTGCCGTTGCTCAAGGGCGCCAGACACGTGATCGGCCATCCGCGTCTGCAGCGCCGTCGCTTCCGCGCCATCGCGGCGATTGCGACGCTGGCGAGTGTCCTTGTCACCGGCGTCTTTCTCTGGCCGGCTCCGAGCCACACTTCAGCGGAAGGTATCGTCTGGTTGCCCGAAAAGTTCCTTTTGCGCATCGGTGCCAATAGCTTTCTGGACGAGGTTCTGGTCCCGCCGGGCAGCGCAGTGAAGCCGGGAGAAGCTGTGATGGTTTCGCGCGACCCGGCCTTGACGACGCAACTGCGCGTCGGCGAGGCGCGCGTCATCGAGCTTGAGGCGACCTATGCCATGGAGTTCGCCAGCGACCACAGCAAGGCGCAGGTCACCATGGAGCGCCTCCGGCAGGAGCGGGCGACTTTGATGCGATTGCGCGAGCGAGAAGCCGAATTGACGATCCGGGCGCAGAGCATGGGCAGGTTCGTCGGTCCGCAGATCGAAGACATGGTCGGTCGATACTATCCGCGTGGCGAGCTGCTCGGCTACGTCATCGGCGAGGCGGAGCCACTGGTGCGTGTGATCGTTGCCCAGGACGCGGTCGACAAGGCAAGGCTAGATACGCAACGTGTCCGGCTGAAGCTCGCGGGCCAGCTCGACACTGCGTTTGAAGGGCGGATCATACGGGAAGTGCCGGCAGGCGAAGACTTATTGCCCAGCCGGGCCCTGACGACCGAAGGGGGTGGCCAAATTGCCGTCGATCCCCGCGATCAGAAGAACATCAAGACCTTCGAGCGCATGTTCCAATTCGATATCGCTCTCAAAGATCCAAACATCGTCCAGTATTTTGGCCAGCGCGCACTCGTCCGTTTCGAGCATCGCCCGGAACCGCTGGCCCTGCGCTGGTATCGCGCCGGACGCTTGCTATTCCTGTCTCGCTTCGGTGTTTGAGGACAACTTTGCCGAAGCCGCAGCCGACTACCATGACAGGAACGACACCAGTGCGCCAGGAATTGCGAGCGTTACAAGAGGCGGTTTCGTGAAGGCTAAGCTCAGCCTCAGCGCGTTGCTCGCCGACACAGATGCCCTCGCGCCTGGCGCGCCCTATGCGGAACGGCAGGAGCCTCCGAATGCCTGGCATGATCAGCTTGGACAGGTGATTGCGGCCCCGATCAGAACGCTTGTACACGCTATCCACAGCCCGACTTCGGCCCTGCGGGCGATCTTGCCAGAGGTTCAGCGGCACGATGCAGCCATGCGGCGGCTTTCGGACATCGAGCTTCGTGAGCATGCGACCGGGCTTCGCCGCCGCCTGCGGCAAACCGGGTTTGAAGCTCCGCTGGTTGGTGAGTGCTTCGCGCTCGTGCGCGAAGCAGCTTCGCGCACGCTGGGCATCCGCCACTACGACACCCAATTGCTCGCCGGGTGGGGGCTCATCCAGGGTAGGCTGGTCGAGATGGCGACAGGGGAGGGCAAGACCGTGGCCGCGACCCTGGCCGCCAGCACGATGGCCCTGGCCGGGGTGCCGGTGCATGTGGTCACCGTCAATGACTATCTCGCCCAGCGCGACGCCGACGAAACAGCCCCGCTTTATGATTTCCTGGGCTTGAGCGTTGGCGCTGTCGTGCAGAAGATGAGCAAGGCCGAGCGGCGCGGCGTTTATGCACGAGCGATCGCTTATTGCACCAATAAGGATCTCGCCTTTGATTATCTGCGCGATCGAGTCTCGCTCGGAGCGCGGACTAGCAAGCTTCACCTTGAACTCAGCAAGTTGCGGGGGGATCACTCTGAAGACGATGCTTTCGTTCTGCGCGGCCTTTATTTTGCAATCGTGGACGAAGCCGACAGCGTTTTCATTGATGAGGCGCGAACTCCTCTCATCCTGTCGGCATCGACGGATGCCAAGTCGGAGGATGTCGATATCGATCGAGCGCTTACGATCGCGAACGCGCTGGCTTTGCGGCAGGACTTCCGCGTCGATTGGGCCGATCGTCGGATTCATTTGACCGAGACGGGCAGGGACAGAATTGAGGCGCTTTCGGAAACATTCGCAGGGATCTGGCTGCGCCCCCGGCCGCGTGAGGAAATCGTCACCCAAGCCTTGTCGGCGGTGCATCTCTATCGGCGCGACGAGCATTACGTCGTCACCGACAACAAGGTGCAGATTGTCGATGAATCGACGGGCCGGATCATGCCGGACCGAGCCTGGGAGCGAGGTCTTCATCAGTTGATCGAGGCCAAGGAGGGCGTGGAGGCAACGGCGCGGCGTGAGACGCTCGCGCGCATTACCTATCAAAGGCTTTTCCCGCGCTATCTACGCCTGTCCGGGATGACCGGAACCGGAAAGGAGGTCAGTCGCGAGATCCGGCGAACCTATGATCTGGATTTTGTACGCGTGCCGCTCCATCGGCCGTCGTTGCGGCTTCGCTGTCGGTCGGTCGTGACCCCGTCTCGCGCGAGCAAGTGGCAAGCTGTCGCCGATGCTACAGAGCTTCTTCTGCGCGAAACGGCGCGGCCGATCCTGATCGGAACCCGTTCGGTAGAAGCGTCTGAGGAGATCAGTGCCGTGCTGGGCAGCCGCGGCATTACGCACACCTTGCTGAATGCGAAACAAGATGCAGCGGAGGCTGATGTCATCGCTCAAGCGGGGCAAGCCGCAAGCGTGACGGTGGCAACCAACATTGCCGGACGCGGCACCGACATCAAGCTGGAAGAGCGTGTTGCAGGAACCGGGGGCCTGCATGTCATCCTGACAGAGTACCATGAATCGCGTCGCATCGATCGTCAGTTGATCGGTCGCTGCGCTCGCCAGGGTGATCCGGGCAGCTATGCCACGATCATTTCCTTCGAGGATGCCATTTTCGCCACCTACGCGCCTCGGGCTCGTCGTCTTGCGCAGTGGCTCTTTCGCATTGATCCACGTTTGTCGTTGGGCGCAAACGGCCTTCTACGCTGGTCCGCGCAGGCGGCTGCCGAAGCACGCGCCCGCCGCGCGCGGATGGAGACGCAGGCGAATGATCGCCGTTATGACCAATTGCTCGCCTTCATCGGGCGCGGGGAATAGTTGGTGTGCGTCGGCGACACTGCAGTCGTTCTCGCCCAGCTTGTCGACATGCGAGCTCAGGAAAAGGCGATCGCCTTCCCGACTGACGCGAAGCTGATGCATTGCAATCCTGATCATTCCTGGCTGGATCGGGACTGCCACGGCGGATTCATGGGAACATGAACGCGGCAAGGGCCGCTGGCGTGGCGGTTATGAACGGGACTGGGAAGACGGAGAACGCAAGGTGACGTTCCGCACCGCTGACGGCTGCAAGGTCGAGCGGAAGTGGAAGCACGGCGAGTTCGAAGAGAAGATCAAATGCAAGCGCTGGTGAGCGCAGCGCCCGGCGAACTGGCGGCTATCCGGCACGCAGCCTCCGGCCCGAGGTCATGGGCGTCATGGCCCGGGCCGGAATCTGCGCTGGATCAGTAGTACTCGACCCAGGTGTCGTCGACGTAAACCTCATCTGCCGTGAACCAGTAATACCAATCCTCGGTCCCGTCGGTGAATTCGTAGCCGTAGTACCAGTCGGCGTATTGCGCGACCCGGAAGGCGCCGTCGTCCGCTGCGGCAAGGACGAGGTTCGGCCCGGCGAGCTCAGCGAGCCTCTGCTTGGACTTTACCTTGCGCACGGGGAGATTGCCCTTCTGCGCATGCTTGGCCGTCAGACTGGCGACCTTGCCGCCCTTGACCTCGACCTCGACGTCCACGCTCCCGGACTGAGCGAGCTTGTGTTTGCCGTTCTGTTTGACCTTGGCGCCGAGAAGCTTGCTGCCGCTCTGGTGCTTCTTGGGCTTCTTCTCCTTGCCATCCTTGTTGGCGGGCTGGGCGAGCGCGTTGGCGGCCAGGGCGACGGTGCCGGCGGAAGCCAACAATCCGAGAGCTGCACGACGATTGATCATGAACAATCTCCTTTGCATTACTGCTTTTGCGGTGACCTCAAGCCTGCGCACACAATCAAGTGCGCCTCTGACCGCCGGGTGAGCATTGAGGTGCGCGATGGTCCATTTATGTTTTTAAGTTGACCGAATTCGATATTATCGTTCATTCAGCATTCATTGATTGGCGCCAACGAAATATCTAACCTTCTCCGGATAAGAAACTTACATACCGTTTCAAATTCAGAAGTATTTTCTTGAGTTAGCTTCGAAGTTGCAGTGCCGTTACGCCTCGCAGCTACCGCCGCGGGCCTTGGAGATCGGACGGTTGCGAAGCGATGCCGTGGCTCGACGAGCTGCAAGGAGATTCTCAGCCGATCACAACCTCGACGCACCGGGGTCACGCAAGAGTTTCCGCGAGGGAAGCACAGCCGCAGCGTCTCGTCTTGACAGCCACGACGATCGGCTGGTTGCGCGAGTTGATCGAAACCAGATCGGACATCGATGCCGCGCTTCGCAATGCCAGCGAAGAACTCGCCGAAGCTCGCCGGGGAACAGTACACGGCAGAGATTGCTTCCGGACGTTCCGGGCCCGCCTGTGCCGGCGATCTAAGGAACAGCTCAAGGCCGGAAAATCGGAGTCCGAGGCGATCCGGGAAGCGGGCCTCTTGAAATCTGCCCTATGACATCCATATGCCATCCAGATGGATGGTATATGGATTGATGATGAAAACTCCCGATAGCGAAAAGCTGACACTGAATCTCGGTTTCGTGGATCTCGGCCGCATCGACCTGCTGGTTCGGGACGGCTTCTATTCCAACCGCTCCGACTTCATTCGCACAGCAATCCGCAACCAGCTTTCGACGCATTCCGACGTCGCGGCGAAGGCGACGACGCGATTGGCGCTTGAACTGGGGCTTCGGACATTCACGCGGCGGGACCTGGAGGCGGTGGTTGCCGCCGGGGAACAGCTCGAAATCCGGGTCCTCGGCCTGGCCGTGATCGATAACGACGTCTCCTCGGAGTTGGCGCGGCAAGCTATTGCATCCCTCACGATCCTTGGAGCGCTGCACGCATCGCCTGACATCAAGGCCGCCCTGGCCGATCGACTGACATGACTCAAAGGAAATTCGCCATGAATCCGCGCTTTCACGCCGCCATCGGCGAAGCCATGAGCCGCCTGCGAACAGCCGATGTGACGGGCGCAACGGCTGCGGTGCAGCGCGCTCTTGCCGGGCGCGAGCCTATGCGGAGAGGAGATCCGGATAGCGGCACACAAAGCGGTGACGGTTTCGAAACGCCTTCGGCGCGCGGTCTCCGAGCAATCCTGCAGAAGCTTCGAAATGAGCGGGCGAACTTCGTCCCTACGCCCAGCCATGGCGACGCAATCGCGGAAGAGGCTCGTGACAGTGAAAACTTCCGAGCGCGCAGGTTCCAATCGGCCGTCGGCTCGGTGGCATACAAGCTCTACCTGCCCTCCGATCACGCCGACCGTGAACTCGCGCTGGTGATGATGCTGCATGGCTGTACACAAAACCCGGACGATTTCGCGCGCGGGACCCGGATGAACGCATTGGCCGAGGAATTTGGCCTGATCGTCGCCTATCCTCTGCAGCCGAAATCGGCCAATGCCCAGGGTTGCTGGAACTGGTTCGACGCTCGTCACCAGGAGCGCGGCGCCGGCGAGCCGGCAGTCTTGGCCGGACTCGCTCAGGAATTGGCTTCGGAATTCAAGATCGATCGCAAGCGGGTCTTCGTTGCCGGCCTGTCGGCGGGCGGAGCTATGGCCGACGTCCTGTCCTCGGCCTATCCTGACGTCTTTTCCGCAGTCGGCATTCATTCCGGTCTGCCTCACGGCGCGGCCTGCGACGTCATGTCGGCATTTGCCGCGATGAAGGGAAATGGGAAAGCGGCGGCGAAAGGCCGTTCGCCCATCAGAAAGATCATTTTCCACGGAGGGGCCGATGCCAGGGTTCATCCGTCGAACGGCAAGCGAGTGTTCGATCTCGCACGGTCCGCACATGGCGAACCACCCGAGTTTCAGACCGATACGGTGATCAATGGTAAACGCGTGACCCGGTCGCTGCTCGGACATGGCCAGGATCCCGCAATCGCCGAGCACTGGCTCATCCATGGCGGCGGTCATGCCTGGTCGGGAGGTGATCATCTGGGAAGCTATGTCGATGCGACGGGTCCCGATGCCTCCCGCGAGATGATCCGCTTTTTCCTCGAAGCCTGAGACGATGTTTCGCGATGCGAAAATCTTAGCTCAGTCAAATCCAAGCGGTGCTCGTCACCGATCTCGTGTCAACGAGGAACAAAGGACACTGCGGGCCGTCCGCCATTCATGACCAATCCGATCAAATCTCGGGACGGCCAGTTGCGCGGCGCAGCTCATGCCCCAGTCCATGACATGGATCAGTCGCTTCCGGTCGATTCGCTCAAGAATGTCGCCCGCAAGAGCCAGCAGCTGAAAGCTCGTGCGGTTGCAGGGCGGCATATCGACGAAGCGCTATCCGGCTTGCCCATCTCGGACGACACAAAGGCTTCACGGAAGGCGAAGCTCATCGATGTGCCAGCCGCACGCCGAGATAGAGTTTCAGCCTCGATCGTCAGCGACGGCCGAGGCGGAGCGGCTCGTCACGATGAGGCCTCGTCGCCGCGGTCTCTGGAATGGGCTCGCCTGCAGGTTCCGCGGGTGAAGCGCTCGATCTCGGCGAGCGCCTCGTCGAGTGTCCGGTAAGGCTCCAGCTTCATGGTCGCCATCGTCTGCACAGCATGCCCGGCGGGATGGATTCGGAATGCGCCGGCGGGTTCTTCCACGACGCGTCCCATCTCCCGACCGAGCAGGTCGGTCAGCAGCCAGGCTGACTCCCCCGGTTCTGAAGTCACGTCGATGTCCAAGACAAATCCCTTCGATCAAGCGCCCGCGAACGCCATCAACTTCGCGTTCACTCCGGATTCTTGCGGGTCTTCGACCCAGGCGGAGCTGCCGCGGCGTCCGCGCGCTCAAGTGCCTCCTTGCGCAGCCGCTGTTCCTTCAGCCGGGCCGTGTTCGCGTCTCGCGCCTGGTTGAGGCTTTCGACCTCCGACAGGACGCGATTCCGCGAGAGCGATTGAGTCTGCGTCTTCAGGAACGCAGCCTCCGCCTGAGTGCGGGATTTCGAGTGCTCGGTCATGCTGCTTTCCTCCTGATTGGCGGCTACAGCCGCCCCTTCCGCCCGGTCGCCGATGCCGAGCTGCTCTTGATCATCCCCGAGAGCCGGATGCCGGCGATTTTGCCTTCGCTTTCGAAACGATGATCTGGTTGTGACCGATCGCCCTTTCGCGGCCGTCGATGCCTCGAATCCGGTACTGGCGTTCACCGCTCTCCCGCGCCGGCATCACGCGGATAATCTCGTAATCGCCCTCTCCCGAGCGATCGGCGAAGCCGAATGACAGGCGCACGATGTCGCCGACCTTGATGGGGCGTTCGGTCATGGCTTTTCGCTTTCGAGGATGGGCTGCCTGGTGGAAAGCCGCTTGTCTTCGCCGCGTGCATCTGTCAGCGCGTCGCAAACTTCCATCGCCTCCAGCAGTGCGGCGATCTTCACCGTGGCGAAGTGGCAGAAGGTGTCCGAGACCGCATAGGGCAGGACAATCATGTCGCCGTGACGCATCGCGCCGCAGGTGTAGACGACGTTGGGAACGTAGCCTTCCCGTTCCGACGGCTCGGGCTGGACGAACGGCTCGCGCAGGCGACCCAGCACTTTCGAGGGGTCCGCCTTGTCGAGCAGAACCGCGCCGATCGTGTATTTTCGCACCGCCCCGACGCCGTGGATCAAGAGCAGCCAGCCTTCGTCGAGCTCGATCGGCGAGCCGCAAGTGCCGATCTGCACGAACTCCCACGGAAACTGCGGCTTCAGGATCGCGACCCCGCCGGCCCAGGTCAGGAGGTCGTCCGAATAGATCAGGTAGAGGTTTTCATTGTCCTGCCGGGAGATCATCGCATAGCGGCCGCCGAGCTTGCGCGGAAACAACGCCATGCCCTTGTTCACGGCGGCGGAGCCTCGCAGCGGCGACAGCCGGAACGACAGGAAGTCGCAGGTCTCGATCAGCTCCGAGCGGATCGACCTACCGTCATAGGCGGTATAAGTAGCACGGTAGACGCTCTCGCCGCCGTCCTGAAACGCGACGAAGCGCGCATCCTCGATGCCGTTCGACTGCGATGCGGTGACGGGAAAAATCACCCGCTCGCTGATGTCGCTATCGGCCGCGAAGACGACCTCGACGTCCTCGCCATCGAGGCGCGCCATCCGGTTGTGCAGGGTGGCGATAGTCGCCAGGCGCGAGGTCGGGTCGACGCTGACGCCGCCATCGGCCGCGATCGATCCGGAACGGAACGTCAGGGACGAGATGTGTCCCTCTCCAACGGCGCGAACGCTGAGGATGAAGCGAAGCCCGCCTGCGGGAGCGCCGGACTGGTCGGGATGCAGCACGATGCTCGGATTGAAGAGCGCCGCCGCCTCGAACGAATACTCGTGCATGAAATAGGAGCCGACCAGTTGGCGCTGGACCTTGGTGAAGGCGCCATGACTGGCGAAGACATCCTCCATCTCGTCGGCGCGCGTCTCGAATCTCTCCAGCAGGTTGCGATGCCGGCCGTTGAAATTCTCCAGCACCTCGGCAAGCAGGCTCGCTGCCGCCTCCGGGGCGAGCGACAGAACCCGATCGACGATATGGTTCGCTTTGGCCTTGTCGGCAGCACCGAAATCTCTGGGTTCGCCTGCGGGGCCGAACCTACGCACGACGACCCTCGATGGATCGGGATGCAGATACAGGGCCTGCCTGTTCAGAAAAGTGGGCTGGGACAAGACGTCCGCCGATCTGTTTGTGCAAGGTCACCGAAGGCTCAGGCATGCAAGGCCCGAAGCGGCGCCAATTTCGGGCGATCCCCGCTGATGCGGGCAAGCTGGCGAATCTCGGCGAGGCCGAGCAGATAGGATACCACGGATTCGCCGCCGCGGTTCTCATTTGGCCGATCGCGATGCAGGCCGTCTCGGCAGGCGCCGGTGTCCAGGTCAACCAGTGGCGATGAGAGATCGTTATCGCCCAGGAACCAGGCGAAAGCGCGTGTAGCTTCAGTGCGCCATTGCGGATCGCCATCGGCCCGCCAGGCTGCGAGGCAGGCGGAAATCGTCGCCGTCGCTTCCAGTGGCTGCTGGTCGAAAGCCTTCGGCGCAGCACGGCGGTCACTGAAGCTCTCCGAGCCAACCGGTCTGAACAGGCCCGCCGGCGTCGTCTGAAGATGCGCGAGCCACCGCAGCGAGCGCAGGCCGGCCTCTACATAGGCTGGAACCTCCATCGACATCCCGGTCGCGATGAGGGCTTGGGACAAGCGCGCATTGTCGTAGGAGAGCCCGTCCTCGAACCAGACCCAGTCCGGCGTCTCGACCGTCGAGATCAGGCCAAGCAGGCGGTCGGCGAGAAGCGTGCGCGTCGAGGCGGCAACGGCGGACGCACCGGCAATGGTGCAGTACGCATCGAGGCCCAGCAAGGCAAAAGCCCAGGCGCGCGGGGAGCTGAAACTCTCGATGACGGGCAAGGCTTCGGCGAACAGCGCGGCAGCCCAGCGCCGCCGCGAAGCGCTCGCGTCGTCACGCGCGCAGATACCGAGCGCCCAGAGCGTGCGTCCATGGCTGTCTTCCGACCCGGCATCCTCGAGCCAGCGCCGGTCGAAGCTCATGAAGTTGCGGAAGCGCCGTCGATCGGGATTCCAGGCATGCTGGACGAAGGAGGCGAAGCGCGCGGTAAGCGCGTCTGCCAGACGTGGCTCGCCGGCGCCGTTCAGAACGCTGGCGAGGAGCAGAGCGCGGGCATTGTCGTCGACGCAATAGCCATGCGTGCGATCCGGCACGGAATGGACGGCGTGCTGGAACAACCCGGTATCGTCGCACATGCACAAGAGGTGGCCAGTCTGCATCGCGGGCGGTGCCGCTGCTGCCGGCAGGGCCCTTGGTTGGCTGGAACCCGCAACAACGCTCAGCGCACGGCCTCGGCGGGCAGTCTCGAAGGCTGCGAGGTAGCGCTTCGCGGTTCGCTCCCATGTCATCGAACGGCTGCTCGCATAGGCGCGCAGCCTCATGGCCTGGCGTCGGGGAGCATCGGTCAGCAAGCCTGCTATCTCGTCGCCGATGGCGACGGCATCGCCGAAGGGCACGAGGATGCCGCGCCCGTCGGCGAGCAATTCCCTCGCATGCCAGTAGGGCGTCGAAACCACCGCCTTGCCGAGCCCGAAACTGTAGGCCAGCGTGCCCGACGTCATCTGCGCCTCGTTGAGATAGGGCGTGACATAGACATCGCACATCGAGATGAAGCCGAGCAGCGTCGCCTGATCGACGAACTGGTCGAGAAAGACGACGTGGTCCTCGACCCCAAGCTCACGCACACGGGCCATTAGGCTCTCGCGATAGGCTTCACCATGCTCGCGAACGAGATTGGGATGCGTCGCGCCCAGAACGACATAGATCGCATCGGGGCGGCGCCTCAGGATCGAGGGCATCGCGTCGATCATCACTTCGATGCCTTTGTTGGGCGACAGAAGGCCGAAGGTCAGGATGATGGAGTGACCGCTGAAGCCCAGCCGCTCCTTGGCTTCATCCGGCTCGACAAAGGCGAATTCGGGAATGCCATGCGCGATCACCTCGATCTTGTCGGCCGGCAGCCGGTAGACGGTGCGCAACAGATCGCGCCCCTTCTCGGCCATGACGACAACGCGGGCCGAGGCATCGACGATCCGTTCCATTACGTTGCGCTGCAACGGCGTCGGCTCGGACAGTACAGTATGCAGCGTGGTGACGACGGGCATCGTCAGGCGCGACAGCAGCGCCATGATGTGCCCCCCGGCCTCGCCACCGAAGATGCCGAATTCGTGCTGGAGGGAGACGACGTCGAAGCGGCCTTCATTCAGGAAATCGGCGGCGCGGGCATAGTCCTCGAGCCGGTCGTCGACGATCTGACAGTGCACGGAGAACGGATAATCGTAGCCGTCGCCATGGTCGTTCATGGCGACGATGGAGGTGTCGACATCGGAGGATGCTATCGCCTGCTGAAGATCCGTGGTGAAGGTCGCGATACCGCAGCGACGCGGTAGCGAGTTACCGATGAAGGCGACGCGCGTGGCCTGGTTCATGACAGCGCCTCCGTGGACGAAACCTGGGATGTTGCAAATGTCGGAGGCGGCCCGGTCGGCGGTGAAACCGTCTCGCGGAGCGCGGGAACGTCGCTGCCATCGACACGACGCAGGAGGTCGCGGTTGGGCGCTGCGGCGTCGTAGGCGACAAGACAGGACATGCCTCCCTCGCCCGGCACGATGCGTACCGTCTGCGCCTCGATGAAGCAGCCTTGGCCGACACCGACCTGCAAGACGCCGACACCGCCATCGCCGGCGATGATGGCAAGCCAGGTCTCGCATCGGGCATCGAGGTCCCAGATCGATCCGGCAGGCAGGTCAATCCGCTCGAAGACGAAATAGGGGTTTGCGACGAGCACGGTCCGGACGTAGCTCAGGCGCCGCACCGGCACGGCGCGTTTCGCAGGTCCGGCATGAGCGACCGCGATGCCCTGCTCGATATGAAGCTCGCGGGGACCGCCGTGGTCGAAGAGACGGAACGTCGTGTCGCTGCGCTGCTGAATCTCGGCGAGCACGAGGCCTGCGCCGATCGCGTGGATCGTTCCGGCCGGGACGGCGATGACGTCGCCCTCGAACGGCCTGTGCCATGCGACGAGCTGGGCGATCGAGCCATCCGCAACAGCGGTGCGCAGTTGCTCCGGAGTGATGGCCGCGTTCAGGCCGAGACCGACAGTAGCGTCGGCCGCCGCGGACAGGATGTACCAGGCTTCCGTTTTGCCACGCGGCAGCCCCATCCTATGGGCGGCAGCGTCGTCCGGATGCACCTGGATCGACAGCGCTTCCTGTGTGAACAAGAGTTTGAGCAGCAAGGTGGGCTCCGGCGCATGCGGATCGCAGCGCTGGAACCAGAGCTCGCCGATCGGAACGCTCGGGTGCCCGGCCGCACTCCAGTGAAGCAGATCGGTCGTCCCCCAGGGCTTGGGGATCATCTCTATGCAGGCCTGTTCGAGCGCCATGTCGGGCTCCTGGTGCGTATTGGCCGGCAATCGAACGGCGGAATGCCGTACGATGCAGCCATGGTAAGCAGCGGCTTGTCGTGACACCGGTGCGTCGGTCGTTCTTCGCAAGCGACATCGGGGGAATGGCGCGCGTTGGAAGGGCACCACCTGCGCTCCAAGCTTGGAGCGGTTTTGCGAGTGATTACGTCGATAGAGCCGCCTTCGATGTGGCGGCGAAATCCTCGGTGCCAGAGCAGGGTCGCCGAATTTCCTCGTCGGAGAAACCGCATGCGCGGGGTCCGCAGAAATTATCCCCGCCGTCCCTCCGCATCGATGTCAGTCTCAGCGCCGCCATCGGTTTCCAAAGCGTGCGCCAGTCCGCTGGAACTCACCGAGAAGACCTGTGGGCGGTCGGGTGTCGAGAGGGCCGGGGCGGACAACCG
Source organism: Bosea sp. F3-2 (assembly GCF_008253865.1). Lineage (NCBI taxonomy): Bacteria > Pseudomonadati > Pseudomonadota > Alphaproteobacteria > Hyphomicrobiales > Alloboseaceae > Allobosea > Allobosea sp. F3-2. Next base: position 6,290,398 of record NZ_CP042331.1, read on the forward strand.
GTGGCGATCTGTCGATAAACGAGGAAGAGATGGCCGGAATCTCCTCTTCGTCCACCACCACGCGATAGTCCCGGCAGGCTGCACATGGTCGAGCCCGCTCAGCCTGAACGGGTTCGTGAATGAGACTGTGGTCTCCCGGCTGCGGATGTTCACGTCAGCTCTTCTTCTTCGGCTTACTCGCTAGTGTGAGCACCGCCGGAATCCCCTTTGCCGATACGGGCACTGCCGCAGCTTCCTTCTTCTTTTTGGGCTTTTTGGCCTCCCGATTCCCACGCATTTGTCCCTTGGCCATGATGATCTCCGATCGCGTTGGCGACATCGGCTCTGCTCCGCGCCGATCACGCGAAGCGGCTCATGTCCGCTCGACAGATGTTGCGTCCTGCCCGGGGGGGAGGGTGGTGCTCAGGTCTTAGGCATGCCGAGTGTTTCGGCGCAGGCTTTGGCCACCCCCGAGTCCGGCGACGAACTACCGACCATCGTGGCCCAACCGCCCTTGGCGATGAAGTCTCCCTGACTCCACGAACTGATCTTCTTCAGTTCAGCGAGGGCGGCATCGGCATTGGGTTGCTGTTGGAAGTTGCTCACGCAGATCGGCGACAACGCAGCGATGACGGCATTCTCGGCTCTCAGCTTCGCGAGGCGTTCACTTGACGAAGCCGTTGACCAGCCACCCCAGGTGAATCCGACAACTGCGAGGGCGATCGCACCGCCAACCGCGCCCCAGATTGCAGGTTTGGTCTGTGAGGGGATTTTCATGGAAGATCCTTCCGTTTTGCGGAAGAAAATCTTCCGTAAAATATAATAACACACTATGCGAAAATTATTCAGAATAATTATTGCGCGAAAGTGTGTTCTAATATTTTACGAATTTCAGAATTTTCATGAATTTCCGAATTGGAAATTGCGATCCTCTCACACAAAATTCAGCATGGCGCAGCCATTATCCGCTTGAAACCTGTATTAATATTGAATTCATCAGAATTTCGGCGTGAAGCAAAGCGTGGCGGCAAAAGGTCGTTCGCCTCAGATTCCGGTTCTCAAGAGAAATTCTCGACGGTCAGCCGGTAAAATCCCGAGCGATGCCTCCCATAAGCAGATCGAGCTGCTTGCAGTATCACCTCGCGGTTTTGATCGAACACGACCAAGGCTGCGGCCTCCCTGGCGTCGAACGGAGCGGGGCTGAGCTTCCGCAGCGCCTCGAAATCAATCTGGAATGCTACCTCCAGCGAGGAGTCGGAGCCCCAAAAGCTCACGCATGATCGCCCTGCTTCAAAGCGCCGAACGGTATTGGGAAAATTGAGTGGCATCGCATCGCTCCCAGGTGGACATCCAAGCTAAACGGGGAAGCCGCATCGGCTTCGGCCGACTTGCGCATTCGCCCTCCGCTAGCAGGCCTTCTTTCCTTGGCCAGCATGAGCGGCCGGTTGCTGATCCAAATCCGCTCGATAGGCCCGAATGTGACGGCTTTTCCGCGTTCTCCGCAGCCAGACACCGATGACGAACGAAGCGGCGGCGCAAATCCCCAGCAGCGCCATATGAGGCAACATGGGCACGTCGTGGAAGCGGCTTATGCCCTGTGCCCCGACACCGAACAGCGGGATGCCAACGATGCCATACATCATCGTCGACTCTCGGGGCGCCGGTGCATATCTGGATGCAGCATTCAGCGCGTCGTTCTTGCGCTGCTCGAACCTCATCACAGCAGCACGACGGCGAAGGCGAGAGCGAAGGCCGCGATCAAGCCCAGATGGGCGATCCAGCCGAGATATCGCGCGGCTATCCAAACGCGATAGAAATACCAAGGTATTGAGATCGTTGCCATATCGGGCTCCAAATGCTGGGCCCAAGGCAGAAAATCTGCCGAGTCATCATAATGACCCTCAAACAATAAGCAAGGTCATATGAGCCATGTTTTGATAATAACACTCGATCAGGGAAAAGTCCATTTTCATAATTTTATTTGGTGAGATCGACGGATTTTTGATTTTATTATTTTGTTTTATTTCGAAGGCGGCCTATGATGCGTTTATCGGCAGTCTCTTATCAGGGCGCTGTCGGCTGAGGGCGTTCGCGCTCTGGCCCTGACCGGGGAGGGCGCCATGTCCTCAACCTTTCTGACAACAGGCAACACAAAATTGATCGAGCACCTGCTCGATGAGATTTACGAATCCTGGGTGCAGCGCGGCATCGATGTCGAGCAAGCCCGTGCTGAACTCTTCGCCCGCGCTCATGATATCGGTGCTCGCATCGATACCAACTTCGGCCGACGCTTGGGAAATCAGACGGGAGGGGCCGACAGGGGGGATACCCCCTATCTTCGACAAGAACACATGCTCCCTTCGCCAGATGAGGAGCTCAATGCGGCGGCGGAAATTCTGCCAATTTCAACAGCTCGTCATACCGATGTCCTGATCATCGGACGGAATTTCAGCGGCGAAGCGGCTTTGATCCGATGGCTCTCGGACGGTCCTTCGCCTCGGACAAATGGATTCTGGGCGCGATGCGACAACGACGAACCATTCGCGGCGACGCATTGGATTCCATCAACCTGGACGGCTGATGAGGAGCAGAAACATTCTGGCCGACGGGCGCACGAAGACGCCAACCCGGAACTCCTGTCCCGCCTTGATCTTCAGTCGGCTATTGCGGCGTTTCTAACGCTCTGCCAGGTCGAAGCTGGCGCGGTATCTGCGGCGACTGCGGCAGACGCTATTCGACGTATCTTCCCCAATTGGAAGGCCGCGGGGATCGACCTTGCCACAGCAATCGCAGAGGAAGCACGCCGCCAAGGCTTTCCGATTGATGAGGGAGTGAAACCGCCCATCCCACTCTCTCTGGAGAACTGGGAGAATGAAGGTGGTGCCGTAGCCGAGGAGAAACGTCATCGAGCCATTGCTAGCCAAGCCCTCTGTTTCTCCTCCATGAGGCCAGGCTGATTTGCGAAGACGGGCAGGTCGTGAACCTCGCGATCACCGACCACAGTAGCGATGGAGCGACCTTCGTTGGAAGGCTGCTCGACGAACGCTGCAAGACTGAGGAACTGAGTCATGCCCAGCAACTACCAGCAAGGTGATGTCATCAGCCTGACCTTCGGCTTCCTGGACCGACCGGGTGTGGGAAATTTCCAGATCATACGGGTGCTGCCGGTGAACGAAAAAGGACAGAGGCAATACCGGGTTCGCGGCGCCGATGGTCGCGAGCGCGCCATCGAAGCGCATCAGATCCGGTCCCGCTCAAAAAGCCTTTCGGAAATCTGAGATAGGCACGGCTTCAGCGGGGTGAACAAGCGGCCATGATCATCGCAGAGAATTGCAGGCGCGGATTATGACGGACCGGACCACAGTCGAGATAAATTGGCCAGCGGCATCATACCTTCACGACTGGCTGTGTGCAGACATTGAGGTGCGATGTCGAGGCGGGTTCGAGGATCTCGTGACCGAACGCTTTGAGCCTGACTCGCTCAGACAGCACAGCGCTCAACTTCGGAGCTTCCTGGGCATGTCCTCCAGAGCCCAGGCCTTGTCCGTGAGAAGCTGCGCCACGGCCAGACCCATTGCGATGGCGCCGAGGACGAAGCCGGCTTGGGCCCCGGTCGTGAGCGCTGCGCTCTCACGTCGCCGCGGTTGAGCAGCGTCATGGTGTCGTAGGCGAGGAGGCCTGGAAACATCACGATGACGCCCGGCACGGTCAGCGCGATGCGCGGCTTCTCGACATGGGGACCAACCCTGGTCGCTGCCAGCCCGACGACGAGAGCGCCGATCGCCAGCCCCGCGTGCCATGTGCTGTTGTAGAGAACGGCAAATCCCACGCCGCCGGCGAAGCTCGCAGGCGCGTAGATCAGGGATGGCGAGGCTGGACTGCCGATGTTCGCCGTCGGCATGGTCGGCGCCAGTCCAGCTGGCGACCGATGCGTTCCGCACGCTCACTGCATGAACCAGCCATGGCTTACGACGAGGGACTGGCCGGTCAGCGCGTTGTTCTTCGCCGCGGCGAAATAAAGCACCGCGTCGGCGACATCGTCGGTCGTCGTGAACTCGCCATCGACCGTGTCCTTGAGCATGACCGTCTTGACCACCTGCTCCTCGGTGATGCCGAGCTCCTTGGCCTGCTCGGGAATCTGCTTGTCGACGAGCGGCGTGCGCACGAAGCCGGGGCAGACGACATTGGCGGTGACGTTGTGCTCGGCGCCTTCCTTGGCCAGGACCTTGGCCAGGCCGACCAGCCCGTGTTTGGCCGTGACATAGGGCGCCTTCAGCTTCGAGGCTTCCTTGGAATGCACCGACCCCATGTAGACCACGCGGCCGTAATTGGCGGCGTACATATGCTTGAGGCAGGCGCGCGTGGTCAGGAAGGCGCCGTCGAGATGGATCGAGAGCAGCTTCTTCCAGTCGGCATAGGGGAAATCCACGAGCGGCTTGACGATCTGGATGCCGGCATTGCTGACGAGCACGTCGATCTTGCCATACTTCGCAACGACGTCGGCGACGCCCTTCTCGACCTGATCCTCGTCCGTCACATTCATCGCGATCGCAAAGGCATCGGCCCCCGTCGCCCTGATTTCGGTGGCCGTCACGGTGGCAGCGTCGAGATTGAGGTCGGCGATGACCGGGATGCCGCCCTCGGCGGCGAAGCGGATCGCGATCTCCTTGCCGATGCCGCTCGCGGCGCCGGTGATGATGCCCACTCTTCCATCGAAACGAGCCATGATGCCGTTCCCTTTCAGGTGTTTGAGGTTTCGGTTGCCAGGTAATCGAACACGACTTCGCCGAGACCGAGCGTCAGATCGGCGATGTAGTGGCTCGCGGAGACGACTTCGCGTACGGGTAGACGCGCCACGTCGCACATCGCATGCTCGAAGAGTTGCAGCGCGGCCGGGCCGGTCCAGGCGCCTTTCAGCGTCACGTCTTCCATGTAGTAGCGCACCAGCTCGCAGATGCGCGGCGTGCCGTCGACATGCGGGATGATCTTGACCATGAAGGCGGGCTTTTCCATCGCCTTGGCCAGTGGCGCGAGCGGCAGTTCGCGGTGCTTGTAGCCCATGGTCGCTGTGACACAGAGCACCGAGCCGTAATGCAGGGTGCCCACCAGCGTCTCCTGCTCATGCATCAGCTTCGGCGTCGCCAGCTTCTTGGGAAAGCCCCAGATCTCGCGGCCGCCGGCGATCGGCGAATTGTCGTCGAGATACATGGCGTGCACGTAGCTGCCTTCCTGCACCTCGCCGGACGGCGTGGTGTAGCGCACCGGAATGACCTGCCCGGTCTCGGTATAGTCGCCGAAGCCGGTCGAATCCGGCATGCGGATGAACTCATAGGCCACGGTGTCCCCGACGAGCTCAAGCGGCTCGGGCACCACCGAACGCAGGCGTTCGGGATCGGTCCGGTAGGTGATGACGACGAATTCGCGATTGTAGAACTTGTATGGCGGCTTCGGGTAGGCGGGGTCGTGCAGCGGCATGGCGAAAGCCCTGGCGCGGACATCGGCGATCTTCATCGGTGCTGGCCCTTTTTTCGTGTTCCGTGACTGGGGCGGAGGGAAAATGAGCGGAGTCGGCGATCACCACGGGCCGTTCGCAAGCCGCTATTCGCGCGCCCGCGCCGCCGCTCCCGCGAGGTCGAATGTTGCGACGCCGTCCGGCGTCTGCGGGCGCCGGAACACGTCCGGATTCCTCAGGTTGAGGAGCGCGTCCTCATAGCCGGACGCCCAGTGCTCCTCCATGGTCGCGCGCGAGAACTCGTAGTCCTTGGAGGAGCCTTCGTAGCTCTTGGCGCGGTAGATCAGGTGGACGATGTTGTAGACTTTCTCGTCGGCCTCGGCGAGCAGCGCCAGCACCTCGGGGTCAGCCTCAGCCAGCGCCGCCTCCGGAATCCGCTCGATCAGATGCCCCAGCGCGCGACGCAGGCTCTGGGCCTTGCGGAACTGATCGGTCGCAGCGCGGGTGCGGCTCGAGAAGCGGATGTCCTTCAGTCGCAAGTCCTGGCTGGCCAGATTCTCGGGAAACTCACCCTTTGCGCTCCACAGATCGACCTGGAAAGCGAGGGTGTCCTGACGCGGCTTGCTCTCCAGGACCCATTGCAGCGGGGTGTTCGAGATCAGCCCGCCGTCCCAGTAGTGCTCGCCGTCGATCTCGACGGCCGGGAAGCCGGGAGGTAAGGCGCCACTGGCCATGACGTGCTCGGGACCGATGACATGGCTCGTCGTATCGAAATAGACGAAGTTCCCGCTGCGCACGTTGACCGCGCCGACGCTAAAGCGCATCGGGCCGGCATTGATGCGGTCGAAATCGACCAGCCGCTCCAGCGTGCCCCGCAGCGGGCCGACATCGTAGAAGCTCTGGGCGGCTGGTCCACCGGTAATCGACAGGAAGGGAGGGATCGGACGCGGGCTGAAGAAGTCCGGCGCGCCGCCCGTCAAGGTGATGAAGGCGCGCATCTGGTTGAGCCAGCCATGAGCCAGGTCGTTGTTCCATTGGGTCACGCCCAGCATGGAGGCGAACAGGGATGGAAGAGCTGCGGGCGGCGCTGTGATTGCCTCCCAGAATGCGCGTAGTGCATCGACGCGCCGCTCGGGCGGGTTTCCGGCGATCAAGGCGGAATTGATCGCGCCGATCGAGATGCCCGCGATACAGTCGGGATGCAGCCCGGCTTCGGCAAGCGCCTGATACACCCCGGCCTGATAGGAGCCGAGTGCCCCGCCTCCCTGCAGGAGCAGCGCGATGCGTTCGAACGGCGGTCGTTCGCTCATGGGGCAGGTCTCGCTCGTGACGGATGAAGGGCTGCTGCACCGCAAGCAAAGGCGATTGCAGCCGCGCAGGCAAGAAGGACAATCTTCAACACGCAAATCCGTCTCTCATCCGGAACGGCCAACGGAAACCCTATCGGGCGATAGGCGCCGTGGGGACCTATTCCCAGCGAACGGGAGCGGTCTAGCCTGCGCTGCCCCGCAATCGTTACGGTGAGACACCACGCCGACAGAATTGGGACGCCATGCCGAACAGAACGGGCTTTCAGGGCGGTGATGCTGCTTTGTGTTTGGTAATAAACAGACAGCCTAAATATCAAATGCAAAATGATTTAAGAAAATTCGCTTCAATCTTTATCCTGACAATCGCAACGTCTCCGGTCGTTGCCTAAGTCCTCCCTCTGCCGCCCGCTGCTCCTTTGCCGGTAGATGCCAATACCAAAAATCCGGAAAAGCCATTCTACGTTGATCTTACCGGCCTCGATTTCGCGACAAACCCACCGACGCGCAATCCGTACAATCCCGCCTACCCGAAAGCCCTGGAACTAAAGGATGCGACAAAGGTCTGCTAAGGCTCGCGACGGAACGCAGCATCGGTGCCACAGCACCGCCCGCTATGGGGCCGAAACCGGATATCCACTTCGCAGCATGTGAATGTCCGCTCCCGGGCGAGCAGCTAAGGTCTGCTCATGGCGCACTAGCGAATCCAACATCACAGCGTAAGTCTCGTTGCCATATGGTTTGGCTTCCGTCGGCAATCTTGTTGCGATTGGCCGCCGAGTTTGCGGCGCTTCTGCCTGGGTGAGCTGCCCGGATCTGTTGCCCGTCGGATTGTGGCGTCGTCCCGATCAGCGGCCGAAGGTCGCCTTTAGCAGGTTGCTGCCCATCATCAAGGCGCTCAGGCTAATAGCTGCGGCCAGCATCACGTACCAGGCCGGCGCGAGGGCGCTTCCCGTCTGGGCGATCAGCCAGGTGGTGATGAACGGCGCGAACCCGCCGAAGAGCGTGACCGCGAGATTGTAGGCGATGGACAGGCCGGTCGAGCGCATGGCCGGCGGGTAGAGCTCCGCCATCGCTGCTGGCGCGGGGCCGCTGAAGCCCGCGATCAGCACGGCGAAGACGATCTGCGCGAGCACGAGGTTGAACACGCTGGGCTGGCCCGTCAGCCAGAACAGCAGTGGCCAGCTCAGCAGGAGTATCCCCAAAGCGGACGCCAGCATGATCGGGCGCCGGCCAACCCTGTCCGACCAGTCGCCGAAGACGGGCGCCAGCACGACGATCAGCACGAGCCCGATGCTGTTGGCGAGAAGGCTCGCACTCTGCGGTACGCCGAGCTGGCGTACTGCATAGGTCGGCATGGTGACGAGGAAGAAATAGGTGCAAACGGTCCAGGCGATGGTGATGCCGAAACCGGTGATCACGGCGCCGCGGTGGCGGTCGAGCGTGTCGCGCAGCGGTGAGAAGGTGGTCTCGGGCCGCGCCGCGCGCTCGCGCAGGATGGCCTTGAACGCCTCGGTCTCGTCGACACGGGAGCGGATATAGAGGCCGACCGGCGCGATCAGGAGCCCGATCATGAATGGCACGCGCCAGCCCCAGGCCTCGAGCTCCGCCTGCGGGAGAAACCCGGTGAGCAGCGCGCCGGTCAGCGACCCCAGTAACAGGGCTCCCGCCTGGCTCGCCTGCTGCCAGCTCGCATAGAGGCCGCGGCGCTCGGGGGGAGCATGCTCGACCAGAAAGGCGGTGGCACCGCCGATCTCGCCGCCGGCGAAGAAGCCCTGGATCAGCCGCGCGAGCACGATGATCGCTGGCGCCCAGGCGCCGGCCGTCGCGTAGGTCGGTGCGAAGCCGATCATGGCTGTGCCAAGTGCCATCAGCAGGATCGTCAGCGAGAGCGCCGCCTTGCGGCCGCGCCGGTCGGCGAGCGTTCCGAGCACCAACGCACCGACCGGACGCATGACGAAGCCGACGCCGAACGTGGCGACGGTCAGCAGGAGCGATACTGTGGCGTCGCCCGTGGGGAAGAAGAGCTTGGCGAGCGTCAGCGCGAAGAAGCCGTAGACGGCGAAGTCGTACCACTCCAGCGTATTGCCGACGACCGCGGCAATCACCGCCCGTCGCCGCGAAACCTTGCCGGTTGCCGTTGCAGTCGCAGGTTCGGAATCGGAATGGGTAGCGGCGAGTTCTGTCATGGTGATCCCCTCTTTAGAACGAGCCCTGGCGTCGAGGCCGTGGGCTGTCAGGTTGCTTCGCGACTGGCCCAGCCGGTGAGACGGGCGAGGAAGGCGTCGGTAGCCTCGAGCTCGGCGCGCGCGATCCACTCGTCCGGCTGGTGCGCCTGCGCGATCGAACCAGGCCCGCACACGACGGCTGGGATGCCCGCCGCCTGGAAGAATCCCGCCTCCGTACCGAAAGGCATCGGGAGGGGAGGCGTGATGCCGCCGAGTGCGGTCGCCACGGCGAGCGCGGCCTGTTCGCTACCCGCAGACAGCGGCGGGACATGGATGTCCCGCAGGATCGACAGACGGATATCGTCCGGGACCGCGCGCGCGAGATAGGCGCGGGCGAGCGCTTCGATCTCGGCAGCATCGATGGCCGTGACCGGCCGGAATTCCCAGAGCACCTCGCAGAGGGACGGCACGATGTTGATCGCGGTTCCGCCCTCGATCCGGCCGACATTGATCGTCGTCCCGTCGGCTCCCGCACCCGTGCGGTGTCCGATGGTCTTCAGGAAGCCGACGAAATCGGCGGCCGGATAGATCGCGCTGGCGCCGGCGCCGGGGTCGCTCGAATGCGCGGCCCGGCCTTCGAAGCGCGTGCGGAAGCCGAGGAAGCCGCGATGGCGGTCGCCTATCCGCATGCCGGTCGGCTCGCCGATGATCGCGACCTCCGGCTTCTGCTCATGCGCGAGCAGGTCGTCGAGCAGGCGCGGCACCCCGAGGCAGCCGACCTCCTCGTCATAGGACAGCGCGATGTGGATCGGCCGCGCGAGATCGGTGCGCGCGAAGCCCGTGGCTGCCGAAAGGCAGGCCGCTACGAAGCCTTTCATGTCGGCGGTGCCGCGCCCGTGCAGCCTGCCGTCGCGCTCGGTCAGGCGAAACGGGTCGGAAGACCAGGCCTGGTCGGCGACTGGAACGACGTCGGTGTGACCCGACAGGACGACACCGCCCGATACCTGCGGCCCGAAGCTGGCGAGGATGTTCGCCTTGGCGCGGGTATCGTCGTAGCTCAGCCGGACTCGCGCACCGAGGCTGTCGAGCCGGTCGGCGACGCGACTGACAAGAGCCAGATTCGACCGGCTCGATGTGGTGTCGAAGCCGACAAGCTCTTCCAGCAGGGAGATGGTTGCGCTAGTCACTTAAGCCGCCAGCGCGTGCTGCGCGGCGCGGGCGCGTGCGAGGCGGGTCTGCGCAAGGCGTCGTGCAGTCGCCTGAGTGGGCACGCCATCCGTTTCCGCGCTTTCGAAGATCGCGCGCAGCGTGCTGCCGATGCCCTCGACTCCCCGATCGACGAAAGCCTGATCGTAACCGTCGCGCTCTGAGGCGACGCGGATCATCCCGCCGGCATTGATCACGAAGTCCGGCGCATAGAGGATCCCACGAGCGCGCAACTGTTCGCCGTGCTCCTCGTGGGCAAGCTGGTTGTTCGCTGCTCCGCCGACGATGCCGCAACGCAGTTGGGCGATGCTCGCACCGTCGAGCACGGCGCCCATGGCGCAAGGGGCGAAGATGTCGACCTCGGCCACATCGATCGCGTCGGGAGCCGCTGCGCGGGCCGAGAATGTCGCGACGGCATTCGCGACGCGGCTCTCGTCGATGTCGCTGACCACGAGCGACGCGCTCGCTTGGTGGAGGAGCTGGCAGAGATGCCAGCCGACATTGCCCAGCCCCTGGACAGCGATCGAGCATCCGGACAGGCTCGTCGCACCCCAGCGATGCCGCGCGGCCGCGTTCAGGCCATGGAAGACTCCAAGCGCCGTGGTCGGCGACGGGTCGCCGCTGCCGCCAAGCTCGATCGGCAGGCCGACGACATGGCCCGTCGTCTTGCGGACCTCGGCGAAATCGGCCACCGAGGTCCCGACATCCTCGGCCGTGATGTAGCGGCCGCAGAGCCGCTCGACTGCCCGGCCCATGGCGCGGAGGAGCTCCGGTGTCTTCTGGCGGCGCGGATCGCCGATGATCACCGCCTTGCCGCCGCCGAGGTCGAGCCCCGCTGCCGCGGCCTTGTAGGTCATCCCGCGCGAGAGCCTCAGCACATCGCGCAGCGCCGCCTGTTCGTCGGCATATGGGTACATGCGGCAGCCGCCGAGCGCAGGGCCGAGCGATGTGTCGTGGATCGCGATCAGGGCCTTCAACCCGACGGCCTCGTCTGAGACAAACACCACCTGCTCGTGATCGGCGAAGGCGTCGTGAGAGAAGACGGTCATGATCTGAGTGCTCCGGAGGGGCGGGATGCGGTGGGGCGGCCGCTGGTGGCCGCGAGGCCGAAGCCGCAGAGGATCAGAACGGCACCGACGAGATGAAACGGGTGCACGGGCTCGCCCAGCAGCAGGAAAGCGAGCACGGCGGTGAACAGGGCGACGAGGTGGAAGGAGGCCCCGGTGACGCTTGGCCCCAATGTCGCGACGCAGCGATTCCAGATGACGAAGGCCAGCAGCGAAGCGAAGACACCGATGTAGAGCACGGCCGCGAGCGGGCCGGGCGCAGTCGGAATCGCCGCGCCGCTGGCCAGTTCCCAGATCCAGAACGGCAGCAGCACGAAAAGCCCTGCCACCATCGTCGCCGCCAGGAAGACGAGGGGATCGAGATCGGCGGGGCGGCGGCGCAGCAACACCGAGTAGACCGCATAGTTGGCGACCGCGATCAGGACCAGCGGCTCGCCGCCGCTGAAACCTAGCCGAGACAGCGTCGACGGCTCGCCGCGCGCGACGATCCAGGCCACCCCGACGAAGGAGATGGCTATGCCGGACAACGTGCGGGCTGAGACCTTCTCAACCCCGAGCACAAAGGCCGCAAGCGGTACCATCAGGGGCAGGGTCGAGTTGAGGAAGGCGACGCTGGCTGCGGGCGCGCTCTGCAGGGCGAGATAGCCGAGCGCATTGTAGCCGGCGATGCCGAAGGCCCCGCAGGCCAGGACGAGCCAGCGGGCGCGAAGGAGTGCCTGCCGCTGCGCACTGATCGCTCCGAGCACGAAGGGCGCGAGGCAAACGAGCGCGACGAGCCAGCGTCCGACGGCGAGCGAAACCGGCGGGAACGAACCGGCCAACGCCCGTCCAAGCACGAGGTTGCCGGCCCAGAACAGGGGCGGCAAGGGGAGCAGCAGCAGCGGCTGGTTCCAGAGGCGCTGGAGGAGTGTCATCGCCGGTCTCACAGAGTGCCGGCGAGGCCGATCCGCAGGCGGCGGTTGTGCCGGCCCTTGTTGTCGATCTTCAGGATGCGGATCGGCGGCGAGCCGCCGGTCGAGGCGAGATGGGTGCCGCCGCAGGCCTGACGGTCGAGGCCAACAACCTCGACGATGCGCACCCGCCCGTCCGCGGTGGGCGGCGGGGCGACCGAGCGCGAGCGGATCAGGCCCGGCTCCGCGAAGGCGGCCTCTTCGAGAAGATAATCCTGGCGGATCGTGAGGTCTCGCCGGATGAACTCGTTGACCGGACTTTCGATCGCGCGCACGCGTTCGTTGTCGGCGTCCGGCAGATCGAAATCGATGCGCGCGGTGCCGTCCTCGTTCATCTGGACGCCGGTGACGAGCGCCCCGTCGAAGCCCTGAAAGACGACGGCGTTGACGATGTGCAGATCCGTGTGGAGCGCGCGCATCAGCTTGCGAAACGCTGGGTCGACCCGTGCCTCTACGGCGCCGCTCTGGAGCTCGACAGGGTCGGCGAGCAGGTGGCGAAGCCGGTTTCCCTCGCTCTCGAAGCCGGAGATCGCCACTTCGCCGCCGGCCCAGGTCAAGGAGCCGCGATCGGGCAATTGCCCACCGCCGCCCGGATAGAAGGGGCTTTCCGCGAGAACGACCCAGCCTGGCCCCGCCTCAACGACCTGCGTCGCGAGCGTCATGACCTCCGGATTGTCGAGGCAGAAGTAGCGGGACATGCATCTCATCCTTTCCGCGATGCCGACGGGGCATCTGCTCGGGGACGAGATTGGCGCGCCGAACCGCGCGGCTATTGGCGGAAATTGAGAAAGCGGGTCAGCCGGTGGTCGCGCGCACCCATTGCAGCGGGGTGATGCCGTAGCTGCGCTTGAAATGCCGTGTCAGCGCGCTCTGGTCGTAGAAGCCTGCGTCGAGGGCCGCGGCGGCGATGCTCGTGCCGCGGCCGAGCGAGGCGATTGCGGTCTTCAAGCGCAGTTGCGTGAGATAGGCGTGCGGCGTCAAGCCCGTCGTGCGCTTGAACAGCGCGATCAGCTGGAACGGCGTGAGCCCAACCATGGCGCCCAGCTCCTCGAGGGTGAGCTCCGCCATGTGACGTTCGCGCATGATCTCGCGGACATGGGTGGCCTTGTTGGCATCGCGCCCCGGCAGCGACAGGCTGGGCTTGCCAGCGGCGTGGCGTCGGATCAGGGCCCCGAAGCTGCGCAACAGCAACTCGCGCTCCTCGAAAGGATCGTTGCCATCGTCGAGCACACGGTGCAATTCGAGGAAGGCCTCGATCAGATCGGCGTCATGAAAGGTGTTGCGGCAGAAATAGGCGGTTGCCTCCAGGCCGAGCGCCGAATTGAGTGTCTCGATCGCGGACGGAGTCAGATAGAGCCCGCGATAGCGCCAGCGTTCGCTCCAGCCCATGCGTCCGGAATGTGGCTCGTCGGGGTTGAACACGAGCAGCGTCGAAGTCTTGGCCTCGTCGCTCCGTCCCCGGCTCTTGAACTCGGCGCCGCCGACCTCCGTCACCGCGACGACGAAGGCCTCGTGGCTGTGGGGCGCATAGTCGTGGCTGGTGAAGTCGGCAACGAGACAACTCAGGCCTGGAACCCGAGGGTCGCGCCAGTAGCGGGACGAATTGCGCAGGTCGGTACGGGCCAAGATCCGATCCGGTCTTCAGGAGAGCCGCGATCGTGCAACGATCGTGCCGAGATCGCAAGCGTGAGGAGGGCTACTGAGGGCACGATTGAGCTCGTTCTGTTCTATGCCGAGCGGCTCATGGCTATGGACCGGGTATCGGGGCTGGAGCATCCGATTGAGACGCACCTGCGCAGAAATCTCGATGTGACGGCGAGCGGGATGTTCCTGCCGCATTATCTCGAACGTGCCGCCGCCCTTGTCGGCACGGATCGGCTGCTGTTCTCCTCCGACTATCCCTACCAATACCGCTCCGGCGGCGACGCGCGGCAGTTCGTGGAGACTTGCGGCTTCGATGAGCCCGCAAAAGCCGGGTTCGCGCATGGCAACTGGCTACGCCTGGTCGGTGACGACGCGCAGTCGTCCCGCGGCCAGCGAGCGGAGAGGCAAGCGTCGAGCTTACCAACTGGCGTACTGAGCGCGAGAAGTCCGACCGGACGTCGACGATCCCGATGTCCGCATTCGGGAACCATGTCCGTTCTTGATGCTGTGGACGGCTCTCCAGCCCCGCGGGAGCATAAGCTCTCGCAGAGATGGAGGAGAGCATGGATCAGGCAATCACGATCGGGTTGGACATCGCGAAGTCGGTCTTTCAGGTTCACGGTGTCGACCGGAGCGGCACAGTCGTGGTCCGGCGGCAGGTTCGGCGAGCGCAACTCCTTCCGTTCTTCGCCAAGCTGCCGGCTTGCCTGATCGGGATCGAGGCGTGTGCCACGGCGCATCATTGGGCGCGCGAGCTGATCAAGCTCGGCCACCAGGTCCGGCTGATGCCGCCGAGCTATGTGAAGCCGTATGTCAAGCGGCAGAAGAATGATGCGGCCGATGCGGAAGCGATCTGCGAAGCCGTGACCCGCCCGACCATGCGCTTCGTCGAGGTGAAGAGCGTCGATCAGCAGGGCATCCTGGTGCTGCATCGTGTTCGGCTCATGCTCATGCGCCAGCGCGTCCAGCTGTCGAACGCGATCCGAGGCCACATGGCGGAGTTTGGGCTGGCGGCGCCGATCGGGAGGGAAGGTCTGGGGGCTCTCATCAGGCTCATCGCCGACAAAGACGAGCGTGTGCCCGCCGAGGCGCAGATGTGTCTTGGAAGGCTGGCTGCTCAACTCGCGCTGATCAACGATCAGATCTTGGAAACGGATCGCCGGATCAGAACTAACGCCCGCGCGACCGAGATCGGCCGCAGGCTGATGGGTGTGCCGGGCGTCGGTCCTCTCCTGGCGAGCGCTCTCGTAGCCACCATACCGGATCCCAAAGCGTTTCGGTCAGGCCGAAACTGGGCGGCATGGATCGGCCTCGTGCCTCGGCAGAACTCAAGCGGCGGGAAGGAGCGCCTGGGCGGCATCACCAAACAGGGCGACCGTTACCTGCGCCAGTTGCTGGTTGTCGGGGCTCTGGCTGTCGTGCGCTACGCGCAGCGGAACGGAACGCGGCGGCCATGGCTGGTCCAACTGTTGGCCCGGCGAACGACAAAGATCGCGACCGTCGCCTTGGCCAACAAAACGGCCCGGATGGTCTGGGCGATCATGACCACCGGTGAGGCCTATCGCGAGCCGGTCTCGCGGGCCGCATAGAGATCAGGCGAACCGCACCGACGAGCTTGGGAAGGGCGAAACGAACGTAACGCAGCCAGCCGGTCGAACCGAAGAACGGGAAAACCCACACGCGCCACAGCGCCTTCAAGCGCGCGGTTTTGGTCGGGACCCGTCCTCGCGGAAGGCATTATGGCCAGCGGCCATGCGCGCCGCACCAACAGATCCCATGATTGCGGCGCAGGCGGATACGCTGCGTCATCCAAAAGAGAGGGATCCCCGGCCATGTCGCAGTCATCCAACACTCTCGGCCCTGTTCATTACGATGGAACGCTCGTGCTCGCGATCGAGCTGAGTAGCAAGAGTTGGGTTCTGGCGGCGCAGATCCCCGGTCTTCCGCAGACGCGGGCGAAGCGCACCATCGATCCGGACAAGCTCGCCCTTCAATCCGCGATCGACGGCTACCGCGCTCGTGCGGCTGCTGCCGGCCACTCGGTCGACCGGGTCATTGCGACCTATGAAGCCGGGTGGTCCGGGTTCTGGCTGGCAAGATGGCTCATCGCGATGGGCGTAGAGGTCCATGTCATCCAGCCTTCGAGCGTGCCCGTGGATCGGCGTATGCGCCGCGCGAAGTCCGACGGCATCGATGCCGAATTGCTCCTGCGCACGCTGCTCGCATGGCTCCGCGGCGAACCCCGCGTCTGTTCGATGGTGCCGATCCCTGATGAAGTCGACGAGGATGCCCGGCGCTGCGTCCGGGAACGGACCGAGCTGGTCTCCGAGCGTGTTGGCCTTGTCAACCGGATCGGTGCTGTTCTGGCGACGCTCGGAGCCGGCGACTACAATCCCCTTCTCCAAAATCGCCGCCGCCGGCTGGCTGAGCTGCGGACCGGGCTTGGCAAGCCGCTCCCGCCAAACGCGCTGGCCAAAATCGAACGATTGCTCACCAGGTTGGAACTTGTGATCGCGCAAATGGCGGAGTTGGAGCGCGACCGCGATGCCGTTGCCGAGGCCGTTGCGCCAGACGAAGGCGGCAAGATGATCCAGCAACTTTGCAGCCTGCGCGGCATCGGTGTGCAAAGCGCGACCGTGCTGGTCCGCGAGGCCTTTGTGCGCCGCTTTGCCAACGGGAAGGCGCTTGGCTCATACGCCGGTCTTGCTGCGACTCCGTACAGCAGCGGCGGGATCGAGCGCGAGCAAGGGATCGGAAAAGCTGGCAATCGACGGCTCAGAACCGTGATGGTCGAGCTCGCCTGGCTCTGGCAGCGCTATCAGCCTGGTACAGCGCAAGTGGCCTGGTTCCGCGATCGCGTCGGCTCAACCGGCCGGCGTGTCCGCAAAGTGATGGTGGTCGCCCTCGCGCGCAAACTCCTGATCGCCCTGTGGAGGTTTGTCATTGACGGTATCGTGCCCGAGGGCGCGATCATGAAGCCCTCGGCGTAGACCATCTCCGAGATCGGGCTGCACTGCTACGGCATTGCGGCCCGGTGATCCGAGGGAACGTCGCCGTTGTTCGGCGTGGCGCCTGGCGCCGTCTTCACAGAGTGGTGCCGTTCCTTTGGAGCTCTCCCGTCCCGTATGCGGGACAGTGGTCGGGATCGCCATCCCGCCGGATGTGAGGTTTGCAGGCAGGTCCTGCCGCGAGAGAGCTCACCTCGGTTCATGATCGGAAAAAACCGTTGACCGGAGAATCATCATGTGAGGTCGAACACATGGCCGCACCGACCAGCCCTGCAGAACGCTCGAAAGCCCTTGCCAACGGAGAGCCGTCCACACATGGCGCGGTTGGGTCGCTTGGGAACGGAAGGTTCGCTGCTTTCGCTTGCGCGTTCCAGTCCGACACATCGACAAATATGGTGGCTGCGGGTGTTACGAGTCGCTATTTGAGCGGCGTTCTCGCATATCGACCCGGCGGCTGGCCGACGTGGCGGCTGAAGGCCGTGCTGAAAGTGCTCGCGGAACCATAGCCGACACGCTTGGCGACTTCGTCCAGCGCAACATCCTGGCCGCGCAGAATGTCCTTCGCCACAGCCATGCGCCAGGCGAGAAGATATTCCATCGGACGAAGCCCGACCGTGCGGGTGAAGCGGTCGAAGAAGGCGGAGCGCGACATTCCCGCTGCATCGGCGAGTTCGACTACCGTCCAGGCGCGTTGCGGATCGCCGTGCATATCGCGCAATGCCTTTGCAACGCGTGCATCCGACAGCCCGCGCAGCAGGCCGGGCGGCGTATCCTTTCCTTGCGACGACCGCAGCGCTTCGATCAGAAGCACTTCGACGAGGCGGGCTAGCACGAGGTCGCGGCCGACATTCTCTGCGTTCGCCTCCTCGCCGACGAGCCGCACAAGCGTGGACAGCCGCTCGACGCCGCGGATGTGCACGATTGTCGGCAGCAACGACACCAGCAGAGCGGTATCCGGCGAACCGAACTCGAAATAGCCACCGAGCAGGCGGACATCGGGTGGGCCATCGGGGCGGCCATGCCGGACCTCCTCCGTCGGGGCAGGCGTCGCCTTGGGATCGATGCGCTTTGGCGTCGCCCGCTCGAAGCCCGACATGGTGAAGGCCGGCGTTGCCGGCAGCAGCACGAAATCACCGTTCTCGAGCGTGACAGGCTGCTCTCCATCGACCGCAAGGCGGCATCTGCCCTCTAGGACGGCACAGAAGCCCGGCTTGCCGAAGGCGGAATAGCGAACGGCCCAGGGACCTGCGCCGCTCATGCCCTTGGAGAAGACCGCGCGCGGCCGCAGCAATTCGATGACTTGGGTGAGCGGATCGAACATTCGGACTATTACAAATGAAATGCGGACTTATGATTGATGATAGTCCTGATTGTGAAGGCCATTTCTCTCTCGTCAACACGAAAGAGGACCTTCTCCATGAAAACCGTGCTCATCACCGGCTGCTCGTCAGGCTACGGCCTGGAAACCGCACGCCATTTCCATGATCAGGGCTGGACCGTCATCGCCACCATGCGGAATCCGCGCGAGGGCAACCTGCCGAAGTCGGACCGGCTGCGCGTGCTGCCGCTCGATGTCACCAAGCCTGAAAGCATTGCCGCCGCCCTCGACGCGAGCGGGCCCATCGACGCTCTCGTCAACAATGCCGGCATTGGCGTGGTCGGCGCCTTCGAGGCCACGCCCATGGCGCATGTGCGCAAGGTCTTCGAGACCAACACATTCGGCGTGATGGCGATGACGCAGGCAGTCATCCCGCAGTTCCGCGCGCGCCGCTCGGGCGTCGTCGTCAACGTGACATCGAGCGTGACGCTTGCCCCTATGCCGCTGGCAGCGGCCTACACCGCGAGCAAGCAGGCCATCGAAGGCTTCACGGGGTCCCTGGCGCACGAACTCGGACACTTCGGTGTCCGGGCCAAGCTGGTCGAGCCGGGCTACGGGCCGACGACACGCTTCGCGCAGAACACCAATGTGCGCATCGAGGACCTGATTCCGGAAGCCTATGCCGCATTTGCTGCCCCGATTTTCGAGGCGTTCGCAAAGCCGGCAATGGTGACGAAGGAGACCGATGTGGCAGAAGCCGTCTGGCAGGCGGTCAATGACGTCTCCGGGCAGCTCCGGTTTCCCGCAGGTCCCGACGCCATAGCCCTGGCGCAAGCGCTCCCGGGCTGAGAACCGCCCGGAGATAACGAAAGGCGGCGCGACTTAAACGACCTTGCCGCCATCGTAACCTTTCAGCGCAACAATCCACCGAGGATGCCGGCGACGTGCTGAAGCGCGGCATCCTTCGCGCGCCAGCGATGCCAAGCGAGATGCAGCAGAAAACCGGGCACTGGAACAGGTGGCAGGAAGGATACGAGCCCTTCGAAGTCGGGCAGGATGCGCGAGGGCAGCAGGGCGATCATGTCCGAGCCCAGAAGCAAGCCCGGCACCATCTGGAAGTTCGGCGCCGTGACAGGCCACGGCTTACCCATTCGGCGTCGACCGGCGTGCGCGTGTCGCCCCGGCCCGAAAGGATATGTGGATAGCCCTGAAATGTCCGGTTACGGACGGCGAGGCAAAGTCCGCAAATGGCGCGGGGCTACCCCGATCGTTGGCAACTTTGAATTGGCATGTTGATGAGGCGTAGCCAGCGAGTGCCGGCCACGAGGATAAGGAGCTATCATTCGAAAGGGCTCATAAGGCACTCTAATTAATGGCGCAGCCGAACTTCAACGATCTCGCCGCCTTCGCCATGGTCGCAAAGGAGCGTAGCTTCACCAAGGCTGGTGCCAAGCTGGGAGTCTCGCAGTCCGCTCTCAGCCAGACCATCAAGGCTCTCGAGGAACGCCTCAGATTGCGGCTTCTGACGCGCACGACCCGAAGCGTCGCCCCCACCGAAGCCGGCATGCGGCTTCTCGAAACCATCGCGCCGCGCTTCGACGAGATCGAGGCGGAGATTGCGGCGCTTGGCGAATTGCGGGGCAAGCCGGCCGGGACGATCCGCATCACGGCCGGAGAACATGCTGCGATCGCAGCCCTGCAACCCGCCCTGAGGCGCTTCCTACCGGATCATCCCGACATCAAGGTCGAGATCATCGTCGACTATGGCCTCGTCGACATCGTGGCGGCGGGCTACGATGCGGGGGTGCGCTTGGGCGAACAGGTTGCAAAGGACATGATCGCCGTCCGGATCGGCCCCGAGATGCGCATGGCCGTGGTCGGATCGCCGGCCTATTTCAAGCGCTACGGTATTCCGGAAACGCCGCAGGATCTGACCTCTCACAACTGCATCGCGTCTCGTCTCCCGACCTATGGCGGGCTGTTTCCCTGGGGCCTCGAAAAAGATGGCCGCGAGGTCAAGGTGCGTGGCGAAGGGCAACTCGTGTTCAACAGCCTCGCGCTCCGCCTGAGTTCGGCGATCGACGGCCTTGGGCTGGCCTACATCCCTGAGGATCAGGCGATCCCTCATATCCGTGCGGGCAGGCTCATACGGGTGCTCGAGGATTGGTGTCCGCCATTCCCCGGCTATCATCTCTACTATCCAAGCCGGCGGCATTTCTCGCCGGCCCTGTCGGTGCTCGTCGACGTCCTGCGCTATCGCGGTTGATGCCGGATCCAAAAGCGGATCGCGTCGTCGATCCAGCCTTCGGCGCTCGTGCCGATGCCCAGGCCGAAACCATGGCCGACGCCGGGATATTCGCGATAAGCGACTTCGGTCCCGGCACGACGCAGCGCGCTGACGCGCCGCTGCATGGCGGAAGGTGGAGAGATGCCGTCCTGCTCGCCGATCACGACGAAGGTCGGGGGCTCATCGGCAGCAAGGTCGGAATGGGCCGTATAGGCGATCACGACGGCTGACGGCTTGGCGAGCTCCGGGTGGCCAAACTTTGCCGTTCCATGGCTACCGATCGAAGCCGCCATGCGGGCGCCGGCGGAGCTGCCCCAGAGCGAATAGCTGGCCGTGCCGACGCCAAGCCTGTCCGCGTTCTGGGAAACGAAGCTGATCGCGGCGGCGAAATCCTGTGTCGCCACCGCGCCACCAAGTCCGGCGCGATACTTCAGCATGAAGGCGTTGAAGCCGGCCTCGCTGATCTTGGCGGCGTAGGGAAAGCCCTCATGGACGGAGCCGACATAGGCGAAGCCGCCGCCCGGGCAGATGACGGCGAAAGGAGCGCCGGGGCGTCCGCGGAAAAAGAACAGCCCTGTCTGGGCCTTCGGCTGCTCGCGCTTGTCCGCGTCGGAGTAGATGTCGAAGAAGATCGTCCGGCCTTGGCCTGCATCGTCGATCATGCGGTTCAGCGCAGCGACGGTCGACGCCGCATCGACATGATTGTGATAGGGCAGCAGGCTTCCGATCGCATCCAGCGGCGTGCGCTCGTTGTAAGCGCGATCATCCCAGGGCAGGACCCGGCCTGCAAAGCCCGTGAAGGCAGGATGACGCAGCAGGTCGCCGATCGTGCTGTCGGGATTGAGATGAGGGTATTTGCTGTCGATCTGCGAACTCTCTGATCGTTCCTCGCCACTCTGGTGCGGCCGGGCGATGCCAAGCCTGGATGGCGCGACGAGAAGCGCCAGGGCGAGGCAGCCCCGTCGCGATGCGCGGCTCGGGAATGGAACGCGAATGCCGGCGTTCATCGTCGCTCACTTGATCGGCGCGCGCTGGCGCTCTTCGCCGACAGCCAGGCGTTCCGACCTATGCCCCTTCGCCGACAGGCCGAGCTGGAGCAGCTTCAGCCCGTAATATGTGACGACCATCACGAGCCCGGCGACGGCTGCGCAATGGATGAAGAAGCCCGCGACCGCTTCTTCAAAGTTCCACCAATCCAGCGTCATCTGCATGGAGAGCTTCGTACCCAGGCCGAGCTGGTGGAAGCTCCAGACACCATGGATCGCGATGGCCACCGCGATCGCCCGCAGCACGAGCGTTCGCAGCGGGTTGGTTCCTTTGATCCCGAGCAGGTTGCGCGCCACGCCCATCAGCATCGGCCAGCGCAGGCCGAGATGGATCGCGACGATAACGAGGCCCCAGTAGGCTGCCAGCGTATGGATCTGGCGCACCGTGAAGCCACCCCAGGGCGGGAGATACGGAGCCAGCGCGTTCGAGATCAGCACGCTGGTGACGAGCAATATCAGCATCGCGGTCAGCAGCGCGAAGGTGAGCCCGGCATTGAAGATGCTGCGCGGCTCTCGCCGCGTACGCGACAGGCTCCCGTACCAGCGCCGGTTGAAGACGTTATGGGCGATGAGGAGCAGGAACATGACCGTTCCTGCGAGCTCGTGGACCGCATTGCCCAGCCACCAATAGGCGAGGGCGAGCAGCAGCAAGACTGCGGCGAGGCCATCGAGCCACAGCCGAAGGAGGAAGACCCGGCTCACGACACGCTCCCTTATTTGACCGGCGTGCCGTCGAAGCGCGGGATGCGATAGCCGGTGAACAGGTACTCGCTGCCCGACTGGCTGCTGTGGCAGGACTGGCAGCGCGCCGTGTTGTCGCTGGTGTTGATCGTGCGGTCCGGCCAGAACCACTGGAACTGCCAGTCGCCGGTGCGGCGGCGTTCATCGTAATCAGCGCCCCAGCCCTGACCTTTCTCCATCACGAAGTAGCGGAAGAGCTTGCCGTCGCGGTGGTCGACGAGCACGAAATGCGTGCCTGCGGGCACCGGTTGGCGGTTTTTGATCGCCTGGATCGCCTCGGGCGTCGTCATGATGTGCTCCATGACGTTGCCGCGCCGCACCGTGGTGTAGTGCACCAGCTTGTCGAGCTGTGGGAAGGTGACCTTGTTGGCCTCGGCATGGACCTGCCAGCCGACTGTAAGCACGACGGCCATGGACAAGCTCGTCAGGATGATCTGGCGTGTTGGGATTTTCATGATGGTCTCGTGAGGGGCCAGGGGTGCTGCACGCGGCCGCTAGCGCCGGTACTGCTCATCCGTGACGTGCTCCAGCCAATCCACGGTCTTGCCGTCGAGCGCCTCAGAGATGGCGACATGTGTCATTCCGGTGGTCGGCGTGGCGCCGTGCCAGTGCTTGACGCCGGGCGGAATCCAGACGACGTCGCCTTGGTGGATGTCCTGAATCGCTCCACCCCAGTGCTGCACCAGCCCAGCGCCAGCCATGACGATGAGGATCTGGCCAAGCGGATGCGTGTGCCAGGCGGTGCGTGCGCCGGGCTCGAATGTCACCGTGCCGCCGCTGACCCGCGCCGGTGCGGTGCCCTTGAACGGACCGTCGACGCGCACGGATCCCGTGAAATTCTGGGCGGCGCCGACGCTCGGCTTCTGAGAGCCGGCGCGTTGGACGACGACCTCCTGGCCGGTCTGGGCGAAGGCCGAAGCTGCGGGCAGCAGCATGGCGATGAGTGTGAGTCCTGGAGCGAACATCCTGGCCATCATTTCGGCTTGAAGACGTCGCGGGCGACCGTGATCGCCGTGATGGCGTTCGGCCAGCCGGTGTAGAAGGCGAGCTGGGTGATCGCCTCGACGAGCTCCTCCTCCTTGACACCGTTCTGTCGCGCCAGCGCGAGATGGGAGCGGAGCTGGTCGGGACGGTTCAGCGCGATCAGCGCGCTGACGGTGACGAGGCTGCGATCGCGCTTGGCGAGGCCCGGTCGCTCCCAGATGTCGCCGAACAGCACGTTGTCGGTGAGTTCCGCCATCTTCGGCGCGATGTCGCCCATCAGTTGCTGAGCGCGAGACGGCGACTTGGCCGGAGCTGTATTGGAGGCGGCGGGAGGCTGGTTTTGGGCGATCGCCATCGTGGACATTCCTCCGGAAAGAACCAGGCCGGCTGCGGCAAACAGATTTCTGGCGAGCGTCTTCAACGTGCGTGTCTCTTCAGATCGGGGGAAGAACACGGCGTCTCGAAACGGGCCCGGGACGCCATGCTAGTGACAGCTTTCACTGGAGACCCGTCGGCAAACGAGGTGGCCGCGGGCTATGAGCGGTCAAGCAAGGGTTCGGGCGAAAAACGGCGTCAGCTTGCCCAGCGCGGCGTCGACATATTTGGGAACCCAATAGGTCTCGATGTGCGTTGCGCCGTCGATCTTGAACAGTTCCTTGTCCTTCGTGCCGGTGGCCTTGGGGAACGCGTCCTCCGTCATGTACAGGCTGTCGGCCTTGCTACCGGCGATCATTAGCAGCGGCTGGTCGATCAATTCGATCTGGTCCGTGGCATCCCAGCGCATCAGATCCAGCAAGCTGCTCATTGTGTATTTGAACGTGGAATTGGGATGAGCGTGCGTCTTCCAGTAGTACTCGTAGCCCTGCCGGTACATTTCAAACGGCAGTTTGGCGATCTGCTCGTCGGTCAGGTTCGCATCACCCGCATAGAGAATTTCTCCGCCGGCCATCTCCTGGGCGCGAGCCTGCGAAACCTGCCGCAGTCGCTCCTGGATCGTCTTCAGCTGCGAATCCGCGAAATCGTTGCGACGAACCCGTCCGGAGTTGAACATGCTCAGCGTCGCGATCGACCTGAAACGCTTGTCGGCCTTCGCCGCGGCCAGCGCGTAGCCGCGACCGCCGCAGATGCCGAGCAGGCCGAGGCGCGCGACATCGGCGCCCGGATAGCGGGTGATGAAGTCCGCCATGCCATGGATGTCCTCGATGCGATATACCGGCTTGTCTACGCTGCGCGGCTGGCCGCCGCTCCCGCCCTGATAGGCGGCATCCGCAGTGATCGTGATGTAGCCCTTTTCCGCCAGGCGCTGAGCATACAGGCCCGCGACCTGTTCCTTCACGCCGCCGTTCGGGTGCGCCACCACGAGGGCGGGATATTTCTGCTTCGCGTCATAGTTCGCCGGGGTGTAGACGTTGGCGACGATGTCCAGCCCGTTGAGCTTGTAGGTGACCGGGTGGATATTGACCTTGCCCGGCTCGTTCTTCGTGATCGCGCCCTCATAGACCAGGGTGAACGGATTCTGCTTCCGCTGCGACAGTGGTGGGATTGGCCATTGCTGAAACTCCTAGAACTGTACCGGAGAGCACAAGCGCAGAGGTTCCGAGGAACTCGCGCCTGCTTGTGTTGATGACTGTCTTGGTCATTTCGACCTCCAATCCTTGATCCGAGGGAGTGCGATGCCCGCGCCGTGCCGGGCGTCGCGCAGGTGGGTCAATCCAGCTTCTTCTCGGTCAGAAACTTCGAGACCTGATCTGCGATCGCGACATTGTTCAGGTCGGAGAAGGGGAAGTGCGTGTTGCCCTTGATGCCAATCTCGGGGAGATGGACCAGAGTCACCTGGCCGCCATGCTTGTTGACTGTGTCGCGCCAGATCCGGGCCATTTCCAGCCGGCCGCGCCAGGCATCCTGCGTCGGCACCTCTGTCCGTTCGGCCGGGATATTGTCACCGTAGAAGACGATGATCGGCAGCTTCGTCAGCGCCATGAAGTCGGACATCGGCACCGGGACGCCTTCGAGCGTGTCGAAGGAGGTCGACACCGGCTTGGGCAGTTCACCCTCCGGGAAGACGAAGCCGCTGCCCGGCTCGAAGGCGACGACCGCCTTGACGTTCTGGTTCTTGATCGCGGTCAGCCAGCCCGGCCCGCCGCTCTGCGAGTGGGTCATCAGGATGCCGGGGCCGATCTTCGTGAACAGCGCGGACACGCTGTCGGAGATCAGCTTTGCGTCGTAGGAGCCGGTGTTCGGCGTCATCGCGCGGAAGTACTGATTCAGCGTCTCCGGCTTGCGGTCGAACTGGACGCCCTCGAAATAGTTCGGCCAGATGCCGACCCGGAACTGGCCGAACCAGAAGTTCTCGTCGGGCGTCGGCTTGATCGTCGCCTCGACCGTGCTGCGCCCGGCATTGCCGCGACGCGGCTGGTCGATGAGGTAGGTGGCGAAGCGGCGGCGCAGGAAGATGGTCTGGAAGCCCTCGCGCCCGTCCGGCGTCGTTTCCCAGGTCTTCGAGAACTGGCCGGCACCGTGCCACATCACGATGGGGAATTTCCGGACGTTCACCGGCACCTGGTAGAAGGCGTAGAGATGATCGCCGTGGAAGGTCTGGCCGCCCGGCTGCAGCGGCTCCAGCGGATCGAAGATGCCAGACGCGGTCGTGACCGTGCCGCCGACAGCGAAGCTGCCTTGGTCCTGAATGACGAGCGGTTCAGGCTTGCCTGCCTGTTGAGCGAGCGCCTGCGTCGAGCCCATGAGACCCACCGCGAGAAGGACGGGCGGGATAAGGAGTTTGGTGTCGATGGCAGGCATTCGCCCCTCGTTCGCTATGTCAGCTCGCGAGGAACCTAATCACCGGCTCACTCTTCGATTAGCCATCTCGATCCAATAGGACCAATAAGCCTTGCTAATGAATGCGCAGGCGACCGTAAGCGCTCAATGCCTGCTCTCCGGGAGATGTCTAAGTTCCGCTTTTGGCGCTACGCCGCCTCGAGGCTCCACCCGCGGCTAACGACTGACTTGGGTGGATCGCTGGCCTCGGATGCTCCGATCTGAAAGCCCGGCGCGCGCCCACGACCTGAGATCGGCTCTCGACCTGAAGGCCGAGATCAATCTGCTATTGTCTCGCCGACACCGTGCCAGATTTGATCCTTTAGCGCTATGAGCGGGGGCGCGGGAATCGTCACAGGCGGCTCGTTTCGCCTGACGCCATCGATCACCAAGGTGGCGATATGGATCTCCCCATCGGTATAGTAAGGATCGCCTTCGCCATTCCGACCGAACAAGGTTGGGCCTACCCCGGAAATCTGGAAGACGTTCTGGACCATGCCGGCCTTGCTGAGATCACGCATCAGCATGTCACGCTCGGCGTCGATGTCGGGTGCAATGTGGTGCGTCACCTGACCGGTGTCATGGCTGAAGCCGACGCCTCGGTCGAAAGTAACCGAGCCAAGCCAGACCTGCCGCCCGCTGCCACCCTTATCGAGGACCATCCAGAACCGCACGTGGTGTCGACGGTCCGCGCTCGTGCCCTCGGGCTTTTCGAACGCGAGCTGTTCTTTTCTTCCGTCGTAGTACAGCGGACTGACAGGCGCTTCATGATAGGGCCGGTCGAGTACCACGCTGCCGACAATCTCGATGCTCGTCCGCAACGTAATCGGGTCGGCCGGATACCAGCCTGCCGCATGCATGGCGCGGAGGGCATCTTCCTTGCTGCCGACGAACCCGACATTAAGCGCGTCGCCTGGGATACCGCTTGCGGTGCGTGTCACCATGGGCAAGGAGGCGAGGCCCGGCTCATGTTCGTAATGACGCCACAGGAGGGGCAGTATCAGATAGGCAAGCAGCAGGTAGCCGACGAGCGCACCTGTCAGAACGAGCCACCACCGTCGCCTGCTCGCGATCTGTCCCATCTGACATCCACTCGATTGCACTCACTGCATTCTGCGGGGCGTCCCACTGGGGAAGCTCCGTACCTTTGCAGGCTAGTCCCCGGCAAAGTGCGCCGGCTATTGTCCCTTGGTGTTCACCCCGTCGCCTTCAGCGTCGCATAGCGGTCGACCTCGGCGCGCAGGTGATACGGGCGCTACATGGCTGAGATCGAGCTGGAAAGCGGACCATTCCAACGTCCGAGTTGGGTCGTTTGCTGACGCTTAGAGCGCTTACCCATAGGCCATTGTTGCATCTCTTTCGACGTGACAGGTTGAATGCTGGGAGGTTCGCATATGCCTTCGTCTCCAAAGCGAGCCATGCTCGCCATCCTAACGATGCTGCTTCTCGGGCTAACGACAAATTCGCATGCTGAGGAGGTCGTTCAGTTCCCCTCGATCACCTATCGCCTGAGCGATTTCCAGAAGGCGCGGGCCACGGCTCGGGGAGAAAGTGTCGAGAGTTCTCCGGGGCTTGTGATCACGGGGTATCTCTCGAAGCCAGCGGGAGAAGGCAGGCACCCGGCAATCGTTCTGCTACATGGTTGCGGTGGGTTGAGCACGTTCCATCGACGCGAGGCCGAAGCAATCCGCGACTGGGGCTACGTTGTGCTGGCGCCGGACAGTTTTACCCCGCGAGGTATGAAAGACGCCTGCGTGCCGGAACGACGTGACATGGCGCCTCGGATCGAGGACGCATTCGGAGCGTTGTTCTACCTGTCAAAGCTCCCCTTCGTTGATCCAACTCGGATTGCTGTCGTGGGCTATTCGCATGGAGGTGGGGTAGCGCTCAGGATTGCGATGCAGTCGCATAAGACACTCTATGAAATGCCCGATGAACTCAGGTTCAAGGCGGCCGCAACATACTACCCGCCTTGCGAAATCCTTACCGAGCGCTTGGTCATCCCAACACTCATTCTCATCGGTGACAGGGACGATTGGACTCTCGCATCTAACTGTGAAGCAGCCGCCCGGCGCCAAGTCGGCGGGCCCGCCCCGCTGAGCCTCACCGTTTTCCCAGGAGTGTACCACTCATTCAATTTCCCCGGTTTCGTAGAGCCACGTCAAATCTACGGGCACTGGAGCAAATTTGACGAGGGGGCGAGCAAGCGCGCGACATCCGAACTTCGCGACTTCCTTGAGCAGGAATTGGCTAGATAGCCTACTTCAAAGGGCGGGGCGGGCTGTGAACCCGCCATCCGAGTATTCGTGGGCAATGCCCGCTAAGGGTCGTAATCCGGCAGTTCCGCTTGGATGGGTTTCGACGCGACAGAGCCGCCATCGGCGAGGCCGGCCGGGGCGTGCGGACGCAAATAGGGAGGATAGGAGGCTGGCAATCTCCTCGGGCCATCGCCGTCCCGCCGAAGATCGGGATTGCTGCATCGTATCGAGATCGCGTGTAAGGTTCTCGGCATCGGAGACGGTTGGCGCGGCAGCGCCGGCCGCAGGCTGCGCTTCTGCCAGGGATAGCTGAAGCGCAGTTGCGCGCAGGCCGGCGTGGGCGGGACATCGTTCTTGGGAACTGCCCTTGTCATGCAGCGCCACCACCATTGGTGGAGGTTGTCATGAGGAAACTCGCAACCCTGGCCACTGCCGCTTTGATCATGACCGGCAGTATCGGAGCCGCCAACGCGCAATATTGGCGCGGGGGCGGTTGGGGATATCGCGGCGGATATTATCATCGTGGCTGCTGCGGCGGCGGTGCCGTTGCGGCCGGGCTCATCGGCGGGGCGCTCCTGGGAGGCTTGCTCACTGCGGCAGCAACAGCCCCGGCCTACGGTTATGGATATGGTTATCCGGCCTATGGCTATGGTTACGGATATGGCTATCCAGCCTATGGCTATCCAGCTTATGGCTATGGTTACTATCGTCCGCGGCTCTATTATGGCCCGCGCTACTATGTGCGGCCGGTTTACTACGCGCCCCGCTATTATGGCTGGCGTCGCGGATACTATGGCCCGCGCTACTATTACGGCCGATACTATTGAAGCCCTTGTCGCGTCGGAGAGGACAATCCGGAAGCGGTCTCATCGACCGCTCGCCGGCGCCTACTCCATCACTGCCGCCTTGAGGATGCAGACCATCAGGGCATGGCCGGGCTCGTTGCCGACGCAGCGGACGACGTGACGGCGGTCGCAGCGATAGCGCAGCGTCTCGCCGGCCTTG
Source organism: Bosea sp. F3-2 (assembly GCF_008253865.1). Classification (NCBI taxonomy): domain Bacteria; kingdom Pseudomonadati; phylum Pseudomonadota; class Alphaproteobacteria; order Hyphomicrobiales; family Alloboseaceae; genus Allobosea; species Allobosea sp. F3-2. Next base: position 6,319,635 of record NZ_CP042331.1, read on the forward strand.
GCGCGCTGGATGATGTCGCCGACCTCGACTTCGAACTCGCCGGCCGTGACCGAGAGCGACTCGATCGAGCCGCGCTGGTGCCCTTCGGAGTCGAGCTCGCCGCCGGGTTCGGCGGAGACGTCGTACCATTGCAGCCATTCGACCGTCTTGATCCAGCCGATGATGCCGAGGCGCAGCTTGCCGTCTTCCGAGACCAGGATCGGCGTGTCGGCGCGCGTGGTCTTCTCGATGAAGGGCTCTTCCTCGCCGCTGGAGAGGACGCGCTCGATCGAGATGTCGAGCGCCTGCGAAAGCCGCCAGATCGTCGCCAGCGTCGGGTTGGTCTCGTTGCGCTCGATCTGGCTGATGATCGACTTGGCGACGCCCGACTGCTCGGCGAGGTCCGAGAGCGAGAAGTTATAGGCCTTGCGCAGGCGCTGGATGGTCTTGCCGAGCTGGCCCGAGATCACCTGAGCCCCGGATTCAAGCTCCCGCCCGCCGCGCTCTTTCGTCTCGATTCCCATGAATTCGGCCCCTTTCGACTGTGAAGTCGTTTGTAACGGCGGACGATCGTTTGAACAAGCGAACAATGCCCGAAGGCCGGCGAGAGACCGGGCCATCCGCGACAGAAGGTCCGTGTCCGCTCTCAGGTGATGCGGCTGGGGCCGACCTCGCGCTGCTCGCGCCGGGCGAGGCCGAGCTGGTGCTCGCGCAGGATCACATAGATGCCGGAGGTGATGACGATGAAGGCGCCGATCAGGATCGCCGTCGCCGGCCACTCGCCGAACCAGATCCAGCCGATCGCCACCGCCCAGAGCATGGTCGAGTATTCGAAGGGCGCGATCAGCGAGGCGTCGCCATAGCGGTACGCCTGCACGATCAGGATCTGGCCGAGCCCGCCGAGGATGCCGATGACGACCATCAGCGCCGCATCCTTGAGATCGGGCATGTTCCAGCCGAGCAGGATGGTCGAGAGGCCGAGCAGGCTGGTCAGCAACATGAAGTAGAAGACGATGGCGCCGGTGCGCTCGGTCTGGGTGAGGAGCCGGACCTCAACCGAGGCGAAGGCGGAGCAGAACGCGCCGGCAAGGCCCAGCGCCGCGCCGATCGCAGCGTTGCTGCCGACCGGATGGCTGCCGGCGCCGAGATGCGGCGAGAGCATGATCAGCACGCCGATGAAGCCGATCATCACCGCTGTCCAGCGATAGATGCGCACCTTCTCCTTGAGCACGAGCGCGGCGAGCACCACCACGGCGAGCGGCGCGGCATAGCCGATGGCGACCGCCTCGGAGAGCGGCAGGAACTGCAGGGCCGCAAAGCCGCAGAACATGCCGGTCGAGCCCATGATGCCGCGCTTGAGATGGCCGCGCAGATTGCTGGTCTTCAGTGCCGCCGGCAGCTCGGTGCGCCAAGCCAGCCAGATGAGCAGCGGAATCATCGCGAAGAAGGAACGGATGAAGACGATTTCGCCCGTCGGATAGCGCGTCGAGATCGACTTGATGCCGGCCGACATCAGCGTGAACGCCAGCGCCGAGATCAGCTTGAGGGTGATGCCGAGAAGAGGAGACAACGGAGCGCGCGACGGGAGGGCAGGAACGGTTTCGGCCGAAACCGTTCCTCCTTAGACCATGCCGAAGCGGGGCGGCGAAGCGTGAACTCTGCAACCCCGCCACGCTGCAGGCGTGGGGGGCAAGACGTCATTGCGAGGAGCGAAGCGACGAAGCAATCCAGGCCGCGAGGCTGAACGATTCAGCCCAGTCCCCCTGGATTGCTTCGCTTCGCTCGCAATGACGGTACGCGGCCGGCAGGCGGCCTGTCGAACTCAGAACGTGCCGCGGAAGGCGCCGCCGTCGATCAGGAAATTCTGGCCGGTGAGATAGCCGGCATGGGCGCTGGCGAGGAAGGCGCAGAGCTTGCCGAATTCGTCCGGCGTGCCGAGGCGGCCGGCCGGGACCGAAGCGAGCCGCCGCTTTGCCGCTTCCTCGATGCTGATGCCCTGCATTTCGGCGACCTTGCTGGTCGCGGTCTTGATCCGGTCGGTGTCGAACACGCCCGGCAGGATGTTGTTGATGGTGACATTGGCATGCGCGACCTCGCGGGCGACGCCGGAGAGGAAGGCGGTGAGGCCGGCGCGCGCGGCCGAAGAGACGTCAAGGCCGGTCAGCGGCGTGACGACGCTCGCCGAGGTGATGTTGATGATGCGGCCGAAGCCGCGCTCGATCATGCCGTCGATGACGCGCTGAACCAGTTCCAGCGGCGTTGCCATGTTCTGCACGACGCCTTCGAGCAGGCCTTCACGCGTCACCTGGCGGAAGGGCTTCGGCGGCGGGCCGCCATTGTTGTTGACGAGGATGTCGGGGTTGGGCGCCGCCGCCAGCAGGGCATCCTGCCCGGCCTTGGTCGAGACATCGGCGACCACGGCGATGACGGTCGCGCCGGTTTTGGCACGGATCTCGCTGGCGGTCGTTTCCAGGGTTGCGGCATCGCGGCCGTTGATCACGACGGTGCAGCCGGCTTCCGCCAGGGCCTCGGCGCAGCCGCGGCCGAGCCCCTTGCTGGAGGCGCAGACGATGGCCGTGCGGCCCGAAATTCCAAGATCCATCACGTTCCTCGGTAAACTCAGCAAGCTGCCATCACGCGGGCGCCTGTCGGCAAGCCTGATCATGGATTGGCCGCGCCGTCATCAAAGCGCAACGCAAATCAGACACACGCCCGGAGCATCGCAACAGCGGGGGCTCTCCGGAATGGCCGACGAGGACGACGCGAAGCAGGTTCGCAGCATCTTCATCTCGGATCTGCATCTGGGGACGCGTGGGGCACAGGCCGATCTCGTCCTGGAATTCCTGCGCGCCTATGATGCGCCGACGATCTATCTCGTCGGCGATATCATCGATGGCTGGCGGCTGAAGAGCGGCTGGTACTTCCCGCAGACGCATAACGACGTGGTCCAGAAGCTGCTGCGCAAGGTGCGCAAGGGCTCGAAGCTGATCTATGTCACCGGAAATCACGATGATTTCCTGCGCGACTTTACCGGGTTGCAGTTCGGCGGCATCACGCTGGTCGACGAGATCGTCCATGAGACGGCGGATGGCAAGCGCCTGCTCGTCATCCATGGCGACCTGTTCGACCTCGTGGTGCGCAACGCCAAATGGCTCGCCCTGCTCGGCGACTGGGCCTACACGGTCGCGCTTGCGCTCAATATGGGGCTCAACAAGGTGCGCCGCGGGCTGCAGCTGCCGCACTGGTCGCTCTCGGCCTGGGCCAAGCACAAGGTCAAGAACGCCGTGAACTATATCGGCGAGTTCGAGACCTGCCTCGCCAGCGAAGCGCGCCGGCACAATGCCGACGGCGTGATCTGCGGCCACATCCACCATGCCGCCTATCGCGAGATCGAGGGACTGACCTATATAAACACGGGCGACTGGGTCGAAAGCTGCACGGCCTTCGTCGAGCACCATGACGGGCATTTCGAGCTGATCCGCTGGCCGCAGGGCCGCCTGAAGGGCGAAACGGCGGTGCCGGTCGTCGTGCCGACCCGTCCTGTCGCCGTGCCGGAACTGGTCGAGGCAGCCCGAGGCAAGCTCCGGCCTTTCGAGTTGGCGCGCGTTCTCGGCGTTCAGCCGGAAGCGGCCGAGCGGAAGGCGCGCTGATGCGCGTCCTCGTTGCGACCGACGCCTGGCGCCCGCAGATCAACGGGGTCGTGCGCTCGCTGGAGCGGATGATCGCGGCGGCGCCGGATTTCGGCGTGACCGCGCAGGCGCTGACGCCGGAGGGCTTCCATCAGATCGGCCTGCCGAGCTATCCGGATATCCGCCTGGCCCTGGCGACGCGCCGCGCGCTTGCGGCGCGGATCGCCGAATTCGGGCCGGACCATATCCATATCGCGACGGAAGGACCGATCGGCTGGCTGACGCGGGCCGTCTGCCTGGCCCAGAAGCGCCCGTTCACGACCAGCTATCATACGCGCTTCCCGCAATACATCGCCGCTCGCTGGCCGATTCCGGAGAGCTGGAGCTACCGGCTGCTGCGCCGCTTCCATGACCCTGCTGCCGCGGTAATGGTCTCCACCGCGACGGTGGAGGACGAACTGCGCCAGCATGGCTTCCAGAATCTGGTGCGCTGGGGGCGGGGCGTCGATCTTGGCCTGTTTCATCCGCGCCCGCAGAGCGTGCTCGATCTGCCGCGGCCGATCTTCCTCAGCGTCGGGCGCGTGGCGGTGGAAAAGAACCTCGAAGCCTTCCTGCCGCTGCGGCTGCCGGGCAGCAAGGTCGTGGTCGGCGACGGGCCGGCGCGGGCCGACCTGCAGCGCGCCTATCCCGACGTGCATTTCCTCGGCGTGAAGGAAGGCGAGGAGCTGGCGGCGATCTACGCCTCTTCGGACGTCTTCGTCTTCCCGAGCCTGACCGACACCTTCGGCATCGTGCTGCTGGAAGCGGCGGCGAGCGGCCTGCCGGTCGCGGCCTTCCCCGTGCAGGGGCCGCGCGACGTCTTCGTCGGCAGCGGCGCGGCCGTGCTCGACGAGGACCTGCGCAGCGCGGCGATGCAGGCGCTCAGGGTGCCGCACGAGACTTGCCTTGAGCTGGCTGCCCGATACAGCTGGACGAGCAGCGCGGCGCAGTTCTACGGGCATATCAGGCGGGTGGCGCAGCAGGCCGGCTACCTGCCGCGCGAAGCGGGAGCTACCGGCTTCACAGCCTTCGCGAGCGGGCGTGGCGCGGAAGGGCGGGGGCTTTCGCAGCGCCTGCCGGCTTGAGCTGGGCGCGGAAACCGTCGCGCCGCTCGTGGACCGAGGCGATGACGAGGCCCATCGGCACACCGAGACCGACCAGCGCCGCCTCCGACAATTGCAGGCTCGCTTCGATCGTCTCAGGCACGGCATCGTTCACGCCGATCTCGTAGAGATGGCGGGCATGGGCTGCATCGCGGGCGCGGGCGACGATGACGATATCGGGCCTCAGCGTGCGCGCGGCCTGGACGATGGCGTCGACGGCGCGCGCATTGTCGATCGTCACGATCAGGGCCGTCGCTTCCTCCAGGCCGCAGAGCCGCAGGAACTCCGGCTTGCTCGCATCGCCGTAGAAGGCCGGGCGGCCGGCTCGGCGCTGGGCGGTGATCAGTGCGGCATCCGAATCGATGACGATGTGGGACTTGCTGTGCTCGTCGAGCATCGAGGCCACGAGCCGGCCAACGCGCCCGCCGCCGACGACGATGGCGCGCGGGGCATGGTCGGCCGGAGGCGGGACAGTCGCCTCGTCTGGCAGGATCACGGGCGGCGCCAGCTTCTGCGCGAGATTCCGAGCGATCCTGGCAAGGAGCGGCAGCGCGACCATGGTCAGCGACACGGCGGCGAGCGCGATGCTGGTTGCCCGATGACCGATAAGACCGGTGCCCGCCGCGGCATTGAGCAGGACGAAGGCGAATTCCCCGCCCGGCGCGACCATGATCGCGGTTTCGAGCGCGGCCGCGGCCGACAGCCTGAAGCGGCGGGCGAGGATGAAGATGATCGCGGCCTTGGCCAGCACCAGCCCGGCGGCAACGGCGAGGATGGTGCCGGGATTGGCCGCGATCTCGGCCGGGTTCACGCCCATACCGACGGTGAGGAAGAAGACGCCGATCAGCAGCGACTTGAACGGGTCGATGGTGACTTCGATGGCGCGGCGGAACTCCGTTTCGGCAAGCAACAGCCCGGCGATGAAGGCGCCCAGCCCCATCGAGAGGCCCGCCGCAGCGGCGATCAGCCCGGTGCCGAGCGCGGTCAAAAGCGTTGCCGCCATGAAGCTCTCGGCCGACTCGGTCGAGGCGACGAGGCGGAAGAGCGGGCGCAGCGCCAGCCGGCCGATGACGATGATGGTGGCGATGGCGGCGAAGGCCTGGATGAAGGCCTGCGCCAGGCCCACAAGCAGCGAGCCTGAGCCGTTCTGCGCGTCGAGCACGCTGATCAGGAAAAGCAGCGGGATGACGGCGAGATCCTGGCAGAGCAGGATCGCAAAGCTGGTGCGGCCAGCCGAGGTCGTCATCCGCTTCTTGGCGGCGAGCAGCTCGACGACCATTGCGGTCGAGGAGAGGGCGAGGCCGAAGCCGATGATGAGGGCTGCCGCCGCAGGCTGGCCGACTGCAAAGGCGACAAGGCCGATAATCGCGGCGCTGAGACCGACCTGGCCAAGGCCGAGGCCGAAGACGAGGCGTTTCATCGTCATCAGGCGCTCGAAGGACAGCTCGAGCCCGATGACGAAGAGGAGGAAGGCGACGCCGAGCTCGGCCGGGCCGGCCAGGGCCTCCGCTTTCGAGACGGTGATCGTGCTCAGCAGCGGAAGCTTGGCTGCGAGACCGCCCAGGCCATAGGGGCCGAGCAGGGCGCCGCAGGCGACGAAGGCGATGATCGAGTTGACCCGGAGGCTCTTGGCGAGCGGCACGATCACGCCCGCCGTCGCGAGCACGACGACGGCATCCTTGTAGACGGAGGGATCGACTGTTCCGGCCAAAGGGCGACCCTGCGATTCGAATGAGTAGAAATGGTCCGGCAATTCTTGCGTTTCGCGGCGGCGCAACACAACCTTGGAATCGCTATGGCGGGGAGAATTTTGCCTTACCTGCCGAGCCCTTAGGCAAGAAGGCTCAGGTCGTCGCTCGAAAAGCGGTTTCCGCCATCGATCGGGATGGGATAGCGTCCGCAGCTCGATCAGAAGGACTGTCCATGCGCTTTTCCGGCACCGAGAACTATGTCGCGACCGAGGACCTCACCGTTGCGGTCAATGCCGCGATCCGGTTGGAGCGCCCGCTGCTGGTGAAGGGGGAGCCGGGAACCGGCAAGACCGTGCTGGCGGAGGAGGTGGCAGCCGCGCTCGGGGCGCCGCTCATCACCTGGCACATCAAGTCGACGACCAAGGCGCAGCAGGGTCTCTACGAATACGATGCGGTCAGCCGCCTGCGCGACAGCCAGCTCGGCGACAGCAGGGTCTCGGACATCGCCAACTACATCAAGCGCGGCAAGCTCTGGGAGGCTTTCGCCTCGCCGGTCAGGCCGGTGCTGCTGATCGACGAGATCGACAAGGCCGATATCGAGTTCCCGAACGACCTCCTGCTCGAGCTCGACCGCATGGAGTTCCACGTCTACGAGACGGGCGAAACCATCAAGGCAGCGCAGCGGCCGGTGATGATCATCACCTCCAACAACGAGAAGGAGCTGCCGGACGCGTTCCTGCGTCGCTGCTTCTTCCATTACATCCGCTTCCCCAACGCCGAGACGATGCAGGCGATCGTCGAGGTGCATTTCCCCGGCATCAAGAAGCGGCTGATGGAGGAGGCGCTGCGCCTGTTCTTCGAGGTGCGCGAGGTGCCCGGCATCAAGAAGAAGCCCTCGACCTCGGAACTGCTCGACTGGCTGAAGCTGCTCGTCGCCGAGGATATCGGGCCGGAGGTGCTGCGCGAGCGCGATCCGCGCAAGCTGATCCCGCCGCTGCATGGGGCGCTGCTCAAGAACGAGCAGGACGTCTCGCTGTTCGAGAAGCTCGCCTTCATGGCGCGGCGCGAGAGCCGCTGAGGGGCGGCGTCAGCCGACGCCGAGGAGGGGACGGGCATTGAGCGCTGCGATCAGCGCCGCTGCCGTCACGCAGCCATAGACGAGCGCGAAGGCGTCGATGGCACGCGGCGCTGCCGCCTTGCCCAGCAGCGCGGCCAAGAGTGCGAAGGCCGGCACGTTCTGCATTGCGTGCAACGCCAGGAAATGGGCGAGGCGCAGGTCTCCCGCGGTCAGCGACCAGCCGAAGAAAGGGACGACGGCAGCCGAAGCCGCCGGTGCTCCGACCGTGTGCCCGCCGGCCGCACTCAGGACGGCGCCGGAGAGGATGCCGAGAACGCTGGTCAAGGCGAGGCCGAGGACGAGCGAGCGGCGCAGAGCCGGTGGCAGAGGCGCTGCGTCCTTGCGGGCGAGGCCATAGGCGAGGATGCCGCTCGCGGCGGTGAACAGCACGGCAGCGACCCCCATCGCTGCGTAGAGGATGATGGCGACCAGGCCGTCCCGGTTGTAGTGGGACGCTTCCCCGCGCGAGGCGCGCCAGGCGATGTAGACGAGCTCGAAGAAGAGCAGGGCGATCACCGGCCAGACCGTGAAACGGCCGAGCCGCGAGCGCTGGAAGGCTTCTCCGGTCAGCGGCAGAAGCAGCGCGAAGGAGAAGAGGTAGATCGCGATCGAGATCTCGAACTTCAGCGGCTTGAGCCAGACATTGTCGCCGTTGAAGAGGCGCGGATCGACGGCGTAGGCAAGCGCCGTCGGGATGATGAGCAGCGTCATGGCGATCGCGGCTGCAGTGAGCCGAGGCTCCCATTCCAGGGCGCGGAACGGCGCCGGCAGTCGCGCAAGGAAGCGTGGAATCCGGTCCTCCGAAACGACGTCCCGGCTTGTCGCGACGAGGCGATAGAGCAGATAGCCGATCGGACCGAAGAGAAAGGTCAAAGCGAGGACGGGCACCATCGCCCAATGCGGCACATATTCGCGCTGCGAGCAGCGCAGCAGCCAGGCGCCGATCAGCAGGTCGAAGGCGAGGTAGTGCACCCAGCCGGCAAGCAGCAGCGGCCGCGAAGTGAAGAGAGCGGCGACGTTCGCGAGCGAAGAGAAGCCGCCGCGCGCCTCGTGCCAGTGCACGCTGATCAGGACGAAGTAGCTGACGGATAGCAGGGTTGGGACGGCGAGGCCGGCGATGACTTGGCCAGCCCGCCAGCGCGGCGTGGCGATCAGCAGCAACCAGCCACAGACGGCCAGCAGATTGGCTCCGGAAAAGGCAGCATCCAATGTCAAAGGCGGCATGATGCTCTCCAAACTTGACAGTGTTCAGTTGCGGGGAGGTTCTGACTCGTTATCTTAACGGCGTCAAGATTATTTTGACGTTGTTAAGATTGACGGAGTCTCCGATGGTCGAAGCGCCGCCCCGAGCCGGACGCGAGCACTACCACCATGGCGCCTTGCGGCAGGCGATGATCGCGGCGGCGGAAGAGGTGTTGGCCGAGCGCGGGCTCGGCGGCTTCACCTTGCGCGAATGCGCCCGGCGGGCAGGGGTTTCGCCGGCGGCTCCGGCCCATCATTTCGGCAACCTGACCGGTTTGCTGACAGCGATTGCGACGCTGGGCTTCGACGATCTCTCGACGGCGATGGAGGCCGCCGTCGCGGCGGCGCAGGCAGAGAGGCGTAGCAGGCTTGCGGCAATCGCGCGGGCCTATGTCGAGACGGCGCTCGCCAATCCCGGGCGCTTCCGCGTCGTCTTCGGCCAGCGCGAGATGGACCGGCAGGATCCCGCCTTCCGGACCGCAGCGGCGCGGGCTTTCGGCATCCTGGTGCGCGAGGTGCGGCTGAGCCGCGGCCTGGCGCCGCCTCGTTCTCCGGAGGAGAAGCCCGCGGCCGAGGCCCTCTCCCCCGATCTGCCGGAGGTGCTGCTGGCCTGGTCAGCCGTCCATGGCTTTTCGACGCTGCTGATCGATGGAGCGCTTGATTTTCTTGCCGCAGAAGACAGCCGGCAGGCATTTCTGGACAAGCACGCGGCGCGGCTCTTTGCGCTGCTGGCGTCGGCGCTTTCGGCTGGGAAGGAGCCGACACGACAGAGGAAGCGCGGCCGGGCATCCTCCGGCGAAGCTTGACGCCGATTGCGCCCGGTGTCCGCGGCTGCGAGAGGCTGACGAGCGTTGGTCAGGAAGGCTGCTTCGATCATGCGTTGCATGGCGGAATAGCCGTAGCCAGATCGACCTTGGGGTCGACTGAGCGGACGGCCTCGCCCAGATCGACATCGCGAGTCAGCAGGACATAGTCCTGCGTCTCGGATGTCTTCAGATAACTCGTCATCGGGATCGGCTTGCCGGAGAGGTCGCCGAGCCGGCAGGCCTTGTCTGCGCCGAGTGAGAGGCTGCCGCGATTGCCGCTGTTCTGCGGCCCGACGAACATTTCCTCGCGGAAAGCCCCCAGGCGCGCCGCGTCCGCAGAGCTCAGCCTGAACAGTGTGAAGCGCCGTCCCGGCGCCGCCAGCGTCGGCACGGAGGAGAGTTCTGCCGCGTCGCGCACCTCCTCCAGCACGACCTTGCGCTCGTGACGGCCGCCATCCTCCGGCAAGGCAACGATCGTCATGGTGACGCCGCCCGGGAGCGGGCGGATATCGGCCGGCAGGCTGATCCCGGCGCGCAGCTGCGCGAGGTCCGTCGTCCTGACGTCGATCTTCGACAGTTTCGGCAGCGAGGTCAGCGGGACATGGCCGCAACCGGCGAGCAGGCAGGCAAGAAGGAGGTTGGCGGGCAGGGCGATACGCATGGGAACTCTTCAAGCTTGATTGGCTTTGACATTCAAAAATTCATCTATTAGTTTAATTTTGTCAATCGAGGGAATAATCATGCCGATGTCGTCCCGGCCCGTGACCGCATTTTCTCAGGAAGCGGCCGGCCGCCTGCGCAGGGTCAGCCGGTGGGCACGCGCCTTCAGCTATGCCGCAGCATTGCTCATGCTCTTCGGCCTCCTCTGGCTGTGGACCGATGCGGAAGCGCTCGCCCGTCACGCCCGGAGCACGATCGGGCTCGGCAATGCTCCTCTCGCCTCCTCGGCGAGAGGGTACCGGGCGGCGTTTGCTCTCGCCTGGATCCCGGCCGCGCTCTTCGTCCTGGCGATGCTGCGGCTGGGGAGCCTGTTTCGGGCTTTCGGCGAGGGCAGGGTTCTGGTCGAGGAGAATGCCGCCGGGCTGCTGCGCGTCGGCTGGCTTCTGGCTGGCTTCGGTGCCGCGACGCCGATCGTCCGCACGGCGCAAAGCATGGCGCTGACTTTCGACAACCCCGAAGGGCAAAGGCACATCGCGGTCATGCTCGATCCCGGCATCTTCGCCGCGCTCGCTGCCGGAGCCACGCTCATCGCCTTCGGCCTCGTGCTGCGGGAGGCGATCCGGCTGTCGGACGAGAATCAAAGTTTCGTGTAAGCCGGCGCCATGCCCGTCGTCGTCGAACTCGATGTCATGCTGGCGCGTCGCAAGATGCGCTCGAAGGAACTCGCCCAGCGGATCGGCCTGACCGAGCAGCAGGTCTCGCAGCTGAAATCGGGAAAGGTGCGCGGCATGCGCTTCGATACGCTGTCGCGCATCTGCGCCGTGCTGCAATGCCAGCCGGGCGATCTGCTGCGCTATGAGCCGGGAGAGGAAGTCGAGGGCGATTGACCCCTCGCAAATCATCGACGGCATCGCTAGGTTCTCCCTATGCGACGCCTCATGCTTCTGCGCCACGCCAAGTCCCAATGGCCCGCCGGGGTGGCCGACCGCGACCGACCGCTCGCCGCGCGCGGGCGGGAGGCTGCTCCCGCGATGGGGCGCTACCTCGCCGATGAGCTGCTGCTGCCGGACCTCGTGCTGATCTCGCCTGCCAAGCGCACGGTGGAGACCTGGGAGCTGGTGGCGCCGATGCTGCCGGAGAAGCCCGCGACGCAGTACGAGGCGCGCATCTACGAGGCCAAGGTGGGGCGCCTCCTCGACGTCGTGCAGGACATCGAAGGCGATGTCCGCACCCTGCTGATGGTCGGCCACAACCCTGGCTTCCTCGAACTCGCGACGCTTCTGACCGGTCATGGCGACCGCTACGCGGCGGCGCGGATGAGCCAGAAATACCCGACCTGCGGCCTTGCCGTGCTCGACTTCGCCGTCGACGACTGGCGCGACGTGGCCGAGCGGGGCGGAAGGCTTGACCGCTTCGTTACCCCAGCCTCGCTTGGCGAGGGACCGGACGAGTGAGTCTGTCGTCGTCGTGAGCGACACTTCCTATCTCGACAGCGCCCGCAACGCGGCACTCGCCTTCGGCGACAGCCTGCTCGGGCTGGCGCGGCCGCGTCTGCGCATCGGCGTCACCGGCCTGTCGCGCTCAGGCAAGACGGTCTTCACCACGGCACTGATCCAGAATCTGATGGAAGGCGCGAAGCTGCCGGTGCTGAAGGCGGCATCCCAAGGACGGATCGCGCGCGTGCGGCTGGTGCCGCAGCCCGATCCCGACGTGCCGCGTTTCCCTTACGAGGCGCATCGCGCCGCGATGGCAGGGGCCGACAGGCGCTGGCCGGACTCGACAAAGCGCATCGCGGAGCTGCGCGTCGAGATCGATTACGAGCGCGCCTCCGGCTGGTTCAAGGGCCCGGCGACGCTGACGCTCGATATTGTCGATTACCCCGGCGAATGGCTGCTCGACCTCGCCCTGATCGGACAGGACTACAAGACATGGTCGGCGCAGGCCGTGGCCGATGCGCGCAAGGCCCATCGGCGCGCCGCCGCCGAGGCCTGGCTCGCCGACATGTCGGCGCGCGATCCGGAGGGGCCACCGGACGAACTCGTGGCCGAGGCGGCGAGCGACCTGTTCAAGAGCTATCTGGCGAGACTGCGGGCCGATCCCGAGGCGGTGGCGGTGACGCCGCCGGGGCGCTTCCTGATGCCGGGCGATCTCGAGGGCTCGCCGGCGCTGACCTTCGCGCCGCTCGATCTCGGCCATGACCGTGAGCCGAAGCCCGGCACGCTGGCCGGCCTGATGGCGGAGCGTTTCGAGGCCTACAAGCGCGTCGTCGTCACCCCGTTCTTTCGCGATCACTTCGCCCGGCTCGACCGGCAGATCGTTCTGGTCGACGTGCTGGCTGCACTCGACGCGGGTGCTCCGGCGCTGGCCGATCTCGAAACCGCGCTGGGCCAGGCGCTCGCGGCCTTCTCGGTCGGCCGCAACTCCTGGCTTTCGAGCCTGTTCGCGCCGCGCATCGAGCGGGTGCTGTTCGCTGCGACCAAGGCCGACCATATCCACCACAGCAGCCATGACCGGCTGGCGGCGGTGATGTCGCATCTGGTCGGGCGGGCGGCTTCGCGGGCGCAGGGAGCCGGGGCGAAGGTGGAGGCGATGGCGTTCGCCGCGGTGCGCGCGACGCATGAGGTTCGCATCAAGCAGGGCCGCGAGGAGCTGCCGGCCATCGCCGGCGTGCCGGAAGCGGGCGAGGAGATCGACGGACAGGTCTTCGATGGCATCGCCGAAGCAGCGATCTTCCCGGGCGAGCTGCCGGAGCGGCCGGAGGCGATCTTCGACCCGAAGGCGCATTGGCAGGTGAGGGCGCCGCGCTTCCGGCCGCCGCTGGTCGAGCCGGATGCGGGCGGGCGATCGAAGCCGCCGCCGCAGATCCGCCTCGACCGCGCGCTGGAATTCCTGATCGGCGACAGGCTGGCATGAGGAGGCTGTGGTGAGCAGATTCCGGCCATGACCAAGGCACCGCGCGCGATCCGCCTCGACCATCCGGGGCAGGAGGAGGTTGTGGGGGACCCGATCCGGCGGGGCGATGTCGCGATCCTGCCGGAGAGCGAGCCAATCGACGACATTGCGCCGGTGTCCGCTCCGAAGGCCAGGCGCGGCTTCTCCTGGGGCTCGCTGTTCGTCGCGGGGCTCTCCGGCTTCCTGGCGCTGGCGGCCGGGGTCTGGGTCGAGAACACGATCGCCGCGCTGATGAATCAGAATCCGGTGCTCGGCTATGCGGCGCTCGTCTGCGCCGGCATCGCCGCGCTGGCGCTTTTCGTCATGCTGGCGCGGGTGCTGCGCGACATCCTGCGCGAACGCAAGGTCGAGGCCCTGCGCGAGCGCGCGACGCTGGCGCTTGCGGGCGGGACCCCGGACGAGGGCCGGGCGATCACCGAGGAACTCGTTGGACTCTACAAGGGCCGGACACAGACGGCACAGGGCCGGGCGGCGTTGCAGGAGGCGCTGCCGCAGCTCTTCGCGGCGCGCGACATGCTGACGGTGGCGGAGCGCAGCCTGCTCGTGCCGCTCGATGAGATGGCGCAGGCGCAGATTGCGCAGGCAGCGCGGCGCGTCTCACTGGTCACGGCGGTCAGCCCGCGTGCGCTGGTCGATGTCATCTTCGTGCTGGTCGCCTGCGCCCGCCTGCTGCGTTCGATCGCCGGCATCTATGCGGGACGGCCCGGCACGCTCGGCCTGCTCAGGCTGGCGAGGCAGGTCATGAACCATCTCGTCCTGACCGGTGGCATCGCGGCGGGTGATGCGGTGATTCAGCAGATTGTCGGGCAGGGGCTCGCAGCGCGGCTCTCGGCCAAGCTCGGCGAGGGCGTGATCAACGGCATGCTGACCGCCCGCATCGGGCTTGCTGCGCTCGAGGTCTGCCGGCCACTGCCCTTCGTCGAGGCAAAGCCGCCGACACTCGCCGAGGTCGCGAGCGATTTAGCTTCGTGGCGCGCTGCCAAGGACGCTGAGGCCTGAGCCCGGCAGATTCTGCCGGCCTCAGGCGAATCTGCCTGGTCAGGACTGCCAGAAAACGCTTCATAAACGATCTAACTCACTGAAATAAAAAGAACACCCGCATGGCATGCGCCATGCAGATCACGCCTCGAGTTGTGGGCTGCCCTTGGGGGGCGCCGGTCGAGGTGAGGGTTCCATGGGTGTTTTCAGTGCGCTGACAACAGCGGTTTCGGGGATGACGGCGCAGTCCTATGCGCTCGAGAACATCTCCGGAAACATCGCCAATTCGCGGACCACCGGCTACAAGCGGGTCGACACGACCTTCGCCGATCTGGTGCCGGATGCGGCGCTCAATCGCCAGATCGCCGGCTCGGTCGCGGCCTACAGCCAGTCGACCAACTCGATCCAGGGTGACCTCAACCCGACCCGCATCGACACCAACGTCGCGATCAACGGCGACGGCTTCTTCGTCGTCGACCAGCGCGCGAGCGGCGTCGGCGCCAGCACGCAGTTCGCCAACCAGAATCTCTACACCCGCCGCGGCGATTTCGATTTCGACGCCAACGGCTATCTGGTCAACGGCGCGGGCTACTACCTCAAGGGCCTGAAGATCGACCAGGTGACCGGGCAACTGATCGGCACGCAGCCGGATGTGCTGCGTATCACGAAGGACCAGTTCCCGGCCAAGGCGACGACTTCGATCGAGTATCGCGCCAACATCCCGGCCTATCCGAAGACCAACAAAGCCGACAGCACCATTCCGGGCTCGGAGCTGCTGAACCCGACCGGCTTCACCTCCAATCCGCTCTCGACCACCCAGGGCGGTACCGGCCTCGTCATCGGCAGCGACGTGACGAACTTCCTCAGCCAATCGATCCCGGGTGGGTCGGTGACGGTCTACGATACGCTCGGCAAGGCAACCAGCGTGGAGCTGCGCTGGGCCAAGACCACGAATGCCTCGGCCGGCCCGCCGGCCACGGTCGACACCTGGAACCTGTTCGTTGCCGAGAACACCGGGGCGACCGGCGCCGCCGTCGCCTATCGCAATGCCAACGCCTCGATCACCTTCGATGCGACCGGCCAGATGACGGCTCCGGCCGGCGGCAACATTGCGCTGCCGACGATGACGATCGCAGGCACGACGATCACCGGCATCAACGTGACGACCGGCGGCAACGGCCTGACGCAGAACGGCGACGTCAGCGGCCAGATCGACGCCCGCAGCATCCGCCAGGACGGCTATACCGCCGGCACGCTGGATCGCGTCTCGGTCTCGGCCGAGGGGCAGGTGATCGGCACCTTCAGCAACGGCCAGGTCGTGGCGCTCGCGCAGCTTTCGGTGGCGCGCTTCAACGCGGACAACGCCCTGAAGCGGCTCGACGGCGGCGCCTTCGAGGAGACGATCGAATCCGGCGCGCCGATCATCGGCCTCGGCACGTCGCAGCTCGTCGGCGGCTCGGTCGAGCAGTCCAACACGGACATCGCCGACGAGTTCTCGAAGATGATCGTCACCCAGCAGGCCTATTCGGCCAACACCAAGGTCATCACCACCGCGCAGGAGATGCTGACCTCCGTGTTCAACATCATCCGCTGAGCAGCGCATCCGGGTTGAGAGCGGCCCAGAAGGGCCGCGGCTAGAGCCGGATCCCGATCAGGTTGAATCAACCTGATCGGGATCCGTCTCTAACCTTAAGTGAGAGAACGCGTTCTCCGATCTGACTGCAACGCAGTCAGATCGGCGCGTGCTCTAGCGACAGGAGTTGGCGATGGGTCTGAGTACTTCCCTCAATACGGCGATCGGCGGGCTCAGCGCCACGCAGGTCGGCATCGGCGTCGTCTCGCAGAACGTCGCCAATGCGGGGACGACGGGCTATGTCCGGCGGTCGGTGTCGACGGCCGACAGCCTGTCGGGACTCACGATCGGCGTGCAGAACACGCAGGTCCAGCGTCTGCTCGACAAGATCGTCCAGCATCAGCTCTGGCAGGAAGCCTCGGGCGCCGCCTACACCTCGACGCGGGCGAGCGCGCTGTCGAACCTCGACAAGCTCTATGGCGCACCGGGCAGCGCGACCGCGCTCGACACGATCTTCAGCCAGTTCACCAGCGCGCTGCAGTCGCTGCAGAACGACCCGTCCTCCTACAGCCTGCGCTCGCAGGTGATCGACAATGCGACGCAGCTGGCCCGGCAGCTCAACACGCTCTCGAACGGCGTGCAGGCCCTGCGCGCCCAGGCCGAAAACGGCATTGCCAATGCCGTCACCAAGGTCAACGATCTGCTCGGCGCGCTGACCAAGGTCAACTCCCGCATTGTCGCGGCGCCGAACGACAGCTCGACGGCCACTCTGAAGGATCAGCGCGATCTGATCCTGTCCGAGCTCTCGCAATACGTCGACATCAAGACGACGGAGGATGCGCGGGGCTCGGTCTCGGTCGTCACCGGATCGGGCACGCAGCTCTTCGACGGCCAGCCCTCCGTCACCTTCGGCTTCGACGAGCATAGCGGGCTCGGCGCGGACGATCAGTGGAACATCGACCCGGCGAAGCGCGGCGTCGGCACGATCACGATGAAGGACTCGTCCGGGAACGTCTCGGACGCGATCGCGAACCGCATCTTCCGTTCGGGCGAGATCGCCGCGAACATCGAATTGCGCGACAAGACGCTGGTGCAGGCGCAGGCCCAGCTCGACGAGATCGCCGCCCAGATGTCGAAGGCGCTCTCGGATCGCGAGATCGCCGGTACCGCGGTGACGGCGGGCGCGGCGTCCGGTTTCGACGTCGACCTGACCGCGCTGCAATCCGGCAATACGGTGACGCTCGACTACAAGGTGACGCCGGGCGGTCAGACCCAGCGCTTCACTTTCGTTCGCGTCGATTCCGCCGCTTCGCTGCCGTTGCCGGCCTCGGCTGGCGGCGATGCCAACAACCGCGTGATCGGCATCGACTTCTCCGGCGGCCCGGCTTCGGTCGCGGCGCAGATCCAGGTGGCTGTCGGCCCCGGCTTCACCGTCTCCAACACCGGCTCGACCCTGCGCATCGTCGATGATGGGGCGGCCGGCACGCGCGACGTGATCGGCCTGACCTCGCGGCCGACCAACACGGCGCTGTCCTCGGCCGGCGGCACAGCGGAGCTGCCCTTCTTCGTCGACGGCTCGGCCGGTACCCCCTTCACCGGCTCTTGCGAGGGCGGCTCGCAGACCGTCGGCTACGCCGCGCGGATCGCGGTCAATCCGGCGCTCGTCGCGGATCGCTCGCTGCTCGCCGTCTACAACACCTCGCCCGCGACGGCGCAGGGCGACACAACCCGGCCCAAGCTGATGCTGGACCGGCTGACCCAGAGCCAGCGTTCCTTCACCAACGCCGTCGGCCTCGACGGGAACGGCGCGACCTCGAACACGACGATCGCCAATTTCGTTCAGCGCGTGGTCTCGTCCCAGGGACAGGCAGTCGAGGCCGCCAAGCGCCTCGATGAAGGCCAGCAGGTCGCGCTCGCTTCGATCCAGAGCCGCTTCCAGGAAACCGCGCAGGTCAATGTCGACCAGGAAATGTCGATGCTGATCGAGCTGCAGACCGCCTACGCCGCCAATGCCCGCATCATCTCCACCGTGAAGGAGATGATGGACGTGCTGCTGAGAGTGTGAGCCCGCCATGACCATCACCGCTTATGGAACCGGTGCCTATCGCGCGGCCAAGCCCAACGAGTTCGTCTCGACCCGCGCGCAGTTCGACGATCTCCAGCGCCAGCTCGACACGAAGCAGCGCAGCACGAGCTATGGCGATCTCGGCATCGACCGGCGCGTCAGCCTCGATCTCAACGCCAAGATCTCGACCCTCGACTCCTGGCTCAGCGGCATCGAGCTCAGCAATGTCAATGTGAAGCTGCAGACGACCTCGGTCGAGAACTTCGCCAAGCTCACCAGCGAGACGCGCAACGATACGCGCTCCAACAGCTATGTGCCGAGCGCCAGCGGCCGGTCCTCGCCGCAGGTTCTGGCGGAGGAGAAGTTCAAGCAATCCCTCGACCTGCTGAACATCGCGGTCAATGGCCGCTATCTCTTCTCCGGCAAGACCTCGGATACCCAGCCGGCGGCCGGCTTCGACGAGATCATGGACGGTGATGGCGCCGGCAAGGCCGGGCTGAAGCAACTGATTGACGAGCGCCGGCAGGCCGATCTCGGTTCCGGGCTCGGGCGGCTGACGGCCGGCGGCGCCGGCACGACCGCGACCATCGCCGAAGAGGCGACCGTCCATCCCTATGGCTTCAAGATTGCCGGCATTTCCGGGAGCTCGGCCGCGCTGGCGACGACCTTCAACCCCGGGCCGCCGGCGGATGTCTCGGTCAATGTCGCGTCGCAGCCGGTGGCGGGCGACACGGTGCGGCTCAAGCTCAACCTGCCGGACGGGACGCAGGAGGACATCGTCCTGACGGCCCGCGCCACGGGGACGACCGGCTCGGACACCGATTCCTTCGAGATCGGCGCCGATCCCAACGCCACGGCGGCCAATCTGCGCAACTCGATCAACGCGGCCCTCGGCAAGGAGGCGAAGACGACACTCTCGGCTGCTTCCTCGCAGGTCGCGGCGCAGGATTTCTTTGCGGGCAGCCTCAACAATCCGCCCAAGCGCGTGCCGGGACCGCCCTTCGACACGGCGACCCTGCCGCCGAGCAATGCCGGTGCCGCGGCGACGACTGTGATCTGGTATCGCGGCGATGACGGCTCCGACCCGGCGCGCAGCACCGCGACGGTTCAGGTCGACCAGGGACAGGCGGTGGGGACGGGCACTCGGGCGAACGAGGAGGCGTTCCGCGTCGGCCTCGCCCAGTTCGCGATCATGGCGGCCGAGAATTTCCCGGCCGGCGACACGAACTCGCAGGCGCGCTACGAGGCGATGACGTCGCGCGTCAGCGAGAAGCTCGGCTTCGGGGGTAACACCCAGAAGCCGGCCGAGATCATCACCGAGCTCGGCTCGGCCCAGACGGCGCTCGCCAGCGCCAAGGCGCGCCATCAGAGCACCAAGGACTATCTGACGACGACGCTGTCAGGCGTCGAGAACGTCTCGACCGAGGAGGTCGCGACGCAGATTCTGGCGCTGCAGACGCAGCTGCAGGCGAGCTACCAGGTGACCTCGATGCTCTCGAAGCTGTCGCTGACGAACTTCCTCTGAGGCGGTACGTTCGCGCATTGAAAACAAGAACGCCGCCCCTGTGAGGGCGGCGTTGTTGCTTAGAGTGTGCTGATTTTACACAGAACTACGCGGGTCATCCCGGCCGGAGCGAAGCGGAGAGCCGGGATCCATGCCTGAACCTTGATCGGAAACGCTCTGGCATGGATCCCGGGTCAAGCCCGGGATGACCCGCGTGGTTCCGTGTAAACTCAGCACGCTTACAGCTTGGGGAGCCGGAGATCGGTTCGAGCGGAGCGTCAGCGTCCGCGCAGCCCGGCGGCGATATCGCGGTTGATGTTGACGAGGACGCCGAGGCCCTGCGGCTGCGGATCGGCCGCGAGCTTGAAGGTATGATTGAAGATGAAATTGCCGAGGCCGAGAATGTTGGTCTTGATGCCGACCGGCAGCGGGTTGTCCTCGGCGATCACGGCCGAGACGAGCAGGGTCCAGAGCCGGCGGTTATAGGTCAGCGCGTCGTCGAGTTCGCGCTCGCGCGTGCTCCAGTCGTCGGCGACGGCCTGCAGCCGGGTGGCGGCCTTGATCAGGAGGGAGGCTTCGAGCTCGCGGGGTGAAACGACGGATTGGGCTGTCTTGGCGGCGGCGGCGTAGGCGTTAAACCCGTTTTGCATGCTCGATCAGTTCCGCTTCATAGGCGATCAGCTTCTTGGCTGCCTTGAGAGCTTTATAGAGATCTCCGCTTAAGATGCGGTTATTGATCTCGTGAACATGCGGCAGAGCGCTGGGAGCGGCCTGGACGAAATCGCGCACGAGCTGGAAGAAGACCTCGTGCTGATGCGTGGGATCCTGCGCCAGATACATGAGCTGGATGGCGAAGTAGATCTTCTTGGCCGGGCTGTCCGCGGTCGCGGCGGTCAGGATGTCCTTCTCACGCAGGATCGGCGCGTCGCCTTCGATGAAGAAGCGGGTGCGCTGCTCGTCGTTGCGGATCACCACCTGACCGATGATGATCCGTTCGCGCGGCTTGAGCTCGACCTTGAGAGCCATGTCTGTCCTGCCTTCTGGCGGAGGGGAGGGCGGCGAACCGAACCTGAAGGCGTCAGCCGAACAGGCGCAGGACGCCCTGGTCGGCCTGGTTCGCCAACGAGAGCGCCGTCTGCGAGAGCTGCTGGCGGGTGTTGAGGGCGAGCAGGCTCGCGCCTTCCTCGTTCGGGTCAGCGAGGACGAGGTTGCCCGCGCCGGTGGTGAGAACGTTTGCCAGCTCTTTGGTGAAGTCCTGCCGGGTCTGCGCGACCGAGAGGTTCGAGCCCAGCGTCGAGGCCAGCGATTTCAGCGACGTGAGCGCGCCGGTCAGCGAGGCGGTAGCCTTGTCCAGGTCAGCGTCGTTCTGGAAGTTGATGAAGCCGGCGAGCTGGGTGTTGATCGCCTGGCTGATGCCGAGATTGTCGGCGGTCAGCGTCGAGCCCTGGATGTCGAGCTTGGTCTGGTTCTTGCCGGTCTTCTCGTTGAACTGGATCGAGAGACGATCGCCCTGCAGCAGGTTGATGCCGTTGAAGCTCGAATCCTTGGCCAGCTGATCGATCTGCGTGCGCAGGTCGTTGTACTGCTGGATGAGGTTGGAGCGCACGGCCGAGGTGATGCTCTGACCCTTGATCGCGCCGCCAGCGGTGGCATCGGCGGCGAGGAAGCCGAAGGCGACGTTGGCGCCACCGGCCGCTGCGTCGGTGATGGCCGCCGGGCCGGCCGCGCCCGAGCCGATACCGAACTGCACGTCTTCCGAGCCGGCGCCCTTGACGTTGAGCTGACCCTTCTCATCGACGAAGGCGGTGGCGATGCCCGACTTGTTGATCTCGTTGACGACGTCACGAACCGTGGCGTTGGCCGAGCTGAACGAAGCCGTATAGGTGTTGCTGCCGCTGGTGATCGAGATCGCCAGAGTCGTGTTGGTGAGACCCAGGTCACCGGGGCTGGTGGCGGTCGCGGCATCGGCCGCGCCGGCGGTGCCGCCGGCGACGTCGATGACGCGCTTGTCGAGCGCGATGTCCTTCAGGCTCT
This sequence comes from Bosea sp. F3-2, assembly GCF_008253865.1. Taxonomy (NCBI): domain Bacteria; kingdom Pseudomonadati; phylum Pseudomonadota; class Alphaproteobacteria; order Hyphomicrobiales; family Alloboseaceae; genus Allobosea; species Allobosea sp. F3-2. Next base: position 6,341,007 of record NZ_CP042331.1, read on the forward strand.
TCGACGTCGTGACCTGTTCGGCCGCAGTGGCGAGAGCCCCGCCGGCCTTGGTCGGGCGGTTCTGAGCGGCGTCGGCCTGGGCCTGCTTCACCGTCGATTGCAGCGACTGGACGAGCTTGGTGATGCCGTCGATGCCCTTGGAGGCGGCCTGGATGGTCTGAATGCCGTTCGAGATACCATCGAGTAAGCCGGTGAGCTGGCTGGAGCGATCATTCAGCGATAGGGCGGTGAAGTAGTTGACCGGGTTGTCGATTGCCGAATTGACCTTCTTGCCGGTGGCGAGGCGGTTCTGGATGACGCTCTGCTGGGCCGTGGTCTGCTGCAGCGTCAACAGGTTGTTGCGCACGCCGCTGGAAAGGATCGTGTTGGCCATCTTCGGTCCCCTGAACGCGCGACTCCGGCGCGATGCAACCTGATTTCAGGGGAGATCATCCCTTGTTAGGGATAACAAAAAGTTAATCAGGACACTGTTCTCGTTACCGCGCCCAAACGAAAAGCGGCGGAGCCGAAGCTCCGCCGCCCTTTGACTTCGCCCCGCATTCTGCGGGTTGATCCGCTTCTGCGGACCGAAGATCAGAACAGGCGCAGGACCGCCTGGTCGCTCTGGTTCGAGAGCGAGAGCGCCGTCTGCGAGAGCTGCTGACGGGTCTGCAGCGCGAGCAGGTTGGCGGCTTCCGAGTTGGCGTCGACATTCACCAGGTTCGAGGCGCCCGTGCTCAGCACGTCCGCCATGTCCTTGGTGAAGTCCTGACGGGTCTGGGCGACCGAGAGGTTCGCGCCGAAGGTCGAGGACAGCGACTTCAGCGAGGTCAGGGCGCCGGTGAGGGCCTTGGTCGCGGATTCGAGGTCAGTGTCGTTCTGGAAATTGATCTGGCCGGTGGTCTTGGTGTTGGTCGCCTGCGCGATACCGAGGTTGTCGGAGGTGACGTCCGAACCCTGGATGTCGAGCTTGGTCTGGTTCTTGCCGGCTTTCTCGTTGAACTGGATCGAGAGACGGTCGCCCTTCAGCAGGTTGATGCCGTTGAAGCTCGAGTCCTTGGCGAGATCGTCGATCTTGTTACGCAGGTCGTTGTACTGGTCGATCAGGTTCGAGCGCACCGCCGAGGTGATGCTCTGCCCCTTGATCGCGCCGCCAGCGGTGGCATCGGCGGCGAGGAAGCCGAAGGCGACGTTGGCGCCACCGGCGGCCGCGTCCGTGAGGGCGAGTGGGGCGCTTGTGTCCGCACCGATACCGAACTGCACGTCGTCCGAGCCCGTGCCCTTGACGTTGAGCTGGCCCTTCTCGTCGACGAAGGCGGTCGCGATGCCGGACTTGTTGATCTCGTTGACGACGTCACGAACCGTCGCGTTGGCCGAGCTGAGGCCCGCCGTATAGGTCGTGCTGCCGGCGGTGATCGAGATCGCCAGGTTGGTGTCGGTGTTGATGATGCCCAAGTCGCCCGAGCTGGTGGCGGTTGCCGCATCGGCGATGGCGTCAGCGCCGACGACCTTCTTGTCCAGCGCGATGTCCTTCAGGCTCTTCGAGGTCGCGACCTGCTCGGCCGCGGTCGCCAGCGCGGTGCCGGCCTTAGTCGGGCGGTTCTGGGCCGCGTCCGACTGCGCCTGCTTGATGGTCGACTGCAGCGAGCTCACCAGCTTGGTGATGCCGTCGATGCCCTTGGAAGCGGCCTGGATGGTCTGGATGCCGTTCGACATGCCGTCGAGCAAGCCGGTGAGCTGGCTGGAGCGGTCATTGAGCGAAGCGGCGGTGAAGTAGTTGACGGGGCTGTCGACCGCAGTGTTGACCTTCTTGCCCGTCGCCAGCTTGAACTGGGAAGCCTGGGCCTGGGCGGTGATCGACTGCAGCGACGAGAGCGCGTTGCGCACGCCCGCATTGAGAGAGACGGCCATCTGTTTTTACCTTCTGGTAGGATGCCTTCTGGCGCCCGGGCCGTTCTGGCCAGGACGGGGCGACCGTGGAGCGCCAGCCCGTAACAACCGGTAAATTTCCCTCCGCAAATTGAGCGCGAGGCGGGGCGCGTCGGACCATGGTTAAGCAGGCGCTAATGGTCGCGGAACTCCGGAACGGGAGGCGGTGCGCCGACGAAAAAGCGCCCGCGCGGGGGGCGCGGGCGATATGCCGAGGGTAGCTGGAATGGAAGGGGGAGACGTCAGGCCGTGCGCTCGACCAGGTGGCGCTCTTCCTCGGCCTCGCGCGCCCGCTCGCTGAGTTCGCGGGAATAGGCGCGCAGCTTCAGCAGGAGCTCGTCGGGCAGCTGCGAGATCGTCTCGCCCGTCTCGCGATCCTTCTTCTGCAGGACGATCGCCCGGGTCTGCGGGTCGATGACGAGCTTGCGCTCCACGGTCTCGTCGACCGTGCGGTTGGCAGCGCGGCCATTCTGATCGTTGGTAAAGGCGCGGCGTTCGCCATCGGCGCGGCTCTGCGCGTCGCGAGCCTGCGCGCGGACCTCGACGTTGACGGCTGCGCCGGCGGAAGCGGACTGAACGGTCTTCTCGGGCGGAAGGTCGACGGCGACGCTGCCCGGCTGGGCGGTGACGTCGGAGCGGGTGACCGGCGGCGCAGCGGTCGGCGCCACGATCCTGGGTGCGTTGCCGAATTCCATGACCACTCCTTCTGGAGCCGCTCACGGCGCCGCCGCGCCGGTTTCGTCGGTCGCCGGAAACAGGACACACCTGCCCGACAATGCCAATCATGACAGAAAAGATTGAATCCGCCGTTAGGGAATTAGGTAAATATTGAGGGTTTCCGGCGCAGCCGGGCCGGATACGCAGGTCGAGCGACTGCCGGGATCGGGCAGTCTCTTACAGGCGCCGCGAGACGACGAGCGGGCCGGAGTTCGGACGGGCGAAGGCGCCGGCCCCGACCGAGGCTGCGGGGCCGTAGCCATTCGCGCGCATCGGCCTGTTGGCGTCGGCGGCCAGGTCGCGGATGACGGATTCCGAGACGGCACGGGCAGTGGCCAGCACGATCTGGTTGGTCTCGATCAGGTTCTGGAAGGCGAGGTGAGCGTCCTTCAGGCGCTTGACCTGATCGGGCACGAAGCGGGCGAGCGCTACGGCATTGAGCTTCACCTGTTCGACGCCGCGCATATAGATGCCGGCAAGCTCGGTCTTGCGCGGCTCGCGGCTCATCGCCTCCGGCAGGCGGCCGGCACGGACGAGCTCGGTTTCCTCGCCAACGAGATGCGACAGCGCTCCGAGCGCCTCCAGCACGGCCTCGATCAGCGCACGCGCACTCAGCGCATCGGCGATGCGCGGCCGCTCATCCAGGATCAGATTAGCCGCCGACATTCTTCGCTCCGGACGCGGCCTGCTCCTGAAGGCTGATCAGATCGCGCAGGATCTGATCGGACAGGCCGACGCCGCCGGCCTTCTGGATCTGCTTGGCGTATTGCTGGCTGAGCTGCGAGCGCCAGATGCCGCCGCCGGTGCCGTTCTCGCCGAGTGGGCCTTCGGAGCCTTCGCTCGCCGTCAGGCGGTCGGTCATCTGCTCGAGAAACATCGTCTCGAAATCGTCGGCCTGCTTCTTCAGCTTGGCCTTGGCCGGATCGAGCGCGTCGGCAATGCCGTTGACGACTTTTCCGGCGATGCCGAGGGCGAGATTGGCAGCGGGGAGGGCGAGAGCGGCGGTCATCACATCACCTCGATTTCGGCCTGCAGGGCGCCTGCCGACTTGATGGCCTGGAGAATGGAGATCAGGTCACGCGGGCCGATGCCCAGCGCGTTGAGCCCGTCGACGAGCTCGGCCAGGGTCACGCTTTCCTTGACGAGAGCGAGCTTGTTGCCGCTGCCCGTGTCGACCTTGATGCTGGTCTGCGGCGTCACGACCGTCCGGCCGCGCGCGAATTCGTTGGGCTGGCTGACCTGCGGCTGCTCGCTGATCGTGACGGTGAGGTTGCCCTGCGCCACGGCGACCGTGGAAACGCGCACGTCCTTGCCCATGACGATGATGCCGGAGCGCTCGTCGATGACGACGCGGGCGAACTGGTCCGGCTCGACGCGCAGCTGCTCGATATCGGTGAGCAGCTTGATCATGTTGCCCTTGAAGCGGGGCGGGATCTGGAGGACCACTGTCGTGGGGTCGGTCGGCTCGGCGGAATCGCCGCCGATGAAATCGTTGATCGCGGCGGCGACGCGGCGCGCCGTGGTCAGGTCGGGATTGCGAAGCGAGAGGCGCAGCGTCGAGAGCTTGTTCAACGCAAAGTCGATCTCGCGCTCGACCACGCCGCCATTGGCGATGCGCCCGACGGTCGGGACGCCGCGGGTGATCTTGCTGGCCTCGCCCTCGGCCGAGAAGCCGGAGATCGCGACCGGTCCCTGCGAGACGGCGTAGACCTCGCCATCGGCGCCGAGCAGCGGGGTGGCCAGCAGCGTGCCGCCTTGCAGCGACTTCGAATCGCCCATCGCCGAGACGGTGACGTCGATGCGCGTGCCCTGGGGGGAGAAGGGCGGCAGGCTGGCGGTGACCATCACTGCCGCGACATTGGCCGTGCGCATGTTGGCGCCGCGCGTGTTGACGCCGAGACGCTCCAGCATCGCCTGCAGCGACTGCTTGGTGAAGGGCGTGTTGTTGAGCGTGTCGCCCGTGCCGTTGAGGCCGACGACAATGCCGTAGCCGAGCAGCTGGTTGCTGCGCACACCCTCGACCGAGGCGAGATCCTTGATGCGCGAGAGCGCGAACACCGGCTGCGACGACAGGCCGATCACCACGGCCAGCAGCGCGGCCAGCGGCTTCAGCAGAGTCGTCAGGGCGGAGTTGCGGAACATGCTGCGGCACCAGGGGACAGTTCTTAAGTCCACCGACCCTTGCGAGCGGCGTGCCAGACAGATCAAAATTGAAAAGCCTTGTTTGTCAGTCGTTTGGAGTTGTGCGCCATCCTAGGTCACGGCCCGTAGACGCTGCGCTTCCTGCCGAGGCGGCAGTTTCTGCCGGGCAATTTACCGGCTGTTAACCATGCGGGGCGAGGTTGGGAACACTCTGGATCGCCGCGTGCCCTGATCGGGCGCGTGGTGCCGATCCATCCGTTTATTGCATCGGATTCGCTCGAAACGTGGCTTCCACTTTTCGGCCCGATGCTAGCGAGGCCGCCGATGATCAGGATCGACCAGCGCGCGCCCGTCTCGAATGCCGGCCCGGCCAGTTCCGCGAGGCGCTCGAGCGGCGCTTCCTTCACGCTTCCGACACAGGATTCCGCCACAGCGAGCCGCAGCGGCGGTGTCGGCGCGACGGGGCCGCTCGATACGTTGCTGGCCGTCCAGGCGCAGGAGGACACCCAGGATCGCAAGCGCCGGCAAGCCCGGCGCGGGCATGACCTGCTCGACGGGCTCGACCGGCTGAAGGCGGCGCTTCTTGCCGGCCGGGTGCTGCCTTCCGAGCTGGAGAGGCTGCGCACGACGCTGGCGCTCAGGCGCGAGACGACCGATGACCCACGCCTCGACGAGGTGCTGGCCCATATCGAGCTGCGCGCTGCCGTCGAGCTGGCGAAGCTCGGGCGCTGAGCTCGGAGGTTCGCGGCCGAGCCGCGCCGTCATTCCGGGGCAGGCCGAAGGCCTGAGCCCGGAACCCAGAACCGAGGCGGTTTCCGATCAGGCTGCCGAGCCGACATGCCTCCCTGGCCGTGGCATCGGTTCTGGGTTCCGGGCTCTTCGCTGCGCGAAGCCCCGGAATGACGGTTGCGCCTGTTCGTCCATTCAGCGAATGAACTGGTCGACATACTCCGCGCCGAGCCCATTCTGCGCGTAATGCGTGCGGCATTTGTCGAGGCGGGTGAAGACGTCGTCATAGCCCAGGCAGTTGCCGTCCGGATCGACATAGATCATCGCGCCGTTCACCTGGAACATGGTGATCATCTCCTCGACATCGGGATCGACCACCAGCGTATGCGTCTCGCCCGGCGCCTCATAGACATAGGCGCCTTCGGTCGCGACCCAGTCATGCTCCAGATAGCGCCACTTGCCTTTCAGCACATAGCCATGGACCGGCAGCGGGTGGCGGTGGCGCGAGAGCACGCCGGCGCGGCGGACTTTCAGCAGGTTCATCCAGTAGCCGCGCGAAACGCAGAAGAGCAGGGGGCGGAACCAGACATTGTCGTCCACCGGCACCCAGACGCGCTCGTCGGTCGGGATGACGTTCGGGACGATCAGTTCCGGCGGCGATTCCTTCGGCTGTGGGTGGCGATAGGGCGTCCAGCGCTCCTCCTGCGTGGCCGCGACGGGCATCGGGCTCGTCGTATTCATGGCGTCTCTCCCGTGCTGATCTTCTGATTCAAGTGGTGCTCAATTTGATTCAATGTTTCCGCCCAAGCGATTGAGGCGAAATCGCTTTTCTAAACCGCGAGATAACCGCCATCGACCGGCAGGATGGCGCCGGTGACGAACTGCGCCGCATCGGACAGCAGGAAAGCGATGGCGCCGCCGACATCGCCCGGCTTGCCCCAGCGCCCCATTGGCGTCCGCGCGAGGATAGGGGCGGAACGCTCGGCGTCCTCGACCAGCGGCCGGGTCAATTCGGTCTCGATCCAGCCCGGCGCCACCGCGTTGACGCGAATGCCTTCCGGCGCCCAGGCGGCGGCGAGTGACTTGGTGAGCTGGCCGATGCCGCCCTTGGAGGCCGCGTAGCCCGGCGCGAAGGGCGAGCCATGGAAGGTCAGCATCGAGGCGATGTTGACGATGGCGCCGCCGGTCTTGTCCGCGGCCTTGGCGGCGAGCTTGTCCTTGGCGGCGAGGCACATCCGCATCGTGCCGCTGAGGTTGACCTCGATCGTCAGGCGGAAGGCCTCGATCTCGAATTCCTTGCCGCCGCGCTGGATCATGCCGGCGCAGTTCACCAGCGCGTCGAGGCGCGGGCAGGTCGCGACGATAGCAGCGACCTGAGCATCGCTGGTCACGTCGAGCCGGGCATGGCGGATGGTGGGATGGGCCGGAGCTGCCGCTACTTCCTCTTCGGTCAGGCCGGTGGCGAGAACCTCGTAGCCGGCCTGAGCCAAAGCGAGGGCGGCGCCTGCGCCAATGCCGCGCGTGCCGCCGGTGACGAGAGCGAATTTGGTCGAAGTCGATTGTGTCATGAGCCGAAGGCTAATGCGGCCTTCGGCACCGGGAAAGGTGGCCCGGTGCAGGCCGCCATGCAGTGGCGGTCAGGTCAGCTACTGCAACTGGTATTTGAGAGAAAGCATGGCTCGGCCGCGCGTCTCGTAGTCAGAGGCGACAAGCGGAAGCTTGCGCGCCAGCGTCACATCGAAGGAGGTCTGCCAGGGCAGGTCCGCGAGCTTGGCGAGATCGACCGAGAGCTTCATCTCCGGAGTCAGAGCGGTATGAAGGCCATCACCCGGCGCAAAGACGTAGTTGCCGGCCATGGCGAGCTGGGACGTCAATGTCAGATGCGGCAGCAGTTCCTGGCGATAGCCGATGAGTGCCTCGCCCATCTGTTCGGGGTTGCCGTAGAGCGAGCTGCCGCCACCAGTGGCGAGGCCCCAGATGAAGCCCGTTCCGGCGGATACCGGCTGGGCCAGCCGCCAGTTCAGCCGCGCATCACGCGTCGCGCCGGCGCTTGCCGGGTCGGAGAGGGTGGTCGAGAGCGAGAAGACATCCTTGCCGAGCTTGAAGCCGACCGAGCGGTCCTGCTCCGGACTCATGATGTTCTGGCGCGCGGCGAAGCCGTTGCGGATGATGTCTACGGGGATCGGCGCTCGGGCGCGCAGATGGGCGCCTGATGAGGCATTGGCGCGGCCGATCGCCGCGAGCGTGGGATTGAACACGACCGCGTCGGCAGTCTCGCCGGTCGGCAGGAGGGCCTCCATCTCCGCAGCATCGGGATCCTGCAGGGCCGCGCGCGGGATGGGCAGCTGGATGGCAGCCTCCGGCATCACCTCCTGAGCCGCGACGGAAGCGGGAGAAAGGGATGCGGCGAGAAGGAGCACCGCCGGTGCCGTGGCGGCGCGATTGGTGAAAATGAAACGGAACACGTCGTTCGTCCTGTCGCTATGACGAGCGGCAGGTCAGGCTAGACCGGGAAGGTGCCGATTTTGCGGCGGTGCAACATGATCGGCATGGCGACAGATTGCCCGAAAGCTGCGCTTCCCCCGCCGCCTTTAACCCGCTAGGAAGCGACCCAGCCGCGGACGGTGGCCGAGAGCCGCAGTTTCGGATCGTTCTATCTGGAGAGCACAGGGGTCATCGCATGAGCAAGATCAAGGTCGCCAACCCGATCGTCGACATGGACGGCGACGAGATGACCCGGATCATCTGGCAGAAGATCAAGGACACGCTGATCTTCCCGTATCTGGACCTCGAGCTCGACTATTACGACCTCTCGGTCGAGAACCGCGACGCGACCAATGACCAGGTCACGATCGACGCTGCCAACGCCACCAAGAAGCATGGCGTCGCCGTGAAGTGCGCGACGATCACGCCGGACGAGGCGCGCGTGAAGGAGTTCAACCTCAAGGAGATGTGGAAGTCGCCGAACGGCACGATCCGCAACATCCTCGGCGGCGTGATCTTCCGCGAGCCGATCATCTGCAAAAACGTGCCGCGCCTGGTGCCGGGCTGGACGCAGCCGATCGTCATCGGCCGCCATGCCTTCGGCGACCAGTACCGCGCGACCGATTTCAAGTTCCCGGGCAAGGGCACGCTCTCGATCAAGTTCGTCGGCGAGGACGGCAACGTCATCGAGAAGGAGGTCTTCAAGGCTCCCGAAGCCGGCGTCGCCATGGCGATGTACAACCTCGACGAGTCGATCAAGGACTTCGCCCGCGCCTCGCTGAACTACGGCCTGATGCGCAAGTACCCGGTCTATCTCTCGACCAAGAACACCATCCTCAAGACCTATGACGGCCGCTTCAAGGACATCTTCCAGGAGATCTACGAGGCCGAGTTCAAGGCGGAATTCGACAAGCTGGGCATCACCTACGAGCACCGCCTGATCGACGACATGGTCGCCTCGGCGATGAAGTGGTCGGGCGGCTATGTCTGGGCCTGCAAGAACTACGACGGCGACGTGCAGTCCGACACCGTGGCGCAGGGCTTCGGCTCGCTCGGCCTGATGACCTCCGTGCTGATGACGCCGGACGGCAAGACCGTCGAGGCCGAGGCCGCGCACGGCACCGTCACCCGCCATTACCGCGAGCACCAGAAGGGCCGCGAGACCTCGACCAACTCGATCGCCTCGATCTTCGCCTGGACGCGTGGTCTTAGCCACCGCGCCAAGCTCGACAACAATGCCGAGCTCGCCAAGTTCGCCTCTCTGCTCGAGAAGGTCACGGTCGACACGGTCGAGGCCGGCGACATGACCAAGGATCTGGCGCTGCTCGTCGGCGCCGATCAGAAGTGGCTCTCGACCACCGGCTTCCTCGAGAAGGTCAGCGAGAACATGAAGAAGGCGATGGCGGCCTGAGGCTGGCTCCTCGCGAACGCTATGAAAGCCCGGCCGAAAGGCCGGGCTTTTCTATTGGGTGGTAGGAGTCAAGGCACGCGAAACAACCAATTTCGCAAATGGGGCGTGCTCGCCTTGTGTCCGGTGCGTCAATCCCGTCTTGCCTTGGCAAGATGCGCCCGAACGCGTGCTAACAACAGCTTGCAGCGCTCTTTTGCTTCTTCCCGGTCGCCCAATGCGTTGCGGTCGAGGACTTCAAAGCGTTGAACGATGGACCCAGGCGGAAACTGCTTCCAGCTGAGATCGATGCGCGCGGCGCTCTCGCCCGCACCGCGCGTATTCCAGAAGTGGCGCTCGCTGGATCCGGTCCAAACCTCTCCGCGGGCAATATCAAAATCCGGGTAGAAAAACTGCACGACGCGCGAGGTGGGGTAGCATTGACCGAATGCTGGATTGCCGAGACGGACGATGCCCCGATACGCTGTCAAATGATCCCATGAGGCCTCAAGTGCCGCCGCTAGAGCAGAGAGGTCAGGCGTCGGGAGTGCTTCCCCAGGCCGGGCACGCGGCTTGTCCATAGGTGAAAGCTCGCGCGATTTTGTCGAGGCCGCAACAGGTCGTGAGCTTCTTGTCCCGCCAGGTCTCTGGCTTCTCTCCGAGGTCGGCGCGTTGGCCGCTTCATGGTTGGGTCCGACGCGTGGTGGATCACGCATTTTCGCGAAATGACCACCGGTCCTTCCAACCTGCCTCGATCTCACCGCCCTCCGGCCCCTGAAGGGACATCGCTCCGCCCCGCGGCGGACCTCCGAATGGATGCTAATGAGAGCCTGCTGTGTTTTCATGGAAGCGCGGGTCATCCCGGCTGGAGCCCCCCGGGTCCGATCTTCGGTCGGCCCAAGGATAAACTCCGCGGAGAGCCGGGATCCATGCCTGAACCTCGATCGGAAGCGCTCCGGCATGGATCCCGGGTCAAGCCCGGGATGACGGCGTGGTTCTGCGTAAAATCAGCAGGCTCTAGTCCGCTTCGCGTTGGTGTCCGCCATAATCCGCCTTTGTGAGCAAATATGATTTCAACAGCTTGCTGCTATGTTCGATGTTTCCGACAAGTTCAAGTTTCATGCCAATTTTCTCTGCGACCCGTATAGATCCGAGATTGTCCGGATTGATATCGGTAACAATTTCGGGCAGATTTAGATTATGAAATGAGTACCGTACAAAAGGTAATGCTGCTTCGGTTGCGTACCCTTTGCCCCAAGACAGCCTATTTAGACGCCAGCCTATCTCTATTTTTGGCCCTACGCCGTCGTAAGGAATTAGAAGTACCCATCCAAGGAATTGATCCGTCCTTGCGTTGTTGAAGATCGACCAGTACCCAAATCCCTCCCCGAAGTTTCTCTGTATGCGATCTCTAAGGAAGAGTTTGTGGGCTTCTGGATCGTCCCATGGCCCGGTAATGTGCTTTATGACCTCCGGGTCGCGGTCCATGGCCAAGCAAGCATCAAAATCCGCCATCGTGCGTGGCCGGATCGACAATCGTTCCGTCTCAAAAGTTGGCAGCATCATCGCCTCCAGTCGGATGACAAGTCTCGTCGACGATGCACATCGCCCGCAATGGGGCGTCGTCTGACTGTTCCGCTGGCCGAACGACGTGACCACTTGCTCCGATATCGATATGATGAGCATCAATGCGGATGGGCGCTTCGTGCACAAGAATGGCACGCCTTATTCCGCAGGCGAGGGGCGCTGACTATCGCTCTAAGAAGACTGGCCGATACGGAGAGCCGGGATGCTTGAGAACGCTTCGCAGATGGAGCTTGACCAGCGGATTGCCATTGCTCGGAGGAACATCGCCGAGCTGATGGAGCAGGCGACGGGCGTTTCCGGCGCCGCCGCCGAGGAGCGCCTGGCGGCGCGGCTCAATGAGCAGCAGGACCTGCTCAACGAACTGCTCAAGAAGCGCGAAGCGATGGGCTGAAACGCTCGCCGCACGGTTCCCTCTCGCGGGCCAAAGCATCGGACCGAAAAGTGGAATCCACTTTTCGGAGAAATCCGATGCGATAACAAAAGCATAGATCGCCGTTACCGCGTCGGACGCGCGGCGATCGTCCAGATCACTCCACGGCGACGGGATGGCGGGCGAGGATGCGCAGCCCGCTCACGGGCGCGTTCATGACATAGCGGAGCTCGTAGGGGCCGGATTGATCCGGTGCTTCCAGCACGGCTTCGACATTCTCCGCCGGAAAGAAGCGGGGGCCTTCCGCCTCGACAGGGGCGTCGGCAGGGACCAGCACGACACGATCCTGTTCGCCGTTCGGCCCGATGCCGCGGACCGGTAGCGCCTGGCCGCGGCCGACGCGGGCCGGCGCGGCGAGCGTCGCGCTTGGTTCGGTGGTGACGAGCGCCTGGCGCAACAGGATAACCGGCGACCCGTCCTTCTCGACGGCCAGGCGCAGCTCATAGGTTCCGGCCAGACCGGGAGTCGGCAGGGCAGGGACCGAATTGCGCGGCTCGACGACGATGATCGCGCTGCTGGCGGGATCGTCGGGGCGGGCAATGGCGAGTCGTGCACCCTGCGGTGGGCGGCTGAGGAAGACGCTGAGCGGCGCGCCGGCCACGATGGTCCGGGCCGCCGACATGGCGGGCTCGGTCACGGGCGCCGGCTTCTTCTTCTGCGCGAAGGCGGCTGCCGGCCAAAGGCCAGCAGCCAGCAGCAAAGTGCGGCGGGAGAGCGCCTGGCCTGTCCCGCCGATCGTCATCAGCCCATCGCGGCCGCGACGGCATCGAGCGCGGCCTGCGCCTTGCTGCCGTCTGGGCCACCTGCCTGCGCCATGTCGCGCCGGCCGCCGCCGCCCTTGCCGCCGAGCTGTTCGGAAGCCGCGCGCACCAGCGCGACCGCGTCGAAGCGCTCGGTCAGGTCGGGGGTGACGCCGACGACGACGCCGGCCTTGCCATCATCGGCGACGCCGACGATGGCGACGACGCCGGAGCCGACGCGCGCCTTGGCCTCGTCGGCGAGGCTCTTCAGATCCTTCATCTCGATGCCGGTGACGGCGCGTGCCAGGAGCTTGGCGCCGGCGATCTCGCGCACCGGATCCTCGGCCGCGCCGCCGCCGCCCATGGCGAGCTTCTTGCGGGCCTCGGAGAGCTCGCGGTCGAGCTTGCGGCGCTCCTCGATCAGCGCGGCGAGGCGGTTTCCGGCCTCGGCCGCCGGCACCTTGAGCAGGCTCGCGAGCCCTTCGAGCAGGCGCGATTCCTCGTTGAGGCGCAGGCGAGCGCCATTGCCGGTCATGGCCTCCAGGCGGCGGACGCCCGCGGCGACCGCGCCTTCGCCGATGACGCTGACGAGGCCGATATCGCCGGTGCGGCTGGCATGGGTGCCGCCGCAGAGCTCGACTGAATAGGCCTTGCCGGCCGGGTTGGTGCCCATCGAGACGACGCGGACCTCGTCGCCATACTTCTCGCCGAAGAGGGCGCGGGCGCCCGAGGCGATGGCCTCGTCGACGCTCATCAGGTGCGTCGTGACCGGTTCGTTCTTCAGCACGATCGCGTTGGCGATCTCCTCGACCTCGCGCAGCTCCTCCTCGCTGATCGGCTTGGGATGCGAGAAGTCGAAGCGCAGCCGGTCGGGCGAGACCAGCGAGCCCTTCTGCGCGACATGGTCGCCGAGGACGAGGCGCAGCGCCTCATGCAGCAGGTGCGTCGCCGAGTGGTTGGCGCGGATCGCGGCGCGGCGCTCATGGTCGACGATCAGCTCGACGGCGGCGCCGAGCTTGAGCTCGCCTTCCTTGACGGTGACACTATGGGCGAAGACGTCGCCGAGCTTCTTCTGGACGTCGCTGACCTCGACCACCGTGTCCGGCGCCTTGACCAGGCCGGCATCGCCGACCTGTCCGCCGGACTCGCCATAGAACGGCGTCTGGTTGACCAGCATGAAGCCGCTCTCGCCGGCCTTCAGCGAGGGAACCTCGGCATTGTCGCGGATCAGCGCGGTGACCACGCCCTCGGCCGTCTCTGTGTCGTAGCCGAGGAATTCGGTGGCGCCGAGCTTGTCGCGCAGGGGGAACCAGAGCGTCTCGGTCGCAGCCTCGCCGGAGCCGGCCCAGGCGGCGCGCGCCTTGGCCTTCTGCTGCTGCATGGCGGCGTCGAAGCCCTCGACATCGACCGTGATCTCGCGGGCGCGCAGCGCATCCTGCGTCAGGTCGAGCGGGAAGCCGTAGGTGTCGTAGAGGGTGAAGGCGACATCGCCCTTGAGGCTCTGGCCGGCGGTCAGATCCTTCGAGGCGTCGTCGAGCAGGTTGAGGCCGCGCGCCAGCGTGGTGCGGAAGCGGGTCTCCTCCAGCTTCAGCGTCTCGGTGATCAGCGCCTCGGCGCGCAGCAGCTCGGGATAGGCGCGGCCCATCTCGCGGGTCAGGGCGGGCACGAGCTTGTAGAGCAGCGGCTCCTTGGCGCCGAGGAGCTGCGCATGGCGCATGCCGCGGCGCATGATCCGGCGCAGCACATAGCCGCGGCCCTCGTTGGAGGGCAGCACGCCGTCGGCGATCAGGAAAGCGGAGCAGCGCAGATGGTCGGCGATGACGCGGTGGCTCGCCTTCATCGGTCCGTCCGGATCGACTGAGGTCAGGTCGGCGATGGCGCTGATCAGGGCGCGGAACAGGTCGATGTTGTAGTTGTCATGCGTGCCCTGGAGCACGGCGGCGATGCGCTCCAGCCCCATGCCGGTGTCGATCGAGGGGCGAGGCAGGTTGGTCCTTACGCCACCCGCAGCCTCTTCATACTGCATGAACACGAGGTTCCAGATCTCGATGAAGCGGTCGCCATCCTCTTCGGGCGAGCCGGGCGGGCCGCCCCAGATATGGTCGCCGTGATCGAAGAAGATCTCGGAGCAGGGGCCGCAGGGGCCGGTGTCGCCCATGCGCCAGAAATTGGCGGAGGTCGGGATGCGGATGATCTTGTCGTCGGTTAGCCCGGCGATCTTCTTCCACAGGCCATGCGCCTCGTCGTCCTCGGAATAGACGGTGACGAGGAGCTTGTCCTTGGGCAGGCCGAATTCGCGGGTGACCAGCGTCCAGGCGTGATGGATCGCCTGCTCCTTGAAATAGTCGCCGAAGGAGAAGTTCCCCAGCATCTCGAAGAAGGTGTGGTGGCGCGCGGTGTAGCCGACATTGTCGAGGTCGTTGTGCTTGCCGCCGGCGCGCACGCATTTCTGGGAGGTGGTGGCGCGCGAATAGGGACGCTTCTCTTGGCCCGTGAAGACGTTCTTGAACTGCACCATGCCCGAATTGGCGAACATCAGCGTCGGGTCGTTGCGCGGCACGAGCGGGCTCGACGGCACGACTTCATGGCCGTTGGACTTGAAGTAGTCGAGGAAGGTCGACCGGATATCGTTGACGCCACTCATCGCTTTTTGCGCTCTGATCTTGGGCAGGAGCCGGGCAGGCCCGGCAGGAAGGTCCGGTTCTAGTCAGGCGGCTCGCCGCTGTCCAGAAAGCTTGATGCAGCGCACACCCGGCAAGGTCTTAGTCTCAAACGAAAAGGGCGGCCCGAAGGCCGCCCGCTTGGGCGATGAGGAGGGCGCGAGCCGCTGGACACGTCATCTCCGGATAGAACTGTCGTCATTCCGGGCTTGACCCGGAATCCATCGTAGAGCGCCTCGCCCTTTGATGGATTCCGGATCGGCGCCGCTTTCGCGGTTTGTCCGGAATGACGGCCGTATTCGTGGCCTCTCAGGCCTCGCCCTCGTTGAGATCGTCATCGGTCGGGGAGGCTTCATCGAGGATGCGGTCGGCGACCAGGCCGGAGTTCTGGCGGATCGTGGCCTCGATCTTGGCGGCCAGGTCCGGGTTGGCCTTGAGGAAGGTCTTGGCGTTCTCACGACCCTGGCCGAGGCGCTGACTGTCGAAGGAGAACCAGGCGCCCGACTTCTCGACCATGCCGGCCTTGACGCCGAGGTCGATCAACTCGCCGACCTTCGAGATGCCCTCGCCGAACATGATGTCGAACTCGACCTGCTTGAAGGGCGGCGCGACCTTGTTCTTCACCACTTTGACGCGGACCTGGTTGCCGGTCGCCTCGTCGCGTTCCTTCAGCGTCGAGACGCGGCGGATGTCGAGGCGGACCGAGGCATAGAACTTCAGCGCGTTGCCGCCGGTGGTGGTCTCAGGCGAGCCGTACATCACGCCGATCTTCATGCGGATCTGGTTGATGAAGATCACCATGCAGTTCGAGCGCGAGATCGAAGCGGTGAGCTTGCGCAGCGCCTGGCTCATCAGGCGGGCCTGCAGGCCGGGCTGGACCTCGCCCATCTCGCCCTCGATCTCGGCGCGCGGGGTGAGGGCTGCGACGGAGTCGATCACGAGCACGTCGATCGCGCCGGAGCGGACCAGGGTATCGGTGATCTCGAGCGCCTGCTCGCCGGTATCGGGTTGCGAGATCAGGAGGTCGTCGAGATTGACGCCGAGCTTGCGGGCATAGACCGGGTCGAGCGCGTGCTCGGCATCGACGAAGGCGCAGACGCCGCCCTTCTTCTGCGCCTCGGCGATGGTGTGGAGCGCGAGCGTGGTCTTGCCCGAGGATTCCGGTCCGTAGATTTCGATGATACGCCCCTTGGGCAGGCCGCCGACACCGAGCGCGACATCGAGCCCGAGCGAACCGGTCGAGATCGTCTCGATCTCGATCGACTGCGGGTTCTTGCCGAGCCGCATGATCGAGCCCTTGCCGAAGGCGCGTTCGATCTGGGAGAGCGCTGCATCGAGCGCCTTGGCCTTATCCATCGAGGAGCCTTCCACGAGTCTGAGGTTTGCCTGATTCACGGTTCGGGCTCCTTATGGCAGGGCTACGGAGACATCTCAATCAGTCTTGACAGGAGAATGATCACTCTTTGTTCCTATCGGCAAGTTCTTTTTTTGTTCTCGATGTCAGTTTCTGTCAGGAGGCTCTTTGTTCGACACCCGCCATGCTTGTTGGCGCTGATTCAGGATTCATCCTCGCTTTATCATGCGCATGGCGCATGGCTCGCCATTGAGTTGCCTATGCCACCTTCTGCCTTTTCCTGATATTGCGCCCGGCATCTTCTTTGTTTTCGAAAGTTGCCAACGTGTCCTCTGCCCCCGCAACGAATGCCCTGAACTCGCCGCGGCGCGTCCTGCTGGCCAGCCTGATCGGCACGACGATCGAGTTCTTCGACTTCTACATCTACGCGACGGCTGCAGTGATTGTGTTCCCGAAGCTGTTCTTCCCGGGCGGGGATCCGACTTCCGCGATGCTTCAGTCCTTCGCGACCTTTGCTATCGCCTTCTTCGCGCGACCGATCGGCGCCGCCATCTTCGGCCATTTCGGCGATCGTATCGGCCGCAAGGCGACGCTCGTTGCGGCTTTGATGACGATGGGGCTCTCCACCGTCGCCATCGGCCTGCTGCCGACCTACGCGGCCGTCGGCGTGCTCGCGCCGCTGCTGCTGGCGCTGTGCCGGCTCGGGCAAGGGCTTGGCCTCGGCGGCGAGTGGGGCGGGGCGGTGCTGCTTGCGACCGAGAACGCCCCTCCCGGCAAATCCGCCTGGTACGGCATGTTCCCGCAGCTCGGCGCGCCGGTCGGCTTCATCTGCGCGACGGGCAGTTTCCTCGCGCTCGATGCGGCTCTGACCGACGAGCAGTTCTTCAGCTTCGGCTGGCGCATCCCGTTCATCGCCAGCGCGCTGCTGGTCTTCATGGGGCTCTATGTCCGCCTGCGCATCAGCGAGACGCCGGCCTTCCGCAAGGCGATGGAAAAGCACGAGCGGGTGCAGGTGCCTTTCGTCAGCATCTTCGCCGAGCACAAGCTCGCGCTGCTCTGCGGCACCTTCGCGGCGCTCGCGACCTTCGTTCTGTTCTACCTGATGACCGTGTTCTCGCTGAGCTGGGGCACGACCAAGCTCGGCTTCTCGCGCGACCAGTTTCTGCCGCTGCAAATGGTGGGCGTCGTCTTCTTCGGCCTGACGATCCCGGTCTCGGCCGTGCTCGCCGATCGCTTCGGCCGCCGCCAGACCCTGCTGGCGACGACGCTGGGCATCGCTGTCTTCGGCTTCGTCCTGGCGCCGCTCTTCGGCTCGGGCAGCACGCTCGGCGTGCTCGCCTTCTTCATCGTCGGGCTGTCGTTGATGGGCTTCACCTACGGGCCGCTGGGGACGGCGCTGGCCGAGATGTTCCCGACCGCCGTGCGCTATACCGGCGCGTCGCTGACCTTCAACCTCGGTGGCATCGTTGGCGCCTCGCTCGCACCCTATGTCGCGACCTGGCTTGCCACCGAAAAGGGGCTGCCCTTCGTCGGCTACTATCTCAGTCTTTCGGCCGTGGTGACGATCCTGGCGCTGATCGGGGTGGGTGCTCTGGCTTCACGCCGGCTCCCCGGCGACGCAGCGGTGCCGGCGCGCTGAGCGGCTACCTCGTCATGGTCGGGCTTGTCCCGACCATCCACGTCTTCTCGTGAATCGAGGGCGGTGTTCAAGACGTGGATGCTCGCCACAAGGGCGAGCATGACGCTCTCTGGAATTCCGTCGTCTTCATGGGTTCCAGGCTCTTCGCTGCGCGAAGCGCCTGACTGACGGGAGTTTCACCCCATCGCCGCCTTCACCGTCTCGACGAGCTGCTTCATCGTGAAGGGCTTGGGCAGGAAGTGGAAGTCCTCGCCCTCCGGCAGGTTCTTGCGGAAGGCTTCCTCGGCATAGCCGGAGACGAAGACGACCTTTGTGTTCGGGTTGCGCTTGCGCAGCTCGCCCAGCAGGGTCGGACCATCCATCTCGGGCATGACGACGTCGGAGACGACGAGGTCGATCTGGCCGTCGTTCTTCAGGAAGAGATCGAGCGCCTCGACGCCGGATGCAGCTTCGTGGACGGTATAGCCGCGCGAGACCAGCATGCGCGCGTTCAGCGCGCGCACCGCGTCCTCGTCCTCGACCAGCAGAATGACGCCGGCGCCGGTGTGATCGGCGGCGAGCTTCTTCGGCGCCTCCTTGGCCGCGACCTCGGCAGCGATTTCCTCCTGGCTCGGGACATGGCGCGGCAGGAAGATCTGGAAGGCCGTGCCCTTGCCGATGGTGGAATCGACGAAGACGTAGCCGCCGGTCTGCTTGACGATGCCATAGACCATCGAGAGGCCGAGACCGGTGCCCTTGCCGACCTCCTTGGTGGTGAAGAAGGGCTCGAAGATCTTGTCGAGATGCTCCTGCGGAATGCCGGTGCCGCTGTCCTCGACTTCGAGCAGCACATAGTCGTCGGCTGGCAGGGCGGCGTGGTTGAAGCTCACGCAGTCCTCGCGCGCGACGTTGCGGGTGCGCACCGTCAGCTTGCCGCCATCGGGCATGGCGTCGCGGGCGTTGACTGCGAGGTTGACGATGACCTGCTCGAGCTGGCCGAGATCTGCCTTGACCGGCCAGAGGTCGCGGCCCTGGCGGACGTCCAGCGTCACCTTGTCGGCGACGACGCGCTTCAGCATCAGCGAGAGGTCGGAGAGCACCTCGCCGAGTTCCAGCACTTGCGGGCGCAGGGTCTGGCGGCGCGAGAAGGCGAGCAGCTGTCGCACCAGCGCCGCGGCGCGGTAGGCGTTCTGCTTGATCTGCATGATGTCCGGGAAGGACGGGTCGGTCGGCCGATGGCTCGCGAGCAGGAACTCGGAGGCGTTGATGATCACCTGCAGCACGTTGTTGAAGTCGTGTGCGATGCCGCCGGCGAGCTGGCCGACCGCCTGCATCTTGCCGGCCTGGTCCATATTGTCGCGCAGCTTGCGCTCGGCCGTGGTCTCGAGTGCGTAGACGATGGCGCGCTCGCCGTCGCCATCCTCCGAGGCGGAGACCGGCGCGAGGTAGAGCTTGGCCGAGCGCCCGTCCTCGCCGGCGAGGGTGAGATCCAGCGGACTGACCGCGGCGCTGCCGTCCACGACCTCGGCAAGGCCGCGTTCGAGGCCGGAATTGGGCGCGACGAGATCGTAGATCGTCTGGAGCGGCGTGCCGGATGGCGCAAGCCGGGCGAAGGCGGCGTTGGAGCGCAGGATCGCGCCGTTCTTGTCCACGGTCGCGATCGCCATCGGCGTCGAGTGGAAGAAGCGGGCGAAGCGGACCTCGGCGTCGCTGCCGCGATCGGCGCCGGCCTCGCCGGACGCGCGGTTGAGGACCAGCGTGCGGGAAGGGCCGGCGCGGCCGTCCTGCCCGAAAGCGACCTGATGATGCAGCCGCACCGGCAGCGGGTTGCCGTTGCGGCGCTTCAGATCGACGTCGAGCACCTCGACGCGGACATCGCCTGGCTGGCCGCGGATGGCCTGGATCAGCGCGGCGGCGGCCGGGGTGCAGATGTCGTCGAGATGCAGGCCGCCTGAGCCGAAGCGGGCGAGGTCGAAGTCGAGCCAGCTCGACAGCGTGGCGTTGAGATAGGAGACCTCGCCGTCGGCGTCGATCGAGATGAAGCCGGCCGGCGCATGGTCGAGATAGTCGATCGCGTGCTGGAGCTCCTGGAAGGCGTTCTCCTGCCGCTCGCGCTCGGGCGTGATGTCGGTGACCGACCAGAGCGTGGCGTTGCCGGTCTCGCGGCGAACCGGCGTGACGCGCACGCGGTACCAGCCGACCTCGCCGCGCCCGCCGAGGGCGGGTTCGAGGCGGACCTCCTCGACCAGCCGGCGGTTCTCGCGGGCGGCGGCGGCGAGCCGGTAGATCGCCTCCGAGACGTCGGCGCGGCCGGTCAGGAGACGTCCGACGGGCTTGAGGTCGTTCGCGCCTGTGGCGCCCGCCAGAGCGAGATAGGTCTCGTTGGCGTAGACGATCTCGTTCTCGCCCTCGGTCACGACGATGCCTTCGTCGGCACTGTCGACGATCGTCTTGGTCAGGTCGTTGCGGGCGGCGCGGCCGGAGAACTGGACGAGGCCGATGGCGAAGGCGAAGAGGCCGAAGACACCGATGACCGAGAGAAGGGCCAGCAATCCAAGGATCAGCGGCTGCGCCCATTCATTGGCCAGAAAGCCGAGTGCGATGGCCGCGCCGACGAGCAGACCCGCGACCAGCAGGATGATGCCGATATGGCCGGGCTTGTCGGAGCGATCAATTGTGGTCGCCGTGGTGCCGCTCATGCGGTGAAGTCCGTTTCCTTGCTGCCGGGCCCTTCTGGAGCACGCCGCATTCTTACTGAAGCATGCCGTCATTCCGGACAAGCCGCGCTGGCGGCGCCGATCCGGAATCCATCATAGAGCGATGCGCCCTACGATGGATTCCGGGTCAAGCCCGGAATGACGGCGTGTTTCCGCCAAACGCTACATGCTCCGGACCGTTGGCTTTTTCGTTCCTTCGCATCCGCTGCCGAGTTAGGCGCGCCGGCCCTTCAGGCGCAAGACGTAACCGATGACTTCCGCCACCGCCTGATAGTGTTCGACAGGAATTTCTTCGTCGATGTCGACCGTGGCGTAGAGCGCGCGCGCCAGCGGCGGGTTCTCGACGATCGGCACGCGATGCTCACCGGCGACTTCGCGGATCTTGAGGGCCATGGTGTCCACGCCTTTCGCCAGGCAGAGCGGTGCCGCCATACCAGGCTCATATTGCAAGGCGACGGCGAAGTGGGTCGGGTTGGTGATGATCACGGTCGCCTTCGGCACTGCCGCCATCATGCGCTTGCGCACGCGCTGGGCGCGGATCTGGCGCAGCTTCGCCTTGACCTCGGGATTGCCTTCGGAGTTCTTGAACTCCTCCTTGATCTCCTGCTTCGTCATCTTCTGGCGCTGGTACCAGCTGAAGCGCTGCCATGCGAAGTCCCCGATGGCGACGATGGCGAAGAGGGCGAGGACTGCGCCCATCAGCTTGATGGCCAGCGAGAGCGTGGCCGGCATCAGGGCCGAGACGTTCATCTGCACGAAGGCTTCGAGCCGATCGTGCTGGTTCCAGAGCGTGATCCAGACCACCGCGCCGATCAGCGCCGTCTTGGCGAGGCCCTTGGCGAAATTGACCCAGGCCTCCTTGCCGAGCATGCGCTTGGCGCCGGCAAAAGGCGAGATGCGGTCGAACTTCGGCATCAGCGGCTCGAAGGTCCAGAGCGGCTTGTGCTGGAGCAGCGCGCCGGCGAGGCCGGCGCAGAGGATGAAGGCGAAGGGCAGGCCGAGCGCCATGAAGCCGGTGAGAACGCCCTGCCGCGTGACCTGCATGAAGGCGGCGCCGTCCGGCGGCACCTGATGCGCGTTCATCAGGAAGGAGCGCAGCGACAACATCGCATCGCGGGCGGACCAGCCGGCGGCGACCAACAGCGCCAGCGTGAAACCGCAGAGGACGAAGAAGGTGCCGATCTCCTGCGATCGGGGTACGTCGCCTTTCTCGGTGGCCTCGTCCAGCTTTCGCTGGGTCGGGTCCTCTGTCCTGTCCTCGTTCTCGGTCTCTTCAGCCATGGCGTGCTCAGCCCCCCGTGAACTGGCGCAGGAAGACGCCGAGATCGTTGAGGAAGACGCTCATCATCACGCCGACCACGACGAGCAGGACGAGCATGCCGCCGAGGATCGAGGCCGGCACGGCGAGGAAGAAGACTTGGAGCTGCGGCATCATCCGCGCCAGCACGCCGAGCCCGAGATTGAACAGGAGGCCGAAGACGAGGAAGGGCGCCGAGATCTGAACGGCGAGCGCGAAGCCGCGTGCCGCCGACTGCACGGCGAGCGTCAGGATATCCGGCATCTCGGGAACGCCGCCGGGCGGCAGCAGGCGATAGCTTTCATGGATCGCGGCGATGGCGATGTGGTGCAGGTCGGTCGTCAGGATCAGCGTGGTCCCGAGCATGGTCAGGAAGTTGCCGATCGACGGGTTCTGCAGGCCGCCGGTCGGATCGACCGTCATGGCAAAGCCGAGACCCATGGTCTGGGCGACGAGAGTGCCGGCCGTCTGCAGGCAGGCCATCACCAGCCGGGCGCAGACACCGATGATCAGGCCGATCAGCAATTCGCCGATGAGCAGCGCGACGATGCCGGAGACATCGGGCGGGATGCGCAGGGAAGGGCGGGCGACCGGCACGATCATCAGGGCGATGAAGAAGGCGAGCGACAGCCGCCCGCGCGAAAAGATGAAGCGCTCGCCGATGCCGGGCATCAGCATGACGAGCGTGCCGACCCGCGCGAAGACGAGCACGAAAAGGGCGCTGATCTCGGGCAGGATCGCGATCTGCATCGTGCCGCAGGCACCTTTCCGCCAGCGCGGGTGCCGCGGGTCTGCGTCGGCGAAGGCCGGCTGCAGTCGCGACAGTCTCATCCGCCCGTGGCGATTCGGGCGGCGACTCGCCCCATATAGCCCGCCAGCGCATCACCCATGAACGGCAGAAACAGCAGCAGCGCGGCGAAGACGGCGACGATCTTCGGCACGAAGACGAGCGTCTGCTCCTGGATCTGGGTCAGCGCCTGCACCAGCGAGACGGCGAGGCCGACGACGAGCGCGATCACCATCAGCGGCCCGCCGACCTTGAGGAAGACGACGATGCCGTCGCGGGCGACGTCGAGAATGGCTCCGGAAGTCATGATCTTATCTCGATCCGTTGGCCGTCAGACCGGCATCCGCATGATTTCCTCATAGGCCGCGATGACACGGTCGCGCACCGCGACCAGCGTCTCGATCGCCGCCTCGCTCTCGGCCACCGCGGTGACGACATTGACGATGTCGGCCCGTCCGCCGGCGACGGTCGCAGTCTGAGTGTCAGCCTTGCGGCCGGCCTCGGCGGTCGCGTCGAGCGCCTTGCCGAGCAGGGCAGAGAAATCCGGTCCGCCTGCTTCCGCACCGCCTGTGGCGAGCGGCTTGCGCATCAGATTGCCGGCGCCCATCCCCTGGATGGAGGCGTAGGCGCCCGCAGCGAAACCCGGAGTGGCCATGGCGGTTCAATCCCCTTCTGGAGCCGCGCGGTTCAGGCGCGCAGGATATCGATGGTGCGCTGGATCATCCGGCGCGTCGAAGAGATCAGGTTGAGATTGGCCTCGTAGCTGCGCTGGGCCTCGCGCATGTCGACCATCTCGACCAGCGAATTGACGTTGGGCATCTGCACGTCGCCATTGGCGTCGGCGGCCGGATTGCCCGGCTCGTGCTTGACCTTGAAGGCGCTCTGGTCGCGCTGGACCTTGCCGAGTGCGACGAACTGGGCATCGAGCTCGCGGTCGAAATGGCGCTGGAAGGTCGGAACCTTGCGGCGATAGGGCTCGGCGCCGGCGCGCTCCGGGCCGGAATCGGCGTTGGCGATGTTCTCCGAGATGACGCGCATGCGACCGGACTGGCTGCGCAGGCCGGAAGCGGCGACGGCGATGCTCTTGATCAGATCCATGATCAGCGACCCATCCTTTAGCGTCCTTTGCCAATCGCGATCTTCATCAGGCCGAGACCCTTGCTGTAGAGCGAGGCGGCCAGCTGATAGTCGGATTGGTTCTGCGCGACCTTGAGCATCTCGTCCTCGAGGTTCACCGCATTGCCGTTCGGGGTCGTCTCGAAGCGCGGGGCACCGGTGCCGTTGAAGCCGCCATTGCCGGTGGACAGGCTCATATGGCCGACGCTGGTGCGGGCGAGCGTGACACCGGCGCGGGCTGGGTCGACGCTGGGTGGCTTCAGGTCGACCGGGCGGAAGCGGGGGCTGTCGGCATTGGCGACGTTCTCGGCCAGAACCTTCTGGCGCGACTGCTGGTACTGCATGCGCAGCTTCAGCGCCTGCATCAGGCCGCCGCCGATGCTCAAGCCGTCATTCGCCATGGCCCAGCCCCTCGCTGCACTGCTCGATACTAGGCAAATCCTGCCGGGCTCATGGTTAACAGGCAGTTAAATCTGCGGCATTTCGTAGGTCGCGTTAACCACGCATTCACCATGTTTCCCGATGGTGAAAGCGTTATGCTATAGCTAAGGTGTTGAACCTCGTGCGGAACTTCGGCCGCCCGAGGCCGTCTTCGCAGATGAGGCAGACCTTGCAGAGCTTGTTCGGATTGGAACTCTCGACCGCGCAGAAGGTGATCGTCGCCTCTGTCGTCATCCTTGTGCTTCTCGCCCTGCTCGGACTTTTCGTGCGACAGATCCAGGGCGGCCGGTTGCGGCTGCGCGGCCAGGCCGGCGGTCGCCAGCGCCAGCCCCGCCTCGGTGTCGTCGACAGTTACGATCTCGACCGCCAGCGCCAGCTCGTTCTCATCAGACGCGACAATATCGAGCACCTCGTCATGATCGGCGGTGCATCCGACGTCGTGGTCGAAACCAATATCATGCGCAGCGGCGGCCGCGCGGTGGCGCCGAACTACAGTGAGGCGGCGCTGCCGGACCGCCCGCTGCCGCCGTTCGAGACGCTGGTCCCGCCGGCCGAACCGCCGGCGCGCCCCGGTGACGAGCCGCGCAGGACGCCTGCCGCCGCCGAGGCTCCGGATGTCCTGCCGCCGCTGCCGACGCGCTCGGGGCCGTCGCATGGCGAGATCGCTGCCGCCGCTGCCGCGAGCGCGGGGGTTGCGGCTGCACTCGGCCTGGGTGGTGGCGAAACGCAGCCGGCGCCGAAGCCGGTCGTTCCTCCTGCGCCGCCGGCTCCGATTCCGCCCCTGACAACGGGCCCAGCCCCGAGTTTCGCGCGCGAACATGCCCCGCCGCCCGCCGTCAGCGCAGGCGAGCTCGACGACATGACGCGGCAGCTCGAGGAGGCGCTGAAGCGCCCCTTCTCGGCGGTGCGCCCCGCCAATCTGCCGGGCGAAGCAACGCAGGAAAGCGCTGCCCCGTCGGTGAAGCCGCCCGTGCCGCCGGTCAGGCCTTTCGAGAAGCCGGTCGCCGAGGCGCCGAAGCCGCCCGCCCCGCCGGTCGAGGCGGCACTGCCGCCACCGCCGCCCGAGCCTAAGGTCGTACCGAAGCCTGAACCGACCCCGATCCCGGCTGTGCCGCAGCGACAGCCGGTGCTCCCCAGCGATGTCGAAGCGGAACTCGCGGCCGCGCTGGGGCTGACGCCGGAGCGCACGGCTCCCAAGCCTGCCGCTCCCGTGGCGCCTGCTCCGGCTCCTGCGGTGAAGGCGCCCGAGCCGAAGCCGGCCGAGCCGGAGACGAAGGAGCCGCCGCAGCCGGTTGCGCCTCCCAAGCCGAGCGAGCCCACGCCGGTAATCGACGAGGACGAATTCGAGGAGGCTTTCGCACCCGTTGCGAAGCCGGAGCCCGAACAAGAGGCCAAGCCCGAGCCCGAGGCGAAGCCCAAGGCCGACAAGCCGGCCGAGCCGGAGACGAAGGAACTCGATCCGTTCTCGGTCGATGCCATCGAGGCGGAATTCGCCCGCCTGCTCGGACGCGACCCCAAGGCGAAGTCCTGATCTGACCCAGGTCGATGCCGCTGCTGGCCATGCCGGCGGCCATCAACAGGAATGTCAGATCTCCCGCCTCCAGACGCCGCGCTTCGGTTGCGCGGCGTTTCGCTGCGGCTAGCCTCGTGCCGTCCGATCGCGTGAGTCGGACGTAGCGGCAGCCGCGTGTGACATCGAGTTCCAGACCAGCGAGACGCTATCGTTTCGGGCGCGCCGTGCTGGCGGCCATGCTGCTGCTCGCCCTGCAGGCGACGCCGGCGCTGCCGCAGACGCTGTCGCTCGATCTGGGGCAGGGCGGCGGCGTCGCCGAGCGGGCGCTGCAGCTCATCGCCGTCATCACGGTGCTGTCGCTGGCGCCTTCGATCCTGATCATGGTGACGTCGTTCACCCGGATCGTGGTGGTGCTGTCGCTGCTGCGCTCGGCGCTGGGCACGCAGACGGCGCCGCCCAACGCCGTCATCATCGGGCTCTCGCTGTTCCTCACCGGCTTCGTCATGGCGCCGACGCTGCGCGAGGCCTACACCAATGCCGTCCAGCCGCTGATCGCCGGGCAGATCCAGCCGCAGGAGGCCTATAATCGCGGCGTCGTGCCGTTCAAGACCTTCATGCTCAGGCATGTCCGCGAGAAGGATCTCGGGCTCTTCCTCGACATGTCGCAGGGGCCGCGCCCACAGCAGCCGCAGGACATCGGTGTCGAGGTGCTGGTGCCTGCCTTCATGATCTCGGAGCTGCGGCGCGCCTTCGAGATCGGCTTCCTGCTGTTCGTGCCCTTCCTGATCATCGACCTCGTCGTGGCCTCGATCCTGATGTCGGTGGGCATGATGATGCTGCCGCCGGTGACGGTGGCGCTGCCGTTCAAACTGATCTTCTTCGTGCTGGTCGACGGCTGGGGGCTGGTCACCGGCTCGCTGGTGAAGAGCTACGGCGTCGGCGGGTAGGCTGCCGGGTCTGCTAGCTCACCACCACACGCCCGCGCTGGATGCGCAGGCTGAGCGAGCCGTTCTTCAACGCCAAGGCCTTCTCGCCGAAGACCTCCCGCCGCCAGCCCTTGAGCGCGGGCACGTCCGAGAGCTCGTCCGAAGCGATGGCCTCCAGATCGTCGCTTGAGGCGATGATCTTCGGCGCGACACGCTCGGCATCGGCCACCGCCTTGAGCAGCACCTTGAGCAGGTCGAGCACGGCGCCGTTGGTCGGCCGGCCGCGCTCGCGTTCCAGCCGCGGCAGGGTCTTCGAATCGATCGCGGCCGAGCGCTCGATGGCCGCGAGAACCTCGGCGCCATTGCGCGAGCGCTCGAAGCCGTTGGGGACCGAGCGCAGCTCGGCCAGTGCGTCGGCCGTGCGCGGGCCGCGCTGGACGATGTCCATCAGAGCGTCGTCCTTGAGAACGCGCTGACGCGGCACGTCGCGGCCCTGCGCCTCGCGCTCGCGCCAGGCGGCGACCTCCATCAGGATCGGCAATTCGCGCGGCTTGCGGACGCGGCCCTTCAGCCGCTGCCAGGCGTTCTCGGGCTTGACCTCGTAGGTCGCCGGAGAGGTCAGCACCGCCATCTCCTCGGCGACCCAGCTTTCGCGGCCGCTCGCATCGAGATCGGCCTTCAGCGCGAGGTAGATCTGGCGCAGATGGGTGACGTCCGATTCGGCATAGGCGAGCTGGGCCTCGGTGAGCGGACGGCGCGACCAGTCGGTGAAGCGCGAGGACTTGTCGATGCGCGCCTTGGCAAGGTCGTTGGCGAGTTGCTCGTAGCCGACCGAGTCGCCGTAGCCACAGACCATGGCGGCGACCTGCGTGTCGAAAAGCGGCGCCGGCAGCACGCGCCCGAGCAGCCAGACGATTTCCAGATCCTGCCGGGCGGCGTGGAAGACCTTCACCACGGACTCGTTGACCATCAACCCGAAGAAGGGGGCAAGGTCGAGCTCAGGCGCCAGCGGGTCGACCAGAATCGCCTCTTCGGGCGAGGCGAGCTGGATCAGGCAGAGCTTCGGATAATAGGTCGTCTCGCGCAGGAACTCGGTGTCGACCGTCACGAAGGGATGGGCGGCGAGGCGGTCGCAGGCGGCGGCGAGCTCGGCGGTATCGGTGATCAGATGCATGGTATTCGGCTCTTAGCAGAGTCCGGGGCGGGATGTCGCGGCCGTTCTTGACATTTCGGGCGCGCGCGTGTGGTTAGCCGCGAGCTGCGGCTGGCTCGCATGCCGGCTCCCGACGCATTTCCGAAAGACCGACCCCGTGACTCTGCATCGCTACCGTTCCCACACCTGCGGCGCGCTCCGCGACAGCGACATTGGCCAAACCGTTCGCCTCTCCGGCTGGTGCCATCGCATCCGCGACCATGGCGGTGTGCTCTTCATCGACCTGCGCGATCATTACGGCATGACGCAGGTGGTGGTGGATCCGGATTCGCCGGCCTTCGCCGATGCGGAAGCCGCGCGCTCCGAATGGGTCATCCGCATCGACGGCAAGGTGAAGCCGCGCCTCGAAGGCACCGAGAACCCGAACCTCGCCACCGGCAAGGTCGAGGTCTTCGCGACCGGGCTCGAAGTGCTCGGCCCGGCGGCCGAGCTGCCACTGCCGGTCTTCGGCGAGCTCGAATATCCCGAGGACACCCGCCTGAAGTACCGCTTCCTCGATCTGCGCCGCGAGAAGCTGCACAACAACATCATGCTGCGCACCAAGGTCATCGACTCGATGCGCCAGCGCATGAAGTCGGCCGGCTTCTCCGAGTTCCAGACGCCGATCCTGACCGCCTCCTCGCCGGAAGGCGCGCGCGACTTCCTGGTGCCGAGCCGCCTGCATCCGGGCAAGTTCTATGCGCTGCCGCAGGCGCCGCAGCAGTACAAGCAGCTCATGATGATGGCGGGCTTCGACCGCTACTTCCAGATCGCGCCCTGCTTCCGCGACGAGGACCCGCGCGCCGACCGCCTGCCGGGCGAGTTCTACCAGCTCGACGTCGAGATGAGCTTCGTCGAGCAGGAGGATATCTTCGCCACGATGGAGCCGGTGATCACCGGTGTCTTCGAGGAATTCGCCAACGGCAAGACCGTCTCCCGCAACTGGCCGCGCATTCCCTATGCCGAGGCCATGGCGAAATACGGCTCCGACAAGCCGGACCTGCGCAACCCGATCGAGATGCAGGATGTCTCCGAGCATTTCCGTGGCTCGGGCTTCAAGGTCTTCGCCCGCATCCTCGAGGGCGAGAAGAACCGCGTCTGGGCGATTCCCGCGCCGGGTGGCGGCTCGCGGGCATTCTGCGACCGGATGAATTCCTGGGCGCAGGGCGAGGGCCAGCCCGGCCTCGGCTATCTGATGGTCAAGGAGGATGGCGAGGGGCAGGGGCCGATCGCCAACAACATCGGGCCGGAGCGTGTCGGCGGCATCATCAAGCAGATGGGGCTGAAGGGCGGCGATGCCTGCTTCTTCGTCGCGGGCGACCCCGACAAGTTCGTCAAGTTTGCGGGTTTGGCTCGCACCAAGGTCGGCCAGGAGCTCAACCTGATCGACGAGAACGCCTACGCCTTCGCCTGGGTCGTCGATTTCCCGATGTTCGAGTACAACGAGGACGACAAGAAGGTCGATTTCTCGCACAACCCCTTCTCGATGCCGCAGGGCGGGCTGAAGGCGCTCACCGAGGAAGACCCGCTCTCGCTCAAGGCCTTCCAGTACGACATCGCCTGCAACGGCTATGAGTTGGCCTCCGGCGGCATCCGCAACCACAAGCCGGAAGCGATGGTGAAGGCCTTCGAGATCGCCGGCTATGGCGAGGAAACCGTCATCGAGCGCTTCGGCGGCATGTACCGCGCCTTCCAGTATGGCGCGCCGCCGCATGGCGGCATGGCGGCCGGCATCGACCGCATCATCATGCTGCTGGCGGGGGCGACGAACCTGCGCGAGGTCGCGCTGTTCCCGATGAACCAGCAGGCCGTCGACCTGCTGATGGGAGCACCGGCCGAGGCAACGCCGAAGCAGCTGCGCGAGGCGCATCTGCGGGTGAACCTGCCCGAGAAGAACGGCTGAGCCGAGATGCCTTCGCTGCTGACCGGCCGGCTCCTGCCGGCCGCCTGCCTGCTCGCCCTGTCGGCTGGCGCCAGCCTGGCCGGCCACCCCGATTCCAGCGCTGGACGTGCCTCCGAACTGGCTGTGACGGTCTCGCGCGCCATCGCCTGCAGGGCCGGTTCGCCGCAACGCACGACACTCGACCGCTTCCTCGACGCCGAGAAGACGCGCGGGGCGAGCGACGATGAGCTCGCCGCAGCGCGCTCGGCCTACATCACCGTCTCCGAGGCCGAGACCGTCAACCAGAGCGTTCAGCCGCAGGGCTGCACGGCGGAGGAGCGGACCGAGCTCAAGCTGCGCATGGCCCGGATCCGGGCCGGTGATTTCGAAGAGCGCTGATCCAGTCGCACCGCCCATGCCTGTCTGCAAACCTTGCCTCGCCGGGGCGCTGCTCCTCGGGCTCGGCGCCTGCACGACGGTCGGCCCGGTGCCGGGCACCGTGGAGTATGCCGCCGCGACCGTTTCGCGCGCCTATGATTGCGGCCTGCGCGTCGATCGCAGCCGCATCATCGCCCGGCTCGACCGGCAGGAGCGCCAGCGCTTCATCGAGGCCAATGCCGGCTACGCGGTGAAATCCTACAAGGCGCCGCGCCGCTGCGAAGCGAGCGAGCGCGAACGCGTGCAAGGCGAGATCGGCGCGCTCGCCCGGCGCTGAATTCGCTTGCGTCGGACGAGCCGTCGAGGCCACAAGGCCGCGATGCCCGCCCCCGCCATCACCGCCATCGTCGTCAGCTACGACAGTGCCGAGGTTCTGCCCGCTTGCCTCGATGCGCTGGCGGCCGAGGGCGTTCCGGCGATCGTCGTCGACAACGCCAGCGAGGACGAGAGCCGCAGCATCGCTGCCGCGATGGGCGCAAGGGTGATCGCGAACGCTCGCAACGAGGGTTACGGACGCGGCAACAATATCGGCATCGCCGCGGCCGATACGCCCTATGTGCTGATCGTCAATCCCGATCTGGAACTGAGGCCGGGCGCGGCTGCAGCACTGCGGGAAGCGGCCGAGCGCTATCCCGACGCTGGCATGCTGGCGCCGCGCATCGTCGAGCCTTCGGGCCGGGTCTTCCTGCAGCCGCGCTCGCTGCTCTCGCCGCCGCATCTCAACCGCAGCGGTGGCATGGTCGTGCCGGAAGGCGATGCCTGCCTGCCGTTCCTGTCCGGAGCCTGCCTGCTGATCCGGCGCGAGCTGTTCGTCACGCTGGGTGGCTTCGACCCGGCGATCTTCCTATTCTACGAGGATGACGATCTGTGCCGGCGCATGCGCGATGCCGGCCATGCGCTGATCCATGTCCATGACGCCGAGGCGCGGCATGGGCGCGGCCGCTCGACCGCGCCGTCGCCACGGCGCCGGTTCAAGGCGCGCTGGCATCTTGCCTGGTCGGAACGCTACGTGGCCCGCAAATACGGACTCCCGATGCCGGGGCCGATCCGCACGCTGGAGAACTTCGGCAAGGCGATCGGCTACGGCCTGCTGCTCAACCGCCAGAAGATGGCGGCCCATGCCGGCTCGGTTGCCGGGGCGCGGGCTTGGGCGAGCGGGCAGACGGCGCTGGCACATGAGAGGCTGGAGGTTTCGCCATGATCTGGCGTGCGCCGCGCGTCGCGAAAGCGCTTGCCAATCCGCATAACAATTTCGGCCTGCTGCGCCTCGCCATGGCCGTGGCCGTGGTGATCTCGCACGCCTTCAGCGTCACCGACGGGCGGGTCGAGCAAGAGCCCTGGTTTGCGACGACGGGCTTCACGCTTGGCGAACATGCGGTCAATGGCTTCTTCGCGATCTCCGGCTTCCTCGTCACGATGAGCTTCCTGCGGCGCGGCTGGCGCGACTATGTGCTGGCGCGGTTGCTGCGGATCGCGCCCGGCCTGATCGCGGCGACGCTGGTCGTCGCCCTGCTGATCGGCGGGCTGATGACGAATCTCGATCTCGCGGCCTATTTCAGGGATCCGCGGTTGTGGCGCTTCATCAGCGCGACGCTGACCAGCTTCAAGAGCGCGGCCGCCCTGCCGGGCGTGTTCGAGGGCAATCCGCTGCAATTCCCGATGGGGACGGTGTGGACGCTGAAATACGAGACGCTGTGCTATCTCGGCGTTCTGATCGCGGGCGTCGCCGGCCTGCTCGCCAAGCCGCGGCTGGCCTTGGCTACCCTTGCAGCGCTCACTTTGGCCGTGGTCCTGCGCGAGGTGCTGATACCCGACGGACCGAAGGGCGCGGAGACGGCCCTGCGCCTGCCGCTGATCTTCCTCGCTGGCGGCGTGGTCTATCTCTATCGCGAGCGGGTGACGCTCTCGCTGCCGTTGCTGGCGCTCGCGCTTCTCGCGCTGGTCCCGCTCGCCTTCACGCCGCTCTACAAGGCGGCGCTTTACCTCGTCACGGCCTGGGGCGTTATCGTGATCGCGCTTGCCCCGGCGTTGACGCGCCGCTCGGTCGAGCCGCCGGCCGACCTGTCCTACGGCGTCTATCTCTATGGCTGGCCGGTGCAGCAGGCTCTGCACGCGCTGTTCCCGGCCCTGGGCGCGGTCGCGCTGCTCTGGCCCTCGCTGGCCGTGACCTTCGTGATCGCGGCCTTGTCCTGGTTCCTGGTCGAAAAGCCGGCGCTCGGCCTCAAGCGCCGGTTGCTGCGCGCGTCCTGACCGTGGCGACGAACTCCGCGATCCGCTCGCTCATGAGAAGCGGCAGGAGCGGAGCGAGCCGTTCACGGGGAAGCTCCCACCAGCGGCTCTCGAGAAGTGCCGCGACCGTCGCTTCATCGAAGCGCAACCTGACGATGCGGGCCGGATTGCCGGCGACGATTGCATAGGGCGGCACGTCGCGCGTCACCACGGCCCGCGCCGCCACCACGGCGCCATGGCCGATGCGGACGCCGGACATGATCATGCATTGCGAGCCGAGCCAGACGTCGTGACCGATGACGACGTCGCCACGCGTGGTGTCGTGGCCGGTCATGCCCGCCGTCTCCGGCCAGAGACGCGGCAGGGCCGGGAAGGGGTAGGTGGTCGCCCAGTCGAGCCGGTGATTGCCGCCCAGCAGGATCTCGACGCCGTCGGCGATCGAGCCGTAGCGGCCGATGGCAAGCTTCGCGCCGCTTTCAGGGAAGCGCACCTTCGGCCGGCCATAGGTATAGAGGCCGAAGACGAACTGGCCCGGCCGCCGGGCGGTGAGATGCGCCAGATGCAGTCGGGTCTGGTTGTCCGGATTCAAGCGCTTGCGCAGCCAGCCGCGCGGGACGGCGGGCAGCCCTGCCCACCATCCCTGCAGGCGCGAAGGGCGCCAGTCGCGATCCTCGGGAGCGATGACGCCCTCCAGATCAGAGGGCATCGGCCTTGAGGTCGATCTTGTCGAAGATCTCCGTCGGCTCGGTCATGGTGATGACGTCGGCGAGGCCGAGGCCGGTCTGCGACTTGGCGCTGGCCTGGACGTTGAGCGTGCCCGGCTTGGCGACGAAGCGCGAGACCGCTGCCGTCAGGGTCTTGGCGGCGTCGGAGGGGCCGAGGATCGCGGCGAGGCCGAGGCTTGCGACCATCGCATATTGCTGACGGACCTCCTCGACCTTGCGCTTCGACTTGCGGGCCTCGTTCTCGATCAGCTTCTCGACCAGGCCGAAGTTCTGCAGCTTGACCTGCAGATTGCGCGCGGTCGCGCCGAGCGCGGCCACCTGGGCGAGGGCGAGGTCGCTGGAGAACAGATCCTTCGTGACGTTTCCGAGCGTGCCGGAAGCGTCGAGCTGGACGAGGCCGGCGCTGCCCAGGGACAGGCTGCGGATGGCGATCTCGTTCTTCGCCGCCTCCCAGGCCAGGTCGAGCTTGGCGGAGAGATCGAGCGAGCGGATGCCCATCGCGATCATGTCCTTGGCGGCCGGGTTGCTGGCCGTGTCGACGATCGGGGTGACGAGGTGGTCGATGGTCAGCCCAAGGCTGGTCGGGATGCCGTTGAGCTGCTCGCCGGCCCTGATCTCGAAGGTTCCGAGCGCGATCTTGATCGGGTCCTTGCCGGTGATGACCGGCGGGGCATCGATCGAGATTCCGGCGAGGCGCATCGTGCCGATGGTCGGGATGAAGCGGCGGAAATCGAACTCTTCGATCGGCTTGTCAGGCTCCGTCAGCGCGGTGCGCAGCTCGCGCAGAACCGGGGCGAAGGAGAAGCCGGAATAGCTGATCGTATCGATGCCGCCCTTGGCCGGGCCGGAGCTGAAGCGGAAGCCTTCGAGCGCGAAGCCGGACTTGGCCGGCGTATTCTCGCCAAAGGCCATGCGGGCGATCTTGATGTCGACCGTCTCCGGCTTGGCGCCTGACTTCGGCGGAGCAGAAACGGTCATGGCGAAATCGCGCGCCTCGCCGCTGCCGTATTCGAACATGTCGAAGAGCGAGAGCATGGACAGGCCGAGCCGCTTTTCGGCGTCGCTCTTCTGCGCGGATTTCTCGTCGGCCTTGTCGTCCTTCTTGCCGGCCTCCTTCTTCTCGACTTCGTCGGAGGCGGCGGCGAGCTGGTTGATGACGTCGAGCAGCGGCTCGGCGCCGACCTTGGCGGCGAAGCCGCGGGCCGTGGCCTTGCCGAGCGACGCCTTGCCGGCCTTGCCCATGTCGAGAGCGTAGCCGTCCTGCTCGAAGCTGCCGATCAGGGGCTGCATCTTCTCCTCGACGCCCGGCGCGGCCTTCTCGGTCAGCACCCGCGCGCTCTGGCGCAGATCGAAGGCGTCGAACGCCGTGCGCTTCAGCTCGCCCTTGA
Organism: Bosea sp. F3-2; assembly: GCF_008253865.1. Taxonomy (NCBI): domain Bacteria; kingdom Pseudomonadati; phylum Pseudomonadota; class Alphaproteobacteria; order Hyphomicrobiales; family Alloboseaceae; genus Allobosea; species Allobosea sp. F3-2. The sequence continues at coordinate 6,375,414 of NZ_CP042331.1, forward strand.
TCGGGCCGGTGGCGCCGCCATCGCCGACGATCGTGCCGCTCGCCGATTCGCCGTGGCCGATCCGGCCCTCGCGGATGTCGGTGAGGCGGATGTCGCGATAGGTCGTTGTCTGCTTCTGGTCGCCGAAATTCTGCACCATCGTCAGCTCCGGAGCGCTGATCTCGGTCGCATTCAGCCGCCCCGCGCGCGCCGCAGCCGAATCGCTGGCGGTGCCGGTGAACAGGGCGAGGAAGGCGTCCTTCTCCAGCGTCGAACCCTTGACCATGATCTTCGGCGCATTGATCACCATCCGGCCGAGATCGATCTTGACGTTGTCGATCTGGAAATCGGCGGCCCAGACGGGAGACGCAAAGGCGATGAGGACGGCCGTCAAGGCTGTGCCGGTGAGGTGCGTCGGCCGACGAAGGCGCACGATCGTCATAAGGGGCTCCTGCTTCATTGGCTGGGCGAAACTGCCGCGAGCGGATGGCGAAAGAAGGTCGCCATGCCGTAGGGGCCAGCGTCATGCATTCATATGACGAGGAAGGGGTTGACCGGAAGATGGCGGACACGGCCATCTGCCGAAGATTCGCCATCGGCCGTTCCTAAAGCATGAGAACGGCGATGGCCGCCATGGAGTTGGGAAGCGATGCACGCCATCAAGACCGTTTTCGCCGCGATCGTTCTCGCCCTGATGGCGTTGGTGCCGGCCGCCGCGCAGAGCCAGCCCGCCGCAGCCGGCGCCGGGCTCGAACCGCTCGTCATCGTCAGCGGCGGCACGCGGCACGCCTTCCAGGTCGAGGTGATGCGCACGCCCGACCAGCGCGCGAAGGGGCTGATGTTCCGCAACTACATGCCGGCCGATCGCGGCATGCTGTTCGACTTCGGTGCCAGCGAGCCCGTGGCGATGTGGATGCAGAACACCTACATCTCGCTCGACATGCTGTTCATCCGGGCGGACGGCACCATCGCACGCATCGCCGAACGGACGGAGCCGCTTTCGACGCGCACGATTCCCTCCGGCGAGCCGGTGCTGTCGGTGCTCGAGATCAATGGCGGCGTCAGCAAGCAGCTTGGCCTCAAGCCCGGCGACAAGGTCGAGCATCCGCTGTTCAAGCGTTAGGGATGGCAAGGCGGGGGCTTCCGCTGGCGGCTTTCAAGCCCGCCGCGTGACAGTTCCCAGCAAGGCTCCACTGAGGGCTCCCTTGCGCCGCCCGGCCTGCTATGTCGCGGGCGCGAAGGCCAAGATCACGTTCTCGTACGAGGTCATGCGGGCGACGTCCTGAATCTGCCAGCGCCGTGAAGGCGGTGGCTTCAGGCCGATATTCGAACCGCGCGTCGTCGATTCCCGGGCCTGCCGCGGCTTCTCCAGCTGATCGACCTCGTCCCTATTCGACTCATCGATCTCAGGTACTAGCTGTGGCTTGGGAAAGCGCTGCTCGCGCTCCTTTCTGGCCTCTTCCTGCTCGCGCCTCATCTTTGCCAGGCGCGCAGCCCTCGAGAGCTGATTGGCTCGTTTCATGGCCCATTCCTTCAGGGCGTTGCAGCTGTGAGAAGCTGGTGGAGATGCAGGGCTGCACGCGCGATGTAGGCCGCGAGGACGAGTACAAGAATCACTCTGATCCAAACGGTGATCGGAAAGGCTTCGGCAGAGCCCCGGCGGTGCCGGAACGGTACGACCTGTTTCATATCGGCGCGTTCCTTGTGGCGTGGAGCCAAGCGTTTCAAGGAATGCGCCACCAGCGAGCAGCGCCTTGAACGGCGATCGTATCGGCCGTTGCGTTCCACCGGGACGGCGCAGCCCGTTCCCAGGGGCGATGGCGAGACGGGCAAACGGCCGGAGAACATCGCTGGGCGTTAATGGGAACTTCCTGTTCCCAAACCGTCCCGACGATGCTATTTCGTTCCGCGTTGCGGCAGGTGGTTTTGGAACTGCCGTGATGGTTTTGCGAGTGATGCGATACACTTGCGGACTGTCGGGGTATAGCGCAGCCCGGTAGCGCATCTGCTTTGGGAGCAGAGGGTCCCAGGTTCGAATCCTGGTGCCCCGACCATTCCAGACCGATACAACACGGCCCGGCTCCCGGGCCGGAGCAAATCTGGTGACGGCCGAGCGCTATTTATGACCGCACGCATCTACCGACCGGCCCGTACGGCCATGCAGTCCGGCACCGCCAAGACCGAGCGCTGGCTGCTCGAATATGAGCCGGAGCGGCCGCGTGAGATCGAGCCCCTTATGGGGTGGACTTCCTCGTCGGACATGAAGAGCCAGCTCAAGCTCTGGTTCGACAGTGAGGAGGAGGCTGTCGCCTACGCCACGCGCAACGGCATTCCGTTCCGTGTCGAGAAGCCGCATGAGGCGAAGCGCCGCTCGATTTCCTACTCCGATAATTTCAAGTACACGCGCGTCGGTCAGTGGACGCATTGACGCGATGACGACAGGCGAGGGGGCTTCCTTCGCTTTCGGGCCCGTAGCTCAGTTGGATAGAGCAATAGCCTTCTAAGCTATCGGTCGCAGGTTCGAATCCTGCCGGGCTCGCCATTGTTTTTATTAGGGAATTCCTCTTTGTTCTCGGAGGCGTTCCAACAAGCATACCGCTGCTCGTTCTGATTCTTGGCCGCCCTCCGTCCGCCCTCCCATGGCCGACGAGCGCGGCACGCTGCTGGCGCGGCGCTACGGCGAGACCGGACCGCTGAAGCCGGTGCCGCACGGGCGGCTCGCATTCTGGCAGGAGCGGCGGGTCAAGGAGCTGATGAGCGCCCATCTCGGCTCCGACATCTCGTTGAAGCGGCTGGCGGATGAGTGCGGGCTCTCCGTCACCCATTTCGCCCGGGCTTTTCGCCAGTCGACGCAGACTTCGCCGCATCGCTGGCTGCTGGCGCAGCGGATCGAGAGGGCGATAAGGCTGCTCTCTGCCGGACGGCAGACGCTGGCGGAGATCGCCGTCGATTGCGGCTTCGCCGACCAGAGCCACTTCACCAGGGCCTTCATCAAGGCCGTCGGTGTCGGGCCCGGACAATGGCGGCGCTTGCACGGCGAAGGGCCGATGCGCTCCGCCGTAACGCCGTCGCCGGGCTGAGCGCACAGTTTATCGCTGGCCGCAATGCACGGCGGGATTACCGCGCCATCAGGGACTGGCCAAGGCGCAAGGGAGCTCTCAGCATCTGCCCGGCCGCGTCGACTGCGAGCACGCGTGTCCCTGAGGCTTCGGACGAGCCGGATAGGGCATGGCTCTGGATCACCCGATCGAGCGCAGGCAGAGCCTTGATGAAGGTGCCGTGCTTGAGCGGGTCGCCGCCCTGCACTTCGGAGAGGTCGACGACGCGCAGATTGTACTTCTCGATCGCGGCGCGGGCCTGCTGGTCGTCAATCAGGACGTTTCCGACCCTAGAGACGTCTCCGGACAGATGCTGCGACGCGGCGAGCGCCAGGTCGTGCTTGTTGACGACCACGGTGATGGGCTCGCGCAGCCGGCCGATCGAGTCGAGCTGCGTCACGAAGACATCGGCATCGATGTCGGGCGCCACCAGCATCACGCCGCGCAGCTTGCCGATGAAGGGCGAGCTGGACCGCAGCTTCGCCTGCCGGAGCGTTTCGACCGCCAGCCAGTTGCCCATGCTGTGGGCGACGAGGTCGATATTGCGCACGCCGGGCGTCGCTGCGATCTCGTTCAGCGCGGCTTCGAGATAGTTGCGTGAGAAGGTGACGCTTTCCCGGTCGGCGAGGTAGCCGGTGAGCTCGCCGCGCGAAGGCCAGGCGAAGAGCACGTCGACATGGTTGGGCGCCCGGCCCGGTGCGGAGGCGTCGTTGATGAGCTGTGCGAACCTGAAGACGGATTCCGGATAGTTCGTATTGTAGCCGTGGACGAAGACGAGCACGTCGCCCTTGTGATGCGCGGCGATCGCGGCCCTGAAGCCGGTCTGGTCGAGATTCTCAGCCTTGGTCACCACGAAACTCGTGGCCGGATTCC
>NZ_CP042332.1:300000-380000 GCF_008253865.1 Bosea sp. F3-2
CGGCCTGCGCCACGAGGACGCCCGCCCGCGTCGAGCCCGTGATCGAGACCATGTCGACCTCGGGATGCGAGGCCAGCGCCTCGCCGACCACCGGCCCCGTCCCGTTGACGAGGTTGAACACGCCAGGGGGGCAGCCGGCCTGGTCCAGAACTTCGGCAAAGAGTAGCGCACTCAAGGGCGACAGCTCGCTGGGTTTCAGAACGACCGTGCAGCCTGCGGCCAGCGCCGGGCCGACCTTGGCGGTGATTTGGTAGAGCGGCCAGTTCCAGGGTGTGATCAGAGAGCAGACCCCGATCGCCTCGCGCAGGATCGCGGTCTTGCCGCGCTGCGAGATGAAGGGAAAATCCGCCAGGTTGTCACGCGCCACGCGCAGGTGCTCGGCGGCGAGCGGGACCTGGGCCCGACGTGCATAGGTGATGGCCGCGCCCATTTCGGTGGTAAGCGCCTGCGCGATCAGCTCCGATCGTTCCAGCACGAGCGCATGGACGCGGCCGAGAAGCGCGGCACGTTCCGCAGGCGGTGTGCGGAACCAGCCGGGGAAGGCGCGCCGGGCTGCGGAAACCGCACGCTCGACATCTTCCGCACTGCCGAGCGGGATCTCGGCGATCACGGTTTCGGTCGCGGGGTTGACGAGCGAGGCCCGATCGCGGCCACCCGGCCCGCACCAGGCGCCGTCGATGTAGAAGCGGCCGAGGCGACCGCTCTTGTTGAGGTGCCGCACGGCATCGGTCATTGGAAACGGTCCTTGATCCGGTAGTAGGCGCCGACGAGTGGCAGGAACCAGGGCTTGCCGAAATGACCTGGAATGGCGGGCCAGGCGAAGTCCTTCCACGGGTTCAGTTCGGTGCGTCCGTCGATCACCTCGGCCATGATCGTGCCCATGAGGGTCGACATCTGCGTGCCGTGCCCGCTGTAGCCCATCGAATAGTAGATACCGTTCCGCTCGCCGGCGCGCGGCAGGCGGTCGCGCGTCATGTCGACCATGCCGCCCCAGCAATAGTCGATGCGCGCATCACGCAGCTCTGGAAAGACATCGTTCAGCGCCATGCGCAGGATCGCGCCGCTCTTTTCGTCGGAAGCCGGATTGGATACGGCGAAGCGAGCGCGGCCGCCGAACAGCAGGCGGTTGTCGGGGGTGGTCCGGAAATAGTTGACGAGGTTCTTGGTGTCGACCGCGTTGCGGCGACGCGGCGTCAGCTTGTCGAGAAGGTCGACCGGCAACGGCTCCGTCACGATCAGGAACGCCCCGACTGGCACGATTCGACGACGAACCCAACCCAGCGGCCCGGTCTGCGAGATGCCGCTGGCCAGAAGCACCTGGCGGGCGGTGACGCTGCCGCTCTGCGTCTCGACCATGTGGCCCCCGCCGGGGTCTGGCTTCAGCCCGGTCATCGGCGTTCGCTCGTGGATCGCGACGCCGCGCCGCGCGGCGGCCTCCCCCAGGCCGCGCACGAAGCGGCCGATATGGAGGGTGGCGCTCTTGCGATAGATCAGGCCGCCATAGTAGCGTTCGGATCCGATCTCCGAGGAGAGGTTTGCGCGGCTCACCATCTCGGTATCGGGGTCGACATGTGCGGCGAGAAGGGCCTGGGCCCGCGCAAGCTTGTCGTAGTGCTCCGGTTTGGCCGCGAGCTTGATCTTGCCGACGCGGGCAAAGTTGCAGTCTATGCTTTCCTCGGCGATGAGGCGCTCAACCGTGTCCACCCCTGCATCAAAGGCGCGGTAGAGTCTGTCGGCCGTTTCGCGGCCCAGCTTTTCCGACATCATCCCATAATCCTGGGCGAAGCCGTTGTTGCACATGCCACCATTGCGGCCCGAGGCGGCATGGCCGATCGTCTCGGCCTCCAGCAGGATCACCCGCGCCCCCTTTCTGGCGAGTGCGAGGGCAGCCGAAGTGCCGGTCAGGCCGCCGCCGATCACGGCTATGTCGTATGTGCCCCGAACCGGCCCCTTGTGGCCGCCGGAGAAGGGGCTCGACGTGTCCAACCAGTAGGATGTCAGCTTCATCGGGGCTCTCGGGGCTCGCGGAGTAGAAAGTCGATGGTGTCGATGGGCTGCAGCGCCTACCAGCCGCGAATGCGCGGCCACTCGGCCGCGATCGCCCTCTCCATTCCGGAGACCACGTGATAGCGCTCGTGCTGGGCACCGGTGGCGCAGGCGTGGTTGGGCAGGATGCGGACCTTGGCGCCGACTGGCAGGTCCGGCAGCGCCTCCGAAGAGCCGGAGCGGATCGCCAGCGTGCCGTGTTCCTGGCTGGCATGGGCGACGATCAGATCGGGATACAGCCTGCCTTCGAGATCGCAGACGAGCCCGTAGCCTTGATCGACGCGCTGAGCCGCCGTGCCGCGGTCGCGCGACAGGGCCATCCAGCCGGCATCGACCATGATCCAGCCCTTCTCAGGCCGCTTCCCGATCACCGTGGCGAGCACGGACAGCGCGAGGTCGTCGGTGGTGCAGACGCCGACACCGTGCATCACGAGGTCGAAGAACATGTAGACGCCGGCGCGCATTTCTGTGACACCATCGAGCGCCTTCGCGAAATGGGCGGTCGGCGTCGAACCCACGCTGACCACGGGGCACTCGTGCCCGGCCGCTCGCAGCCGCTGCGCGGCTTCCACCGCGATCGCCCGCTCCGTCTCGGCCGCTGCCTCAAGGGCTTCGGGTGTGTTCAACGCGTAGGATTCGCCGGCATGGGTCAGAACGCCCGCAAGGGCGACCCCGGCCGAATCCAGTGCCGCGGCGACGTCCAGAAGCATTAGATCGGTGACCAGCAGTCCCCCGCGATGGCCGTCGCAATCGATCTCGATGAAGGCAGCCGGAGTCACGCCGGCCGCCCGGCCGGCCTCCCCCAGGATCGCGGCCTGCTCCCGCGTGTCGAGCAGCACCTTAATGTCGATGCCAGCCTTGCGCAGGCGCATGGCTCGTTCGGCCGCGTGTGGCGAGATGCCGACGGCATAGGTCATGTCGCGATAGCCGTGCCCTGCGAAATACTCCGCTTCCGCCAGGGTAGAGACGGTGATCGGGCCGGGGCCGTTCGGAAAGCCGCGGCGTGCGACGTCGATCGACTTGGCCGTCTTCATATGCGGGCGCAGCGTGACGCCGCGTTCCGACATGCGCGCCGCGAGGCGAGCGAGATTCCGGTCGAGCCGGGCGGCGTCGAGAACGAGCGCCGGTGTCTGCAGGGTATCCAGGGTTGCGGCGCCGGATCGCAGCATTCCGAGGCTCCTAATTGAACGACTGGTTGGACAGGGCGAAGACGCGCGCAGGCCCGGTCGGGGGTAGCGTGCCGCGAACCATGGTGAGCGCATCGCTGACCGGCGAGAGGCCGATCTCAGCGAGCCAAGGCGAGAGCTCTGCGGTTGCGGCCGTATCGATACGAACGAAGCACCCTTCGAGGCGCGTAAGCGCCGCCTCGATGAGAAGGCGCGCCTCGGACACGGTTTCCGCGACCACGGGGCCGACGACGTATCCGCGGCCAAAGAGGCGAGTGATCGCGTAACCCACGATCTCGCCATCGTGGAGAAGAACTTGCGCCGCGCCGGTTTCGACAAGCAGGCGGAGAAGGGGGCGCCGCTCGAAACCCGTGGCCTGACGATCGAGGCGAATGATGGTCTCGAAATCGGACGGCTGCATCGCCCGGACGATGTCGGCCGGCGGCGCCTCGTGGCGGCCCTTGGGAATCCCCTGGTGCTGATGGATGATGCCGACGGGCTGGAAGCTGCGCCGCTCGTACAGCGGCCGGCCCTCCGTCGTGGAATTCAGCAGAATGGTCCGCGCACCGGCAGCATCGAGGAGCGCGTCCACCAACCGCGCACCGAATCCGTGCCCCTGGGCCTTGCCGGATACGATGATCATACCGACCGTTGCGTAAGCGTCGCCATTGGGGAACCAAGCCGCGGTCCCAATAACCTCGTCACCGCGCGCCATGACGAAGCCCCGGCCGGCCTTCATGGCAAAGGCCCAGTCCTCCAGCCGGTATGGCCAGGACATTTCCTGCGAGAGCTTCAGTGCCCCTTCGAGATGCTCCGACGAGAAAGCTGTCAGGGCCACGCCGTCCGTCTCATTCCGCGGACCCTGGATGATTGTGGATTCCATGATGGATTCAGGCTTCTCGATCACGTTTCCGGTCGGTTCGGTGTCGCCAGCGCACTCGTCCTCTCGGGCGAACCAGATATGCCTTTGATATTGCGCTACCGCTGCCAGAAGGTGGTCCGAGGCGCGCCGCAGTTTCCGCTGCAGACTGGGGCGTTTTCCGCATCTTCATCTGAAGCCTCCCGATTTACGGCAGGAACGCCGAACGTCTTTCTCTACCTTTGGCCCACTTCCAACGGAGGCGGCCAATGGTGGAGGAGATACTGGCGCGGCTGGTCGCCTTTCCGTCCGTCGCTGGCACGTCTAGCGGCCCGATCGTCGGCTGGATCGCCGATCATGAACCGATTTTGCTTGTGTCTCGCGATTTCCGGGGCGCAGCGTCTGATCCCAGTGGATAACCGTGGCAGCAGGATAGCTGCTGTTTCCACATCCAGTCAGCTCGGCAACATTCAGCGATAGTTGGTGCTGTGTGCGGATTTGAGCAATGGCCAGGCGCAAGATTCTCAAAGCTCAGGATCGACGGGAGCTTTTCGACATTCCGGCTGATGAGGACAGCCTGATCCGACACTATTCATTATCACTCGGTCAGCGATCCGGACGCGTTGGCTGCATATGCCAAGCTGAGCGGACCAGCTATCCTTGCAGCAGGCAGTCGAATTCTTGCGCGCGGAATGCCGAGCAACCTTTATGAGGAAGGCTTGCACCAGCGAACGGTTGTGATCGAATTCGTGATCAAGAATCAGATTTTGCCCAAAGCTTCATGAGGTCTTCTTTGAAGCGGCGGGCCGCCGCCGATAAATGGCCCCCGCGTCGCTCCAGCAATCCTAGCGTACGTGAAATGATTGGCTCTTCGATACGAAGCGCGACAAGATCAGGATGTCTCGTCAAAGGGAGTGCCAGTTTTGGCAATACAGTTGCTCCTAAGCCTGCCAGCGGCCTATCGTCACCGGCGATGCTCGCCCGCGGCACAGGGCTGCTTGCCTTTAGCCGGCTTTTCGGGGCGCGGAACCTCGGCGATGTCGGCGAGGATCGGGCAGTCCGGGCGATCATCGCCATGGCAGGTCTGCGCCAAATGCCTGATCGTGTCGGCCATCGTCTGAAGCTCGACGATCTTGGCCTCCAGTCCCTTGAGGTGCTCGAGCGCGAGGGTGGCGAGAGCGTCGAGCCCGTTCTTGAGGCGCGCATACGCCGGTCTTGCTGCGACTCCGTACAGCAGCGGCGGGATCGAGCGCGAGCAAGGGATCGGAAAAGCTGGCAATCGACGGCTCAGAACCGTGATGGTCGAGCTCGCCTGGCTCTGGCAGCGCTATCAGCCTGGTACAGCGCAAGTGGCCTGGTTCCGCGATCGCGTCGGCTCAACCGGCCGGCGTGTCCGCAAAGTGATGGTGGTCGCCCTCGCGCGCAAACTCCTGATCGCCCTGTGGAGGTTTGTCATTGACGGTATCGTGCCCGAGGGCGCGATCATGAAGCCCTCGGCGTAGACCATCTCCGAGATCGGGCTGCACTGCTACGGCATTGCGGCCCGGTGATCCGAGGGAACGTCGCCGTTGTTCGGCGTGGCGCCTGGCGCCGTCTTCACAGAGTGGTGCCGTTCCTTTGGAGCTCTCCCGTCCCGTATGCGGGACAGTGGTCGGGATCGCCATCCCGCCGGATGTGAGGTTTGCAGGCAGGTCCTGCCGCGAGAGAGCTCACCTCGGTTCATGATCGGAAAAAACCGTTGACCGGAGAATCATCATGTGAGGCCGGACATATGACCGCACCGTCCCGACCGGTTCAGACCTCCATAAACACCTTGCCTGTCGGGCCGTTCCACATATGCGTCAGAGCCAAAGTTGGACGCCGTTTGACACTATGAAGCCGCCAACGTCATGCTGACCCGCTACAAGGGCGCGCTGAAGTTGAGGGACTGGGCGCTCGCCATCGCCAGGCGCTCGGCGATGCGCAAGGCGCGGATTGCACTCGCCCGCCGCCTCGCCATCATCATGCACGCCATGCTGCGGCACGGCACCGAATTCCGGCCAGCCTAAGCCACGACAGACGGACGAGACAGGAGGCCGCAACGAGCTCCCGAGCGGGAGCGACGCCCGAGGGAGGGAGCAGGTGATGGCGCCGATACTGTAGCATGCTGCCGACCAGATCGGCCGACTGCGGTTTCAACCAAGCCACCTTGCACCCAGCTAACCCCATCAAGTGCCGATGAACACGCAGAGAACGCAGGCACCCAACGGCATCGACCGCTCACCATCCAGCAGCCAGACCTTGACCCGTTAGAGAACACAATCGGCGCATGCGGGATGATCCCTGTGCTCGACGCGGAGCCCAGCAGCTCGCCACAAGCGCAATCGCTGCCGATCGGTCAGGTTTCCTTGAAGCCGTAGTCCGAGATGCCCTGCTCGTTGCCATAGTATTTGTAGGGTAGGAATTTGCCGGACATGCCGATCTTGACGCGATCGCCCTTGGGATTGGCCTCGCGCTCAAAGGTGATATTGAAGTCAATCGCCGACATGATGCCGTCGCCGAACTCCTCCTCGATCAGCGCCTTCCAGGCCGGGCCGTTGACCATCACCATCTCGTAGAAGCGGTAGATCAGAGGGTCGGTCGGCGGCATGGGTGTGCCGGTGCCGCGATAGGGCACCTCGTTAAGCATGCGCTCTTCCATCTCGGTCAGGCCAAAGAGTTCGCGCGCCGCCTTGGCCAACGGCTTCGGCAGCTTCATCTGGCCGAGCAGAGCACCGATGATCAGCACCTCCGACATCCCGCCGATCTCGGAGGTGATGTGCTTCCAGCTCCAGCCCTTCTCGCGCTTGATGTCGAGGATCTTCTCGGTGAGTTCTTCGCGCTTCATCAGTTTCGTCCTCCTTGGTGCCGCGCCTCGTGCGCGGCTTGCGACGGGATGGGAGTGGGTTAGGCCGCCGCGCGGCCGGCATCAGGGCCGTGGCCGCCCGCGGTCGGCCGCACCACCGGTGGACGCCGGCGGTCGTAACCTGAGGGAATCGCGTCCTTGAACGACTTCGAGCGCGTGACCAGGAAATCGATCAGATGGTTGCGGACGGCGTAGTAGTCCGGGTGGTGGTGCACCTCCGTGCGCACGCGTTCGCGCGGTAGCGGGTTTTCGACGATCTCCGCGATCATCGCCTGCGGGCCGTTCGTCATCAGCACGATACGGTCGGCGAGATAGATCGCCTCGTCGACGTCATGCGTGATCATGAAGCCTGTCTGGCCGGTCTCCAGGCAGATGCGGCGCACTTCGTCCTGGAGCGTGCCGCGCGTCAGCGCGTCGAGCGCCGAGAAGGGCTCATCCATCAGCATGATCTTGGGCTCGATAGACAACGCCCGCGCGATGCCGACGCGCTGTTTCATGCCTCCGGAGAGCTCGGACGGCTTCTTGTGCTCCGCCCCCTTGAGCCCGACCTTCTCGATGAAGGCCATGGCATGCGAGGTGACCTGCGTCCGGGACCAGTGCTTGTTCCGGGCAGCAACCGCATAGGCGACATTGCCGAGCACACTGCACCAGGGCAGCAACGCATGGCTCTGGAAGATTACGGCCCGGTCGAGCGAAGGCCCTTCGATGGCGCTGCCGTCGACGATCGCGGCGCCCTCATCTGGCGCGTCGAGGCCGTTGAGGATGTTGAGCACAGTCGTCTTGCCGCAGCCTGAATGGCCGACGATGCAGACGAATTCGCCCTTCCGCATCGAAAACCAGAGGTCCTCGAACACGGCGGTGATGCCGCCGCCGGGCTTCGGAAAGCGCCGCGCGATCCCCTCGATGGAGATGAACTTCTCGGTCATGGCTCAATCCGGATAGATCACAGCGCGCTGCAAGCGGGCGAGCGTTTGGTCGAGGATCATGCCCATCACGCCGATCACGGTGATCGCGACGATCACATTGGTGATCGAGAGGTTGTTCCACTCGTTCCAGACGAAGTAGCCGATACCTGTGCCGCCCACGAGCATCTCGGCCGCAACGATGACGAGCCAGGCGATGCCGATCGAGATACGCATGCCGGTCAGGATCGTCGGTGCCGCGGCCGGCAGGATGATGGTCAGCGCCCGCTTCATCGGTCCGACCTCGAGCGTGCGCGCGACGTTGATCCACTCCTTGCGCACGGTGGAGACGCCGAAGGCGGTATTCAGCAGCATCGGCCAGACTGAGCAGATGAAGATCACGAAGATCGCCGAGACGCCCGAATCCTTGATCGTGTAGAGCGCGAGCGGCATCCAGGCTAAAGGCGAGATCGGCTTGAGAACCTGAATGAAGGGATCGAGCGCTTTGGAGATCAGCGGCGAGAGTCCGACCAGGAAGCCGAGCGGCACGGCTACCAGCACCGCCAGCGCATAACCGAGCAGGACTCGGCCGAGCGAATAGGCGAGCTGGATGCCGAGGCCCTTGTCGTTCGGCCCCTTGTCGTAGAACGGATCGGAAAGATGCTTCCATAGCGTCGCGCCGACATCGAGCGGGCTGGGCATTGCCGATTTGCCCTGCGTCACCTGCTGGCCCATCAGCTTAGCGTATTCGGGATCGATATTTCCGGCTGGTCCTGCGCCGCCCGACTGTACGGCCAGATGCCAGCCGAGAAGAAAGACGATGAAGATCGCCACGGAGAGAACGAGCGCCCTCACATTCAGAGAAGCCGTCATAGGCCAAGCTCCGTAAGCCCGGGATGGTCGTCCGGCCGCGGAGCGAGCGGCCAGTGAAACAACCGTTCAGCTTCGGCGATCCTCACATCGTTGATCGAGGCCTCGCGGCGCTCCATGCGTCCGTCGGCGGCGAACTGCCACTGCTCGTTGCCGTGCGAGCGGAACCAGTTGCCGCTGTCGTCAGGCCATTCATAGGCGAAGCGAACCGCAATCCGGTTCTCGTGAAAGGACCAGACCTCCTTGATCAGTCGGTAGTCGAGTTCCCGCGCCCATTTCCGTTCGAGAAAGGCGACGATCGCCTCCCGGCCGGCGAAAAACTCCGCCCGGTTGCGCCATCGGCTCGTCGGCGTATAAGCCGCCGCGACCCGTTGCGGATCACGGCTGTTCCAGGCGCCCTCGGCGGCCCGCGCCTTCTGCGCCGCGCTGGCGAACGTGAAGGGCGGCAGCGGCAGGCGCGGTGCTTCGGAAACTGCGGCGCTCATGGCATCAGCTCCGCTTGATCGCGAAATTCTTGACGTAGTCCGCCGGCTTTGACGAATCGAAGCTCTTGCCCATCACGACGATGGTCTTGGAGCCGGGTGTCGGCGGCGCCAGGCCCGCCTCCTTCATCAGTTTGGCGGTGTCGGTCTCCAGGAAGACCTGCTTGGCGATACCCGCATAGTCGACATCGCCCTTGATCTGCCCCCAGCGCTTCATCTGGGTCAGGATCCACACGGCGAAGCCATCCCACGGGAAGGGGTCGAAATCGACGCGCTTAGGATCGCGCTGGACGCTGCCGAGACCGTCCGCATAGGTGCCGGTCAGGATCTGTTCGAGCACCGTCACCGGCTGGTTGATGTAGTTCGCCGGCGCGATGGCCTCGGCGATCTGCTTGCGGTTGTCAGGATTCGAAGCAAAGGCAGTGGCGTCGATGATGCCCTTGAGCAACGCCGCATAGCTGTTCGGGGTCTGCGTGACGAACTCCTTGGAGGCGGCGAAGGCACAGCAGGGATGCCCGTCCCAGATTTGCTTCGACAGGATGTGGATGAAGCCGACGCCATCAAAGACCGCTCGCTGGTTCATCGGGTCGGGGCCGAGGAAGCCGTCGATGTTGTCAGCGCGCAGATTGGCGACCATCTCCGGGGGCGGCACGGCGCGAATCTGGACGTCCGTGTCCGGGTCGATGCCATGCTCGGCCAGATAATAGCGCAGCAGGTAGTTGTGCATCGAGTAGTCGAAGGGCACGGCGAACTTGAAGCCCTTCCAGCTCTTCGGATCGCGCTTGTCCTTGTGCTTCACCGAGAGCGTGATCGCCTGGCCGTTGATGTTCTCGATCGCCGGGATGGTGTATGGCGTCGCCGTTGAGCCGACACCCATCGTGATCGCCAGCGGCATCGGCGAGAGCATATGCGCGGCGTCGTATTCCTTGTTCAGCGTCTTGTCGCGGATGACAGCCCAGCCAGCCGTTTTGATGACTTCGACGTTGAGCCCGTGCTTGGAATAGAAACCCATCGGATGGGCCATGATGATCGGCGTGGCGCAGGTGATCGGGATGAAGCCGACCTTGAGATCTTTCTTCTCCGGCACAGCCTGCGCGAAGGCCTCGGTGGCGGCCGCGATCGGAAGCAGGCTGGAAATCGCTGCCATCGCAGTCGAGGCGCCGACCTGCTGGAGGAAGAGGCGGCGCAGTGCGTCGCGCGGGAACAGCGCGCGCATCACAGCGTTCTCGACGACGCGGCCATAGCGCGTCTCTTCGGACTCGGCGCGGTGCGCTTGCTCATGCGCGTCCTGGCTTTCATGCCGGCCGCAGGTGCAGCCGCGGACGATGCGCCGGGTGGCGTCGAAGGCGTTCTTGAACAGCGACATGCGTGTCTCCTCGGCAACCGCGGAAGGCATATGTTAACCGAGCAAGGAGCGGGCCAAGCCGAACTGAGTTTCAGAACACAGTAAAATCAGTGTCTTACGCGAATCGAACGGAATGACGAACTATCGTAAAAAACGATATTCCGTGACTGAATTGACGAATGATCGTAATCTGCTCTCATGGAGCGTTCCTTCGCCGAGCTGTCCTTCGAGAACGCCGTCGACCCGGCGCTGGCCGTCGAGGCCGGAAGCGGTCGAATCCTTGCTGTCAACGATTCCGCCCGCCGCCTGTTTGCCGCCGGCGCCGATCTCGAGGGTGGTCTGGTGGTGGAGCTGTTTCCGGGGCAGGTTCCGGCTCTGACCGTCTTCACCGAAGCCGTCCTGCACAAGGGGCGCTACGCCACGCGCGCACTGACTCCCCGACGTGTGGATGGCGGTGCCGAGGCATTGGAATGCCTCGGCACGGTGATCGCAGGAGCGTCGGTTCCCACGGTCTTGTTGTCCTTCTCCGATCTCGACGCGCGTCGCCAGCGCGATCTCGACGCCGATGCAGAGGATCATATGCGCGGCGGCATCGCCGAATGGCGGCGAACGGAAAGGCTCTTTCAGGAGATCGAGCGAGGCAGTCAGCTCATCCTGCGTGCGGCGGGAGAAGGCATATTCGGCGTCAATGACGAAGGCCGGACAACCTTCGTCAACCCGGCTGCCGAGTCCATGCTCGGCTGGGAGCCCGGCGCGCTCGTCGGTCGCGACATGCACGCTTGCGTGCATCACCATCGGGCGGATGGCAGCCACTACCCGCATCAGGAATGCCCGATCTACGCCGCTTTCCGCGACGGCTCCGTCCACCATGTCGAAAACGAGATGTTCTTCCGCAAGGACGGCACTGGCTTCTGGGTCGAATACACCTCGACGCCCATTCGCGATCGCGGCCGGCTGGCGGGCGCCGTCATCATCTTCCGGGACGTCACCGCCCGCCACGAGGCCGACGAGAAGCTGCGCGCCGCGCTCGCCGAGGTCGACAGCTTGCGCGAGCGTCTCCAGAATGAGAATGCCTATCTGCAGGAGGAAATCCGTAGCGAGCGGAGCCATCGCGGCATCATCGGCAGCTCGGCGGCGATCCAGGGCATTCTGAGGCAGGTGGAGTTGGTCGCGCGCACCGACGCGGCCGTCCTGATCACAGGCGAATCCGGCACCGGCAAAGAACTGATCGCCAGCGCGATCCACGAGGCGAGCGAGCGCGGCGCCCGCCCGCTCATCCGCGTCAACTGCGCCGCCGTGCCGCGCGACCTGTTCGAGAGCGAGTTCTTCGGCCATGTCAAAGGCGCCTTCACTGGCGCACTGCGCGACCGCCTGGGCCGATTCGAACTCGCCGATGGCGGCACACTCTTCCTCGACGAGGTTGGCGAAATCCCGCTCGAACTGCAGGGCAAGCTGCTGCGCGTTCTGCAGGAGGGGGAATTGCAGCGCATCGGCGAGGAGCGGACCCACCATGTCGACGTGCGGGTCGTCGCCGCAACCAACCGCGACCTGCGCCGCGAGGTGCGCGAAGGCCGTTTCCGCGAAGACTTGTTCTACCGGCTCGCCGTCTTCCCGATCGTCTCAGTGCCACTGCGCGATCGGCTGGACGATGTTCCTGCCCTGGCGCTGCATTTCTTGGCGATGGCGGAGCGCCGGCTACGCACGAGCGGGCTGAAACTTTCGAAGAGCAACGTCATGCGGCTCTGCGCCTACGACTGGCCCGGCAATGTTCGTGAACTCCAGAACGTCATTGAGCGCGCGGCCATTCTGGCTCGTGACGGACGCCTCGCAATCGACCTGCCGGGATTGCCGCAGCCCGCTCCGAAGGATACCTCGCATCTTGTTCCGACCGGCGTGCTGCTCACTGAAACGGATCGGCGTGAGCGCGATCGAGCCGCGCTGATAGCCGCGCTGGAGGCTGCAAGCGGTCGAGTCAGCGGGCCCGGAGGCGCAGCCGAACTCCTCGGGCTCAGGCCGACGACGCTGGCCTCTCGTTTGAAGAAGCTCGCAATCGACCCGCGCGGCTACAGGTAGCGCCTGCCGCGGAAATTGCAGCATCATCTGTGGAGACCGCATGGCCTCACACTGGGATGCGCGAGAGCCTCCCTGACTGAAACACCGAAGCCGTCTCAAATCATCTGACGACGGACACTATTCAGCGTACCTGCGAAAACGTCGGCTTCCTGGCAGCCAGTGAATGTCAGGAATTGGCGGATATCGTTGAAAAAGTCGGCCTGCGAGCGAGGCGATCACGGGGTGCGATTTGCCGGCGAGCGCTTTCGCCCTTCACGCGGGCCTGACCGACGGTCTCAACCATTTTATTCGCGAAGCCGGTCCTGAGAATGCTCCGGCTCTGCTTCTGCCGCACGGTTATCCGTGCTCTTCCTTTCAGTTTCGGCGCCTGATGCCAGCCCTGGCCGATCGCTGGCGCACCATCGCCTTCGATTGGCCGGGCTTCGGCTACAGTGACACACCGGATCCGGCAAGGTTCGGATATGATTTCGACGCCTATGCCGAAGTGCTCGCAGATGTGACGGAGTCGCTTGGCCTGGAGCGCTATGCAGTCTGGCTTCACGACTACGGATCGCAGATCGGTCTCCGGCACGCCCTCGCGCATCCTGAGAGGATCGCGGCGCTCATCATCCAGAACGGCGACATTTACGAAGACGTTCTTGGTCCGAAATGCGAGACAATCAAAGCCTGGTGGGCTGACAAATCTGACGAGAAGCAGGAAGGCTGACATCGCGTCGGCGGCTTTCCGCCGTTCCTCGGCCGAGAGGGGCCCCAAAGTGATGGGGATGTACCCGCCATTGTAGAGGATCCGATCGAGGAACTGATCGCGTTCTCGTTCGAGATCCGCGGATTCCAGCGAGGGGTAGAAGGACCTTCAGGTTTTCACCGGAACGCTTGGCAGCCTTCCGGCAGTCGGGAGCACGGATAAGAGGCTACGGAACCTGACGCCGATCGAGATCATCGAGCGAAGACACCTTTGCGCCCGCCAACAGCGGTCACTGGCCCCATGTCGCGGCAAAAGCCTTCGAGCGGCGCCTCGATCGTCGCCTGCGCCTCCCGACTTCCGTCATAGCTGGCACGCTGTGCCAAGCTCGCCCGTCGGCAGATTGTGCACAATCAGTCCAAGCCATCGTCCGGACTTGGTTCATGCCACTGACAGCGCTAGATCGAAGGGTCTGGGGCGGGTTCCGTACATGCCTGCGGTACCGGGTGGCACACGGCGTATCGCGCTTGCGAGCCAGGCGCTCAGCTGAAATTTCCCGCTCGTCCGAATCCGCCCACCAACAAAGGCGGCCCTGCCGAAAAAGCCTGCAGAACGGCAGATACTGCCGCTGGAATGCGGGAGAGTCCGCCCCGCGATAAAGACCGTATCCAAATATAAAGAGGGGACACATGAAGACCATCGCATCTGCATTGCTCGCATTCGCGGTTTCGATGACCGTGATGCCGGTTCAGGCGCAAACGACGACGCTCGCAACGGTCAAGAGCCGCGGGGCTTTGATCTGCGGTGTCAGCCCGGGTCTAGCCGGCTTTGGCATTCCGGACGCTCAAGGCGAGTGGGCCGGCCTCGATGTCGATCTTTGCCGCGCTATTTCGGCCGCGATCTTCAACGATCCGAAAAAGGTCAAGTTTACGCCGCTCTCATCGAAGGACCGTTTCACCGCGCTCCAGAGCGGCGAAGTCGACCTGCTGTCCCGTACCTCAACTTGGACAATGGCGCGAGACACCACGCTCGGCCTGACCTTCGCCGGCGTGAACTACTATGACGGCCAGGCCTTCCTTGTGCAGAAGAAGCTCGGGGTCGACTCTGCGCTGAAGCTGGACGGTGCCTCGATCTGCCTGCAGCAGGGCACGACGACGGAACTCAACGTCGCCGACCATTTCCGCAAGCACAAGATCAAGTATGAACCGGTGACCTTCGACAAGGGCGATGAAGCCATCAAGGCCTTCGAATCCGGGCGCTGCGACGCGCTGACCGACGATGCCTCTGCATTATACGCCCTGAAGCTGAAGCTGGTGAACCCCAGCGACGCGATCGTCCTGCCGGAGCTGATCTCGAAGGAGCCGCTCGGCCCGGTCGTGCGTAGCAGTGATCTACAGTGGTTCAATCTGGTTAAGTGGGTTCATGCTGCCATGCTCGATGCGGAAGAGCTCGGTGTGACAACGGCGAATGTCGACGAGATGCTGAAATCGCCCAACCCCGAAATCCGCCGCCTGCTCGGTGTCGAGGGCAAATTCGGCGAGGGGATAGGATTGACCAACGACTGGGTCTACCGGATCGTCAAGTTCGTTGGCAATTACGGCGAAGCCTTCGATCGCAATGTCGGCAAGGACTCCGTTCTCAAGATTTCCCGTGGCAAAAATGCGTTGTGGATCGAGGGAGGCCTACAATACGCGCCTCCGATCCGTTGATCTGGCTTTGTAACGCCTGGCTGTGAATCAGCTCTGAAGCAGGACCCAGGGCGATACGCGTGCCATCTTAGTGATTTAATTCGTCAACTTAATTCGTCAACTTGGAAGATGGCTGGGTCCCGGTCGGCGCCGATCGGGCCCCAGCAGGAACAGAAACCTCATGCCGGTGGTCTGAGGTAGGGGCCTGCTTCGATGCTGTTTGAACCGCCCCGGTTTCGCCGGAGGCCGTTTGGTTTGAGTCAGGCTGCGATGGCTGGCTCGTCCAGCATCGCGTAGTAGCGTTCTTCGGCTTCGGCGGGCGGGATGTTGCCGATGGGCTCCGGCAGCCGGCGATTGTTGAACCAGTCGACCCAGCTCAGGGTCGCGAACTCCACGGCTTCGAAGGATCGCCACGGCCCGCGCCGGTGGATGAGCTCGGCCTTGTAGAGGCCGTTGATCGTCTCGGCCTTGGCGTTATGGGATGGACGCCTCCCGCTCCGCGCCCTTGATTAGGGGCTTTTGATGAGCAGGAGGCCGGGACATGCGGATGCTGGCAATCGACTTGGCGAAGCAGTCATTTCACGTGCATGGGATCAGCGCAGACGGCGAGATCATCTCGCGGCGCGTCGGCCGTCAGGGCTTGCCGTCGCTGATTGTGAAGCTCGCTCCGGCGGTTATCGCCATGGAGGCATGCGCGACAGCCCATTATTGGGGGCGCCTGTTCATGGCTGCCGGACACGAGGTGCGGCTGATCAATCCCCATTTCGTCAAGCCCTTCGTGCGCGGATCGAAGAACGACGCGGTGGATGCCGAGGCGATTTTTGATGCGGCATCGCGGCCGACGATGCGTTTCGTGCCAGTCAAAACCGAGGAGCAACAAGATCTGCAGTCGCGGCACCGCGTCAGGGACCGTCTCGTGGTGCAACGGACCAGCTTGATCAACCACCTGCGTGGTCTGCTGGCCGAATACGGCCTGATCTATCCGAAAGGTGCGGCGCTTCTTCTTTCACGCGTCCGCGGCGGGCTCGCCGAAGCCCGCGTCTCCGCCATGGCGCGGGAAACCTTCGAAGCGCTTCTTGACGAGTTGGAGAGCCTGGAAGGCCGTATCGAGCGGCTAGACGATAGATTGATCGCCATCTGCCGAGAGGACGAGACTTGCCGCCGCCTGATGACGCTACCAGGTGTGGGCCCGATTGTTGCGACGGCACTCGCCGCCAGCATCGGCGATCCTCGACAGTTCCAGTCTGGAAGAGAGATGGCGGCCTGGATCGGCCTGGTTCCGCGCCAATATTCGACCGGCGGCAAATCCCGTCTGGGCGGGTCGGGCGACGCGCGAACCACTATCTGCGTCGACAACTCGTGCATGGCGCAAGAGCGGTCGCGTTGAGGTTGAAGACCAAGACAGATCCGCGATCACGCTGGTTCCAGGCGGTGATTGATCGCCGCGGCTTCAACAAGGGGATCGTGGCCATGGCGAACAAGACTGTTCGGATCGCCTGGGCGATGTTGACGCGGCAGGAGGACTACGCCCGCGCCTGATGTGGGTATGAAGGTCGTCGCGCAAGCGATGATGCGTGCGAGATGAAGGATGATGGCAACTCGGCAAGGACCGCGTTCTCGACCCTGACCTACGACATGGCCTTCGAGGCCGATAGCGTTATGAGGGAGAGAGCAGCGGAGCCCATCATGGCCCGGGGCGGGATCGCTCCAGCGACAGGCCGGATAGATTTACGCACCCAATGCCGGGTTCAACGTCAGAAATCATCTTGCTGCGGGAGGCGTCCATAGATTGTCGTAGCTGTCGCCCACACTGCCGAACGGAGGGCTCGATACCGGCCTCGGCGAGGCGCTCGGTGTATCGAATGCTGACGTATTGAGAACCTCTGTCGGAATGATGCACGAGGCCACCCCGGTGCACAGGTCGGCGCTCGTGCAGGGCCTGCTCCAACGCGTCGAGCACGAAGCTGGCATGGGCCGTCCGGCTCACCCGCCAGCCGACGATCCGCCGAGCATAGGCATCGATCACGAAGGCGACATAGACGAAGCCTGACCAGGTCGAGACGTAGGTGAAGTCCGAGACCCAGAGCCGGTTCGGCGCCGGTGCATGGAAGACCCGGTTGACATGGTCCAGCGGGCACGGTGCGGCCTTGTCCTGGATGGTCGTGCGGATCGGCTTGCCGCGAATGACACCTTGCAGGCCAAGGTCCGACATCAGGCGTTCGACCGTGCAGCGGGCAACGTCGAGCCCCTCGCGCAACATCTGCCGCCAGACCTTGCGCGCGCCATAGACCTCGAAGTTCTCACCGAACACACGCTCGATCTGCGGCTTCAGCTCCAGGTCCCGCTTCGCCCGAGCCGACAGCTTCCCCGGATCGATCCGTTTGGCGACATGCTCATGGTAGGTTGACGGGGCGATCGGGAGCACCTTGCAGATCGGCTCGACCCCATAGGCCCTGCGGTGATCGTCGATGAAGGCGATCATGACCGGTGTCGGCGGTCGAGCTCCGCCTGGGCAAAATACGCCGACGCCTTGCGCAGGATCTCGTTCGCCTGCCGCAGTTCTCGGTTCTCGCGTTCGAGAGCCTTGAGCTGGGCCGCCATGTCCGTCGTCAGCCCAGGCTTGCGGCCGCTGTCGACCTCGGCCTTCTTCACCCACTCGTTCAGCGTCTGCGCCGTGCAGCCGATTTTGCTCGCGATCGACGTGATCGCCGCCCAGCGCGACGGATGCTCGGCTTCGTGATCCAGCACCATCCGCACCACGCGCGCACGCACCTCAGGCGAGAACTTGTTCGTCGTCTTGCTCGTCATGGCCCCATCCTCTCAGGAGTTGGGGCCTCCGGCAAAGCCGGGACGGTTCACCTGATGGCAGGGTTTGGGTAGCGTTCAAGTGTGCTAGACTGCCGCCGCGCGAGACAGCAGCCAGGGTGCGGCACTACCGACAAGAGGCAATCATGTCCGGGCTGGATCCGTCACATGTCATGCAAGTCGGGATGGGGTTCTTTGCGTCGAAGACACTGCTTTCAGCCGTCGAGCTGGAACTCTTCACCAAGCTCGCTAGCCAGCCGATGACGGGAAAGGAGATCGCCGCGGCATTGCAACTCAGTCCACGCGCCATACCGGACCTCCCCGACGCATTAGTGGCTCTCAAGTTTCTCCAACGTGAAGGCGACGGTCCGGATGCGCGCTACTCGAATACGCCGGAGAGCGCCCTTTTCCTGGATCGAAATAGCCCTGACTACATCGGCGGCATCCTCGAGATGGCGAACGCTCGCCTGTATCGATTCTGGGCGGACCTCACCGAGGCTCTCAAGACCGGAATGCCACAAAACGAAACCAAGCACTCCGGCGAGCCAATGTTCACGAAGCTCTACGCGGACCCGGCACGCCTTGAGCAGTTCATGAACGCGATGTCGGGAATCTCGGCCGGAAACTTCAAAGAGTTTGCTCGGACATTCGACTTCTCCACGTTCAAGACCCTTTGCGATGTCGGTGGTGCGACCGGGCAGCTTTCCTGCATGGTCGCCGCAGCGCATCCGCACATGCGTTGCACCAGCTTCGATCTCCTCGAAGTCGTGCCGTTAGCCACACGCAAAATACAGCAGGCGGGCCTGACCGACCGGGTAACGGCTGTCGGTGGCGACTTCTTCACCGATCCATTGCCCAAGGCGGACGTCATCACCATGGGGATGATCCTGCACGACTGGAACCTTGATAAGAAGAAGATGCTCATTCGGAAGGCCTATGATGCCTTGCCCCCAGGCGGTGCATTTGTGGTTATCGAGGCGCTCATCGACGATGCAAGACGAGAGAATGCATTCGGTCTGATGATGTCTCTCAACATGCTGATCGAATTTGGCGACGCCTTCGATTATTCGGGATCCGACTTTGCGGGCTGGTGTCGTGAGGTTGGATTCCGGGATTTCAAGATCATCCCGCTGACGGGTCCGTCGAGCGCTGCGGTCGCCTACAAGTAGCTCGATTGCGATTTGAGTTCGCCGCCCTGGCCCTTGATATTGGCCAAGCGATTGCCCGTGGCCGTTTGCCGATCGCCTCGATAAACGAGCTGGATGGCCGCTCTCGGCGCGACGGCGACGAACCGTTACCACGCCGACGACTTCAGCTTTCGGCCTTGACCCGTAATCAACCGAACCAATTGGAAAGTCCGCAAAAGGGGCGGCGATGCCGGCCCCGGAGCTGATCGATCCCGAATGTCCGTGTGTGGACGCCCCTTCGGATGCAAGAGGTTTTTGTCGAGGCGATTGGCGCTCAGGTTCAGGTGCGTCCGTGTGTCCGGCCTACTGGTGCGGCCGTTCACGGGACCGCTGGCCTGTATGGAGATCGCGGGTCGGGTCCACACCGCTTCCGCGCGCTCGAGGCGCTGGGACATATTCCCTGGTTTTCCCGACCCCGTCTTCTGACCGTTGCGCCATACCTCTCTTCGGACCTTCCTGCCTCCCTGACCGCCTCTGACCGCCTCGGCTTCTATGCCGCAGCAGTCGGAGCTCTGTAGGATCCGCCGTGCGCCATGAGCGCCCAGACGATCCTGGCAATCTTGTTGGCCAATGCCACCGTCACCAGCATGCGTGGCTTGCGTGCCAGCATGCCGTCGAGCCCCGGACTGGCTCGCGATCTGTCGCGGGCCGCGACCTTGACCGCCGAGCTTGCGCCCAGGATCAGGAGTCTGCGCAGGCTGCGTTCGCCCATCATTGTGGTCCTGCCCAGACGCTCCTTACCACCACTGGAATGCTGCTTGGGGGTAAGCCCCAACCACGCGGCGAAGTCTCTGCCCCGTCGAAAGGTGTGCGCTGCTGGCGCCAATGCCACCAAGGCTGTGGCCGCGATTGGTCCGATGCCAGGGATCGTCATCAACTGCTTTGCGACAGGATCGGCTTTCGACCGGGCCGCGATCTTTCGACCGGGCCGCGATCTTTCGATCGAGCTCTGCGATGTTTGATTGGAGCATCTGCAAGCTTGTGGCGATCATTGCCAGGACCGGCCGAGCCTCGGCCGGCATGTCACTCGCAGGATCGTCAATCAGGTCGATGAGCTTGCTCACATGGCCGGGTCCCTGGGCCACGATGAAGCCGAACTCGGCAAGGTGGCCGCGCAGCGCGTTGATCAGCTGAGTTCTCTGGCGCACCAGAAGGTCGCGCGTGCGGAAGATCACCGCCGCCCCCTGCGCCTGCGCGCTCTTGGGCGTGACGAACCGCATCGTCGGCCGCTGCGCCGCCTCGCAGATCGCCTGCGCGTCGGCCATGTCATTCTTC
Source organism: Bosea sp. F3-2 (assembly GCF_008253865.1). Taxonomy (NCBI): domain Bacteria; kingdom Pseudomonadati; phylum Pseudomonadota; class Alphaproteobacteria; order Hyphomicrobiales; family Alloboseaceae; genus Allobosea; species Allobosea sp. F3-2. The sequence goes on from NZ_CP042332.1 coordinate 320,265, forward strand.
TGCCGGTGGACGAAGGGCTTCACGTATGCTGGCGGGATGAGCCGGGTCTCGTGCCCTAGTGTGGAGATCTCCCGAGCCCAATAATGAGCACTGGCGCAGGCTTCCATCGCAACCAGGCAGCGTGGCAGGGCGGAGAAGAAGGATAGCACCTGATTCCGCCGGAGCCTCTTGCGGAATATGACCGAGCCGGTCGCGTCAGCCCCATGCGCCGGGAAAACAGCCTTCGCCAGATCGAGGCCAATGGTGGTAACTTCACTCACGGACGCCTCCTTTGCAGTGGTGCGCTCAAACACCACCACTTTGGCACTTCGATGCCGTCAGGGGGCGTCCACCCCATCGCTTCCAGGCGACGAGGCAGAGTCGGCTACTGGCACATTTCGCCCGGACGAACGACTGACGTTTGTGGCCCGTTGCGGACTCCCGGAGCGTCCGCTTGCTGGCAGGCCAGCTCGGCGCGATGCGTGGGCAGCCGCGTTTGGTGCAAGCCGAGCATCTTTCAGACTGAAACAGTCTCTGGAGACCAATTGTAGCGATCGCAGCGATGGATGCTCCGAGCGAGGTCCCGGCAACGAGCTCAGGCGCCAAAATCAACCAGAACGGTCTTGTGGCGCAGATTCTGCTCGACAGCTTGCCGGCCGAGATCCTTGCCGATCCCGGAACTCTTGAAGCCGCCTGTCGGCAGGATGAAATCGAGCGTGCGGCTGTAGCGGTTGATCCAGACCGTCCCGGCCTTGATCGCTCGCATCGCACGCAGGGCGCGGCCGAGATCGCGGGTATAGACGCCGGCCGCCAGCCCGTACTCGGGATGGTCCGCCAGGGCGAAGCCCTCTTCCTCGCTCTCGAAGCTCTGGATCGTCAGAACCGGGCCAAATACCTCCTTGCGCACCGCTGCCGTCTCGCCATTGACCTGCATCAGCATCGTCGGCTGGTAGAAGGCTCCGCGGTGCCCCTCCAGGCGCCCCCCGCCGAAGATGCAGGCTGCGCCCTGCTCCAGGCTCGCCGCAATGATCCGCTCGATGCTCTGCGCCTGCTGCTCCGAGATGATTGGCGAGAAGGAGGTCGTCTCCAGCCAGGTCGGTCCTGGGGCGATGTCGGAAAGAAGCGTCTGCAGCAGCGTCGCCAGTTGCTCCGCCACAGCCCGCTGGACGATCAAGCGCGAGCCCGCGACGCAGGCCTGTCCGGCATTGGCGAGCAGCGAGCCGGCAATACAGGCCGCGGCCTTTTCGAGGTCCGCGTCGGCAAACACGAGCTGGGGGCTCTTGCCGCCCAGCTCGAGGGTGACAGGTTTGAGGCCGCTCTCGGCGGCGGCCTTCATCACGGCGATACCGGTGCGCGTCGAGCCGGTGAAGGAAAGCTTGGCGATGCCGGGATGGCGGCAGAGCGCTTCGCCGGTGCTGCCGGTGCCGTGGACAACGTTGAGGATGCCGGGCGGGATGCCGGCCTTTACCGCGAGCTGCGCCAGCAGCACGGTCGAAAACGGTGTCAGCTCGGAGGGTTTCAGGACGATGGCGTTTCCGGCGGCCAGCGCGGGGCCGGCCTTCCACGATGCCATGCTGAGCGGCACGTTCCAGGGCGTGATGGCGCCGACGACACCATAAGGTTCCGATACGATCAGGCCGAGATTGTCGCTGCGCGTCGCGGCGACATCGCCGCCGAGCTTATCGGCCCATTCGGCGAAGAAGCGGATGCCCTCGGCGACGCTCGCGACATCGCCGCTCACGGCCTGTGCGATCGGTCTGGTCGAGCCCAGGGCTTCGAGCCGGCCGAGCTCCGTGCCGCGTTCCTCGATCAGGTCGGCCCAGCGCCGCATCGCGCGCGCCCGTTCGCGCGGCGGCTGGCTCGCCCAACCACTGGTCGCCGCAGCTTCAGCCGCATTTCTCACCGCCCGGTCGACGAGATCGCCATCCGCGATCGGCACCTCGGCATACTCGACCAGATCGGACGGGCGCGCGACCGGAAGGCGGGCACCGGTACCTTCGACGACGCGCCCATCGATGAAGTGCCGGCAGGCGACATGATGCCGTCTCGTCGTCGATTGTGATCGAGGAGTCGCGGTGGCGCGGCGATGCGCAGGAGGCAAGCAGCGGCCTTCGGTGCAGGTAGCTCCCCCGATGCCGCGACGCTTGCCCGTTCTCACCCGGACGGCAGCCGCCCGGGTGCGAGGGTCTCAGCGGACCGCGAGCGCGTCGGTCAGCTCTTCGAGGTTGGTGGTGTAGCTGAGCGACTTGCGGGTCGCGACGACGACGCTCCTGATCATGCAGTGGGTGCGGCCGGAGGGCAGCGGGCGGCCTTCATTGATCAGAGCTTCGTCCGCGTTGATCCAGATCCAGGCCTGGGCAAGTTCCTCCTGCGTGGCCCCGGTCTTGGCGATCTCGGCGATCAGCACGGGATCGACCGGGCCGAGGATGGCTGCGATTTCGTCTGGGCTCATGCCGTTCTCCATTACTGGCACTCGCTCTCGGACCGCCCGCTCAGGGGAGGAAGCGAGCCGATCCACTCCTCGGAGCGTTCCGAATGGAGCCGGCGGCTCCAACAGGATGCCGCCGGCCCCGGAAAGGCCTCAGGCCTTGATCGCGATACGTTTGATCTGCGACTGGGCCTTCTCGCTCTTCGGCAAGGTCACGCTCAGGACGCCGTTCCTGAAACGCGCCTCGATCCTGTCTTCCTGGACCTCCGCGCCGAGAGGGATTCGGCGTTCGAAGCGACCATAAAGGCGTTCCGAGAACTGCCGCTCGCTGTCGTTTGTTTCGGAGCGCTTCTCGCCCCTCAGCGTCAGAACGCCGTCCTGGAGCAGGACCTCGACGTCCTTTTCTTCGAGCCCCGGGATCTCGGCCGTCACCTTGATCGCGGCGTCGGTCTCCGAGATCTCGACATTTGGCCAGCCGGCGCCGAAGGACGAGAGGACGCCGGAGGTCGGCAGGCGGCTCTCGAAGGTCCGGAAAACGTCGTCGAAGAGACGGTTCATTTCCCGATGCAAGGACATGAAGGGACTGCGGTCCTCGTCCCGGAACACGGATGGGAGCATACCGCCAGTGTGGCGGCCCCAGGGAATCAGATCACGAACACTCATGACTGCCTCCTTCATACTGATCGGATATAGGTCAGCCTGCGACGCTTAGGCGGCGCGCTCTGCGGCTTCGTCGCGCCCGCCTTTGGTATCGGAAGCCTCAACCCCGCTCGCGATCGCAATCCGTCGCGGCTTCTTCTCCTCGGGGATTTCGCGCTTCATCGCGATCGTCAGCAGGCCGTTCTCCAGCTCCGCTTGCGTCACCTTCACATAGTCGGCGAGCTCGAAGCGCCGCTGGAACGGGCGGGCGGCGATGCCGTGATGCAAGTAATCGCCCCGATTGCTATCGGCCTTCTGGCCCGACACGATGAGCAGGTTCTGTTCCTGGGCAACGGTCAGATCGTTCTGCGAGAAGCCCGCGACCGCCATCGCGATGCGGTATTCGTCCTTGCTGGCCTTGATGATGTCGTAGGGCGGCCAGTTGTCGCTGTCTTCGGCCCGATTGGCTTCGATGGCGTTCAACAACCGTTCGAAACCGATGCTGGACCGGAACAGCGGGCTAAAGTCGAGAGTGGTACTCATAGCCACATCCTCCTTGGAGCAACATGGGTACAAGCGTTCGTCTCGACGCCGGGTCTGCTCCCGGCGCGACCATGCCGGCTCCGACTGGCAGCCGGCAAAAACGATCTAGGATGAGGCCGAACGGTTTCAAGCCTTTAGCGCCATCCCTGATCGAAATCTCGTCCAGGACGCTCTGACGGTCCCCTCACGGCGGGCTTGCTTGGTCACCGCATAGATCGGCAGATCCTCTCGGGCGGTCGCGAGTTTGCTGTCGAGTATCGATACGGCGAAGGGCTTGACCTGACGAGAACGCCTACCAAAATTACAGCGGCCGCCGACAGCGACAGCTTGCTCGAGGCGGCGATCAACCAAACCGGATCCATGTTGCTTCCAGGAGGATATGGCTATGGCAACGTTGGCAATCGCTCCCCGCTCAGGGAGGACTGCATGATGAAATCCGACGACTTCGAAAGGCCGGTCGTGATTCTGACCGGGCTTGGGCATCCGGCAGCGATCGCGTCGGCCATGGAAGCCTACATGTTCCTGGCCGACTGGCCTGTGAGCAGGCGCGATCCCGTGCATGGCTTCGCCCTGAAGACCTGCCTGGCGGCGATCCGCGGCGAAATCGAGCCGGATACGGCACGCGGCTTGTTCGCGTCGTGGGCCGAGAAGCACAATCTTCTCGCGCCCGACGTCGCGGCGTTCATCGGCAGCCGAAAGGAAGGCTCGCGGGGCCACGCCTGACGCAGAAGGGCCCGGCACCGCCCGAAGCGGGCCGGGCCACCTTAGAAGTCGTGGACAGCGTTATGAAGCGATCGCAATTGTCCCCGGCGGCTCGGCCGACGGCAGCGCGTCCTTACGGCCTCGCTGCGGCGTCGGGGCTAATGGCGGGTACGGCGATGGCCGCGGTCCTGACCCTTGCTGCGAAGGCTGAAGTACAACGCCCCGTCGGTCCTCTCAACGCGACCAGTTACTGCTGCCGTCGTCAGCGCGGAAAACATCTTAGCCTCGGTGCGCACGCGTGTCGGCCGCCTTTCGTGCCGCAGCCTTACGTCCGGCCGTTCCCTTGGTCTGCGCAGCCTTCCGCGCGGCGGCCGAGCGCTCCTCAGGGGTGCGGCGTGACGCTGCCCGCTTTGCTTGCTTCGAAAGCGCATCGTGCGATGCGGTGTTTTTCGGTTCATGTTCGAGAACGTCGGACACCGCCTTCGACACCTTCGGGCGGCGCTTGGGCTTACGCTCGCCCTGGCCGACCGCGTAGGCATATTCGGCGCTCTTGCGGGTGCTTTCCTTGACCTTGCCCTTCTTGGGCGGCGGCAGGTCGACGCCCGCTCGCCTGGCCTCGGAAAGGCCGATAGCGATGGCCTGTTTGGTCGAACGCGCACCGTGCTCGCCGCGGCGGATCTCCTCGATTTCCTTTCGCACGAATTCACCGGCCTGCGTGCTCGCGGATTTGCCTTCACGTTTGTCGTTGCGGGCCTTCTCGATGGTTTTCTTGTCCGGCATCGTCTTCTCCCTTGCTGAATGGACTGCCGCGGGTAGCGAGGTGCTACCTTCAATCAAGGCAACGCTTCGACCGCTTGGAGGATCCGCATCGAGGAGATTACGAAGATCTACGGAGCCTCCGGCCGCCACGACAGTGCTGAGAGCGTCGAAAGACTAAGTGCGACGAATGCGATCGCGGTGTTGGCTGCGTGGGAGAATTCCCATTGGCGGCGTAGGGCTTCCCAGTTCGCCGGGACCGTCGTCCAGTTCTCCGTCGTTTGATTGGCGGGCAGCGTCCAGAGGACGAAAATCACGAGCATGAGCGCAAAGCATAGTGCGGCGCAGGCTGCGAGCCATGAGGAGCCACTCTGCGAGCGCACCAGGAACGCCAGCAGAGAGTTCAGGAGAAGAGCAGAAGGCCAGAGCCATCCGAGAATGGCCCATCCCCGATAAATGCCCTGGACCGTGAAGTAGTCGGCCTGAGACAGTCCGATCTTGTTGGGGAGGACGGCGAGATGGGCTCCTGCCGGGATCAGTGTGAGTGCGGTCACAATAACAGCGAGAAACTGAATGGTTCTGATCGCCATTATCCGTCTCCCTTTCCGAAGGTCTCGGTGGCCTAGACGCCGAAGGGGAAGGTCTCGACGAGTTCCCCGACGTCCCATTCGGACGAGCGTTCCAGCGGCTCAACCGCGCGCGTCTCGTCGAAATGCAAGAGGACGTCGAACTGGGCGGCTAGATTGGCATGGAAGTAGTGGCGGGCCCGCTCCGTCTCCGGCCGGTAGATCACGCCGATCGCCCGTTCCAGGAGCTGTGGCGGCAAAGCTTTGCCATCATGGCGCAAGTCGAGCTGGAAGCGACCGGCAGAGATAGCATGCAACAGGGCTTCGAAGCTGCTCGGCAAGGCTGGCCGGACGGTTTTGCGCTCCGAGATACCGCCCATTCCGAGGCGGCCGTGACGGTTCCGCGATAGGTCGTGAAGCCGACGAGGAAGGCTTCATGCTCATGGGCCTCGCGAACGAGCTGTCCGAGATTGATCTCGCCGATCCGACTTCTTTCCGTCGCCCGGGCATCGCCGAGATGGGAGTTGTGCGCCCACACCACGATCTTCGGGGCTCGGGCGCCTCTGCCGAGATGGGCGGCGAGCGCTTCGAAGGTCTCGGCCATGTGCCGATCGCGCAGGTTCCAGGTGGATTCCGGAGCCAGGAACATCGCGCGGTAATAGGCCTCGGCATTCTTGACGAGGCGCGCGTTCTGCTGGGCCGCGAAGAGATCGTCTTCGTCCGCGCCCTCCTGGGGTTGCGCTCCGACGGCGCGCCGCTTCAGCATCTCGACCAGTTGCGCGACCACGGCATCCTGCCAGGACTTCTCGACCTCGTTGCCCGCGATGAACCCGTAGGATTGCGGATCCGGCCCGAAATGATCGAAACAAGCATAGCGCTGGCGTGCGGTCTCTGCCGCGGTCGGGTCGACCTTGTCGAGATAGCGCAGCACGGCCTTCATCGACCCGTGCAGAGCATAAAGATCGAGCCCATAGAACCCGGCCCTGGTCTCGTTTCCGACGAGAACCTCATTGTGCCGGCGCAGCCATTCGATGAAGTCGACGACGACCTTGTTCCGCCACATCCAGGTCGGGAAGCGCCGAAAATCCGAGAGAGCCTCCCCGGCGTCGAGGTCTTCGCTCGTTATCTGGGCGTAGCGGTTGACCCGGTAGGCATCGGGCCAGTCCGCCTCGACGGCGACGGCGGTGAAGCCCTTCTCCTCGATCAGGCGGTGAGTGATCCGAGCCCGCTCTTCGTAGAATTCGTGAGTGCCGTGCGAAGCCTCGCCGAGCAGCACGAAACGGGCCTCGCCGATAAGGTCGAGAAGCCCATCATAGTCACTCACCCCGCCGGAAAGCCGAACGATGTGCTTCCGCAGCTTGGCGGTGGTGGCATCATCGGCGAAGTCCCCGTCCGGGGAGCCGGTTGCACGCGTTGACCTCGCGAGCAGCCCACGGACCTCATCATCGCTCGTCTGGGAGAAATCCTCGTACCAGCGCCCGAGACCGATCAGAGGTTCGGGCGTCGTCGCGCAGATCACCTCGTCCGCATCGGCCTGCATCGCCTCGCAAATGTCGGGACTGCCCACCGGAACGGCGGCGATGATGCGGGACGGATTGCCCTTCCGCAGCGCCCTGATAGCAGCCAGCATGGTCGATCCGGTCGCCAGTCCGTCATCCACGAGGATAACGGTTCGTGCGTTCACCCGGAGCGGCGGACGTCCACCACGATAGAGGCGTTCGCGGCGCAGGAGCTCCTTTTCCTCCTTCGCAGTCACGCCGTCGATGACATGAGGTGGAAGCCCGAGGCCATTGACCACCTCGTGGTTCAGGACGCGGACGTCACCGGTCGCGATCGCTCCCATGGCAAATTCCTCGTACCCGGGAACGCCGAGCTTGCGCACGATGAAGACGTCGAGAGGCACCCCCAGGCTCCGCGCCACTTCGAAGCCGACGGGAACGCCCCCGCGCGGCAGGCCCAGCACGATCACATCGTCGCGCTCTAAGTAGTGAGCGAGCTTAGCGGCAAGCTCCCGCCCGGCTTCGCGTCGATCCGAGAAGACTCTGCGCATGACCCCGGTTCCGACTAAGCCCGGTCCTTGAGGGCGCTCGCTCCTTCCTGCTTGGCACAATGGGCACAGCAATAGATGACGTCGTCCTGCTCGACTCCGTGGCCAATGACGCGGCAGCCGCAATGCGGGCACGTCGGCGCGAGTTTCTGAACGGCGCATTCGAAACTATCGAATGTGTAGGTTTGTCCGTCCGAGATGATCTGGAAGGACTTATCGTAGTCATTTCCGCATTGTTCGCATCGGGCCATGGCATCGCCCTCCTTTGAGGTCGAACCAGTGACGGAATGCGAAGTTCCGGATCGCGATGCTTCTATATGGACGAGGCGAGCAATCTGCCGACGAATGAGGCGCTGCTGTCGCTGAAGGATGTGAGGCGATCTAACGCGCGCGGCTCGCTCACGAGAAAGCCGGTGGCCAGAGCGCGACGATTCCGACGGGGACCGACAGGCCATTTTCCCCCGGCCCCAGGATCTTGGCGGCGGAGGTCCATTTGCTCGACGTTCTGTCACTGCCCTGTGGGCAGCCTGTCGATGAGCTTGTCGCTGGCCGCCGCGAGATCGAATACGCCTTCGGCCCGCGCATAGTCCACCCGGACCAGGCCGGCGGCGGCGCGCGCCTGCTCGAATGTCTCCGCGACGACGAGCGCAACCGCCTGATGGTAATGCTCGATGGCGGGGCCTCCGAGCAGGGTCGCGGTGTTCCGGCCGCCCTTGCTGAGCTTGCCGGCCTTCTCCGCCGTGACGATCGCGAGCACGCCGGGCGCAGCCTGCGCTTTCGCAAGGTCGATCGAGACGAGCCGCCCCTTCGGGATCGCCGCGCCCACGACATAGCCATAGGCCTGGTTCGGCACGACATCGTGGCGTTCATAAGCGTAGGGCGCCGTGCCCGTGGTCTTGAGCGGGCCGTCGATCCGGCTGGTGGGCTGGCCGATCACCTTGAGTTGGTCGATCGGGTTGGTGGTCGCTGGGATATCGAACCTCATGGCTCATCCTCGCGCTTCTGAGAGAACGGCACCGAGGGTGCGCTCGATCAGCGGCAGCTTGAATGCGTTCTGCTGGGTCGGGTTGGCGCCGGCGCGGCCTCTGCCGCCTCGACGCGCCATGGCTTGTGCGCCACGCCGCCGAGCGCCACGCGCCCGCTTCCGTCCGGCTGGACGATCGCACCGACCGAAACCAGTGCAAAGGCGTAGGAGGCGCGATCGCGGACCTTCCAATAGATCTGCTTGCCGCCGACCGGTTTCGGCAACGTCACCGCCGTGATCAGTTCTCCGGGCAGGAGGGTGGTCTCGATCTGGGGCGTGTCGCCGGGCAGTCGGTAGAACTCGGCGATGGAAATGCGCCGTGCTGCGCCATCCGGGCGCAGGGTCTCCACCGTCGCGTCGAGCGCGCGCATGGCCACGGCCATGTCGCTCGGATGCGTGGCGATGCAGGCATCGCTGGTGCCAAGAATGGCGTGATTGCGCGTGAATCCGCCGATAGCCGAACAGCCGCTGCCGGGCTGGCGTTTGTTGCACGGCTGGTTGGTGTCGTAGAAATAGGGACAGCGCGTGCGCTGGAGGAGGTTGCCCGCAGTCGTTGCCCTGTTGCGCAATTGGCCCGAGGCGCCGGCAAGCAGAGCGCGCGAGAGCAGCGGATAGTCGCGCCGCACGCGCTCATCCGCGGCGAGATCGGTATTGCGCACCAGGGCGCCGATCCGCAGGGCGCCGTCGGGCGTGGCTTCGATCTTGTCGAAGGCGAGCCCGTTCACATCGATCAGATGGGTGGGCGCCTCGATCTCGAGCTTCATCGCCCCGGATCCGGGTGGCGGCGGCAACCGCTTCGGCCGGCGAAGTTGCGCGTTCGTAGGTGAAGGACTTCATGCCTTCCTCCTCGCCACCTCGCTGATGGCGTCGATGATGTTGGGATAGGCGGCGCAGCGGCAGATGTTGCCGCTCATGCGCTCGCGGAGCTCCATGGCCGTCAGTTCCGGCCGCGCCATCAGATCCGCGCTGACATGGCTAGGAATGCCGGCCTTGATCTCGTCGAGCACGGCGACCGCCGAGCAGATCTGGCCCGGCGTGCAATAGCCGCATTGATAGCCATCGTGCTTCACGAAGGCGGCCTGCATCGGATGGAGGTTCTCGGGCGTGCCCAGCCCCTCGATCGTGGTGACGCTATCGCTCTCGTGCATCACCGCCAGCGTCAGGCAGGAGTTGATCCGGCGGCCCGCGACGATCACCGTGCAGGCGCCGCACTGGCCGTGATCGCACCCCTTCTTGGTTCCGGTGAGATGAAGATGCTCTCGGAGTGCGTCGAGCAAGGTGGTACGAACATCAAGCCTGAGTTTGCGTGTCTCGCCGTTCACGACCATCGACACATCGGACATGGAGGGCTGGTCAGGCATCGTCGACCTCCCGGAAGGCGCGATAGGCTGGGCGTGAGCTAGCGATGGAACCCCACGCGCCGCGGAAGCACCCCAGCAAGGAGCACGTCCCGTCGCCTGATCTCGTGATCGCTATGGATTTGCATGTGACGTTCCAATCCCTGGCGCGACGCCGCGGTGTTTGGACTTCGGCTAAGAACAAAGCCATCGAATGATGGTTCCGCCGCCGCCAATCATGAGGCCGCGCGTGCGGCCTCTTCATTTGACGGTCATTCGCCAGCTCGGTTGCTTTGGTTGGAGACCGTCAACGTGGCCGCAACAACCGAAGCGCGACCGCCGCGGCCAACAGCGTGACGCCAGCACTGGCGCTAAAGACGGCATTCAAGCCTTCTAGATCGGCAATCCAGCCCGACGCCGGACTTCCCACCGCCATCGCGATATCGAGAAAGACCGTATCAATACCCATGATCAGTCCCCGGGTCTCGGGAGAGTTGTTCCGAACGGCCTCTACGCCGAACCCGGGATAGACCAGCGAGTATCCGAACCCGGCCAACGCGGCGCCTGCGGAGGCGAGCATGCCGTTGCGCGCAAGCCCTATGTGCAGCAATCCCGCCGCCTGCACTACGACTAACAGCAGCGCGATTCTGGCTCCCCCGAATTTGTCCGGCAGGTGACCGCAGAGCAGGCGGGCCGCGATCAAGGCGACGCCGAACGCGGTGAAGGCCAGCCAGACGGGCTGCCAGCCGTGATCGCTGTAGAGAGGCGAGCAGAAGGCCAAGATCGCCCCGTAGCCGACGCTGCTGAGCGCGGCACACCGATACCTGGGAGCCAGACGGCGCTGAGTGTACTTGCGAGACGCCTTGGCTCGCCGAAGTCGCGGATGGGCAGCGGATGCTCGCAGCAAGCCCAGGAATACGATGAGAGGTAGGAGCGTTGTCGCGATACCGATCGCCGCGACGGAGAGGGTGGGCGCGATGAATCGCTATCCTGAGCTCTCTTCCACGACGGCAAAGGCATTCCGGACCGCATAAAGCTCGGCCACAAATGCTGAGACGAGGCGGGAGTTCACGCCACCAGGTGGCTTCAATAGCAGGGCGCGGAAATGCACTGCTGGCTCGAAGGGGCGAATGACAATTCCCTTTATCATCTTGTCGGCGATGATGAAGGGGTTGACCAGTCCGATGCCCAGGCCTTGCGCTGCCAGGATGGCGATGGTCACGCCGTATGGCGTTTCGACCAAAATGCGGGGCTGGACACCGTGTTCCGCGAAGATCCTGTCCATGGCGAGCCGCACGGTGTCCTCCGGGGCGAGCGCCAGGAAGCCCTCGTCGTTCAGGTCTGTCGGCGTGATCACGCCCCGGCTCGCCAGCGGATGTCCCTGCGGCATAACGCAGACGGCGCGAGGCGTGGTGAACACGCTGTGCAGGACACCGTTGGTGTCGATCTCGTCCGCGGCCAGGCCGATGTCGAAGCTGCCCGACGCCACCAAATCGCGCACGACGTTGGAGGTGCGGACCTGATAGCTGATCCGCACCTGCGGGTGCTTGCGCGAGAACGCGGTGATCGCGCGCGGGACCAGGCCATGTCCAAGCGCCGAGAGGCTGGCGACCCTGATGGTCCCGGCGCCGACTTCCTTGATCTGGGCGGCGCGCAGCTTGAGGCGATCGAGGCCGACCAGATTGGCCTTCACCTCGGCGTGGAAGAGCAGCGCTTCCCGGGTCGGCACCAGGCGACCCCGAATCCGGTCGAAGAGGATGAAACCGAGCTCGGCTTCGAGCTTGGCGAGCGAGCGGCTGATCGCCGGCTGGGATGTGTCGAGCAAGGCGGCCGCGGCCCCGGCCCCGCCGCTGGTCATGATCGCGTGGAAGACGTCGATGTCGCGCAGGTTCATGCGAAAGCCATATCAAAATCGGATCGAGTCTATCGACACGGTCATAGATGGCAATGTGTTACCGGGCTAGCGTCGGCCCATGACGAAATCCGACGATACCTCCCACATCCATCCGCCTGCGCGTTCGCAGCGGCCGTTCCAGGCGGTTGCAATGCCGGTCGAGCGCGCTTCGACGATCATTTTCGACGATCTCGAGGCGTTCGAGAAACGGGCGGAGCGCGTCTATGACGGCTTCAGCTATGGGCTGTACGGAACGCCGACGAGCCGGCTCCTCGAAGACCACATCGCCCAGCTCGAAGGTGGGGCAAGGGCGCTCGTCGTGCCGTCGGGCATGGCGGCGATGACGCTGGCGACGATGGCGGTGTGTCGGAGCGGCGACCGTGTCCTGATGCCCGAGACGCTCTATGGCCCGGCGCGGGACATGATCCTGCGTTTCCTCGGGCCGCTCGGCATCGCGGCGCAATCCTACGACCCGCAGCTCGATGCCGGGATCGCGGAGCTTCTCGACGAGCGGACGCGGCTGGTCTGGGTGGAGTCGCCGGGTTCCGCGACCTTCGAGGTCCAGGACGTGCCGGCGATCATCGCGGCGGCCCACGCGGTGGGCGCACTGGTAGCCGCCGACAACACCTGGGCTTCGCACCTCCTATTCAAGCCGCTGGCCCACGACGTCGACATCAGCATGCAGGCATTGTCGAAACATGCTGGCGGCCATGGCGACCTGCTGATGGGCTCGCTCGCCGTGCGGGACGAAGGCCTGTTCCGGCGCCTGAAGGATACGGCGCGCTTCCTCGGCTACGGCGTTTCGCCCGAGGATTGCGCGCTGTGCGAGCGCGGCCTGATGACCATGCCGGTCCGCATGCGCCATGCCGCGGCGAGCGCGGCCGAGATCGTGAGCTGGCTGTCGCAGCGCCCGGAGGTCGTCCGGGTCCTGCACCCGGCCGTGCCGGAACATCCCGGGCATGCGGTGTGGAAACGGGATTTCGCGGGCGCGGCCGCGGTGTTCTCAATCGTGCTCAGGCCCGAACTCGGGCCGCTGCAGCGCGAGGCCCTCCAGAGGATGCGCTTGTTCAAGCTCGGTGCGAGCTGGGGCGGCGTCCATTCGCTGATCGCGGTCAACGATCCGCGGAAAGGCCGGACCAGCCTCGACTGGCTGCCACCGGGGCCGGTCTGGCGGTTGTCGATCGGCTTGGAAGCACTCGATGACCTGATCGGCGATCTGGAACAGGCTTTTGTCCCGTTTGCCGAATTCGCGATGGCGTCGAAGGCGGTGGGCCGTACGGCAGCTGAATAACCACAGCAAACTCTAAAAACAGGGGAATGGAGATAGCCATGACAAGATTGAAAGTGCTGCTCGGCGCAGCTCTTGCCGCCACTGGTCTAACGGCGAGTATCAGTGATGCCAGCGCGCAGAGCGTCGTGAACAAGATCAAGCAGCGCGGCTATGTGAGCTGCGGTGCAAGCCAGGGCGTCCCCGGTCTCTCCCGACCCGACGAGAACGGATACTACCGCGGCTTCGATTCCGACATCTGCCGGACCTTCGCGGCCGCCATCCTCGGCGACAAGGACAAGATCCGCTTCGTGCCGCTCAATGCCGGCCAGCGCTTCCCGGCGCTGCAGACCGGCGAGATCGACGTCCTGTCGCGGACCTCGACCATTACTCTTTCGCGCGACACGGTGGTCCGCTTCGTCTGGATCACGCTCTACGATACTGACGGCCTGCTCGTCCGCAAGGCCGACAAGATCACCGATCCCAAGCAGCTCGCCGGAAAGACGGTCTGCCTGCAAGGCGGCGGCAGCCTGACCGAGAAGGCGATCGAGGAGACCGAGGAAGAGCACGGGATCACGATGAAGAAGGTCTACTTCGATTCGACGATCCAGGCGCGCGACGCCTTCTTCGGGGGCCGTTGCGACACCTATGTGACCGATGGCACGGCCGCCGCCGGCCAACGCGCCTCGGTCGCCAAGAACCCGGACGACTACGACATCATCAAGGTGGGCCATGCAGCCGAGCCGAACGGCGTCGCGGTCGCGCGCGGGGACGATCAGCTCTTCGACATCACGCGCTGGACGATCAATGCCCTGCTCTGGGCCGAACTCCACGGCATTACCGCCAAGAACATCGACGAAAAGCTGAAGACGGCGACGAGCGACGTCAAACGGGTCCTGGGGCAGGAGCCGGGCTTCGGCAAGCCGCTCGGGCTCGACGACAAATGGGTTTACAACGTCGTCAAGCAGATGGGGAACTACGCCGAGATCTGGGACAACAATCTCGGGAAGAGCAGCCCGCTCAAGGTCGATCGCGGCATGAACGGGCTCTGGAAGGATGGCGGCCTGAACTACCCCTACCCCTGGGACTAGCCGTTGCCGGGGGAGCGTGACGAACGCTCCTCCGTTCGATGTCCAAGCCGGAAAGGGGAGAGCGGCATGCTCAGCGATGCCAGGACGAGATCGATCGTCATTCAATGCCTATTGGTGGCGGCCGTCATTGGTGCTGCGACCCTGCTCGTCACCACGACCTTCACGAACCTGCAGACGCGCGGCATCCCGATCGGGTTCGACTTCCTGATGATGCCGTCTCGCATCGTGATCTCCGAGGCGATCCTCTCCTACAAGTCGCGTGATCCGTATTACTGGGCCATCGTCGTTGGCCTGGCGAATACGGTGTTCATCTCGGCGCTCGTCATCGTCTTCTCATCGGTGCTGGGCTTGATCGTCGGCGTGACCCGCCTAAGCAGCAATCCGCTCGCCTCAGGCACGTGCCGCGTGTGGGTCGAGATCGCGCGCAACTCGCCACCGATCGTCTTGCTGATTTTCCTCTACTCGCTCTGGTGGAAGGTCCTTCCGTCGGTTGCCGACGCACTCAGTCCGCTTCCCGGCGTCTTCGCCTCGATGCGTGGCGTCATGGTCCCTAGCGTTCACATTAGCATGGCAACAGCAGGCGTGGTCCTGATCCTCGTTGCCGGGCTGCTCTTCCTCGCTGCTCGGCTCGCAGGTTCGCTGCGCAGCTTCCGGCCCGTCCTGAGCTGGGCCGCAGTTGCCGTGCTTTTGCTCGGCCTTTGGTTCGCCGATGCCAGTGTCTCGCTGGATTGGCCCGTCTTCGCCGGTTCGAATTTCCAGGGTGGGCTGGAGCTGACGCCGGAACTCAGCACGATCCTGATCGGCCTGACCATCTATACGACTGGCTTCATCGCCGAGATCGTGCGCGGCGGCGTGCTATCAGTTGGGCCGGGGCAATGGGATGCCGGTCGCTCTGTAGGTCTGTCCCGCAGCCAGATCTTGCGGCTGATCGTCATTCCGCAAATGCTGCGCGTGATCGTGCCGCCGCTCAACAGCCAGTACATCAACGTCGTCAAGAATTCGACGCTGGCGATCGCTGTCGGCTACCCGGATTTCCTTGCAGTGATGAACACCATCATCAGCAAGTCCAGCCATTCGATCGAAGGCGTCTTCATCATCCTGGGCGTCTACCTCGCCCTGAACTTGACCCTGTCGAGCGCGGCCAATTGGTACAACCGCCGCATCGCGATCGTGGAACGCTGATCCCGTGAAGACGATTTCGCTCCCTCTCTCCGAAGCTCCCGTGCCGGCGCAGGCCTGGTCCGCGCCGCTCCTGGCCTCGCTGCGCAGGACTGCCGGGCTCCTGTTCGGCTCGCCGCTGAATGCCACCCTGACGCTGGCTTTCGGCGCGATGCTCGCCGTCGCCCTGCCGCCAATGCTGCGCTGGCTGGTGCTCGACGCCGTCCTCTTCAATCCGGCCCCGGCCGCCTGTCGCGCCGCCTCCGGGGCCTGCTGGAGCTTCATCTACGCCAAATCGGGCCAGCTGCTGTTCGGCATCTACCCGGTCGAAGAGCGCTGGCGGCCCGCTCTGGTCTGCCTGCTGATCCTGGCCTTGCTCGGCTGGTCGGTCCGGCCGGCGAGCTGGACGCCGCGCCTGCTCGCCCTCTGGATTGCGGCGCTTGCGCTGATCGTCTGGCTGATGGGCGGCGGCCTCGGACTCGACGAGGTCCCGACCTCGGCCTGGGGCGGCCTGCCGGTGACGCTGATCCTCACCGTCGTCGCGATCGGCATCGCCTTCCCGGTTGGAATCCTGCTCGCACTCGGCCGCCGGTCGACGATGCCGGCTGTCCGGATCGCCGCGGTCATCGCGATCGAGTCCGTCCGCGGCCTGCCTCTGCTCTCGATTCTTTTCGTCGCCTCTATCATGCTGCCGCTCTTCCTTCCGGAGGCGCTGCTGCCCGATAAGTTCGTGCGCGCCCTCGTCGCCCTGACGATCTTCGCGGCGGCCTATCTCGCCGAAGTCATCCGCGGCGGGCTGCAGGCGATCCCGAAGGGCCAATACGAGGCTGCCGCGGCGCTCGGCCTGCCGTTCTGGCGCACGCAATACCTCGTCATCCTGCCGCAGGCGATCAGGGTGGTGATCCCAGCCCTGGCGAACACGATCATCGTGATGATCAAGAACACCAGTCTCGTGCTCGTGGTCGGGCTGTTCGATCTGATCAGTTCGGGCAAGGCCGCCCTGGCCGACCCAGCCTGGCCGTCGCCGGCCGCCGAGACCTTCTTGTTCATTGGCGCGATCTTCTTCGCACTGTCCTTTTCATTCGCCCGCTTTGCCGATTTCCTGGAGCGGCGCGGCCCCGCTGCTCGCTAGGAGACGTCACGATGACCATGGCAATGGCAGAAACCAAGATGACCGACTCCCGGCCTGCGGCTCTGAAGCAGACCTCGCTCAACACCGCCACCGCCGTCGAGATGATTGGCGTCAACAAGTGGTATGGCGAGTTCCACGTGCTGCGGGACGTGAACCTCAAGGTCTCGCGCGGCGAGAAGCTCGTCATCTGCGGCCCGTCCGGCTCGGGCAAGTCGACGATGATCCGCTGCATCAACCGGCTCGAGGAGCACCAGAAGGGCCAGATCGTCGTCGACGGGACGGAGCTCACCAACGACCTCAAGAAGATCGACGAGATCCGCCGCGACGTCGGCATGGTCTTCCAGCACTTCAACCTGTTCCCGCATCTGACGATTCTCGAGAATCTGACGCTCGCGCCGATCTGGGTGAGGAAGATGCCCAAGAAGGACGCCGAGGAGATCGCGATGCACTACCTCAAGCGCGTCAAGATCCCGGAGCAGGCGGCGAAGTACCCGGGCCAGCTCTCCGGCGGCCAGCAGCAGCGCGTGGCGATCGCCCGCTCATTGTGCATGAGCCCGAAGATCATGCTGTTCGACGAGCCGACCTCGGCGCTCGACCCCGAAATGGTCAAGGAGGTGCTCGACACCATGGTCTCGCTGGCGGAGGAGGGCATGACCATGCTCTGCGTCACCCACGAGATGGGCTTCGCCCGCCAGGTCGCCGACCGCGTCATCTTCATGGACGCCGGCCAGATCGTCGAGATGAACACCCCGAACGCGTTCTTCAAGAACCCGCAGCACGAGCGCACCAAGCTCTTCCTTAGCCAAATCCTGCACTAATTACGGGTAATGACAGCTAGAAGCCGAGACCGCGAGGAGACGCCCATCAGCCGTGAGCAGAGCGCCAAAGCAACCCGTCCGAGGGCGCTTGCGCTGCGGCATGGGGATGCCTAGTCGGATCGCGCCGACGCTGTGGACGACAGCTCGCCGTTGCGCTGGGTTGAGCGTGTCGAGGCAGGTGATCGGCGCGCGAGCCCCGTGCGGCGACCTCACACCGAAATGCCCCCGAGGAGGAACCGACCGCAGCTGGACGCGATCCGCACTGCCGTCGTCCCCGCTGGCACAACCGGCGGTCGATCGGTGCCGCCTCTTGACTTAAACCGCGATAGAGAAGTGGACACTCCTCATCGGCCGTGATCTGAGATCCTTTTCTCCTCGAGCCTGAGGGAGAGTCCTGAGCGTCGTTTCTGGCCTTAGGCCGCCTGTTTTTCCAGGCTGGGCGTTCCCCAATCGACACGGTACCTCTGTCAAGCGAGCCCGGAGCCTCCCGATTTTGCATCGGCTCGTTAGCCCGCCATCCAACCGCCGTCGACGAGGATGTTCTCGCCGGTCATGAAGCTGCACTCGTCGGAGGCCAGGAACAGAGCGGCCGACGCGACATCCGCTGGGCGGCCGAGGCGCGGCATCGGCGTGCGGGCGGTGGAGTAGTCCATCCAGCGCGGCTCGACGGCGCGCCCTGTCTTGCCGGTGAGGATTTTGCCGGGGGCGACGGCGTTGCAGACGATGCCGTGGCCTGCATAATCCACCGCGATCTGCCGCGTGATGTAGACCACGCCGGCCTTCGAGGTGCCGTAGGCGATGTCTTCCGGACAGGCGATCATGCCGTGCTGGGAGGAGATGTTGACGATGCGCCCGCGCAGCTCGTCCTGCGGTGGCTGCGTCAGCATGAGCCGGACGGCGGCGCGCGCCATCAGGAAGACGCCGGTCAGATTGACCGCCATCACGCGGTTCCATTCGGACAGGCTCGTCTCGGTCAGCGGCTTCCCGTTGCCGATGGCGGCATCGTTTACAAGGATGTCGAGCCGGCCGAAGCGAGCCCGTGCCTGCTCGACCGCCTGCTCAGCCTGCGCCTCGTCTGACACGTCGGTTGCGACGAAGGCGACGTCGTGGCCGCGCTTGGCCAACCATTCCTGGGTCGGCTCGCCGCCCTCGCGCACGGTCTCGGTGACGTCGGCGAGGAGCAGGCGGGCGCCCTCCTCGGCGAAGCGTGCGGCGATCGCCCGGCCGATGCCGGAGGATGCGCCGGTGATCAGCGCCGTCTTGCCGGAGAGGCGTCCCATGGTGGAAATCCCTTTTCAGAGCGGCAGGCCGTCCGCCCAGCCGAGATAATCGGTGGCCTGGGCAAAGAGATCGCTGCCGGGGCGGAAACCCGTATCGGCCTCGATGCGGCTGGTCGCCAGCGCGGCGCGATCCTGCGCAAGGTTGTAGCGGATGTCGGGCTGTTCGCCCTCGCGGGCCAGGCGCCAGTCGGCGGTCAGCCCGGCCCGGCCAAGGGCGGCGCACCATTCCGGCAGGTCGCTGATCCGGCCGGCGCCGAGATTGTAGAGCGCATGATTCAGCGCGCTGGTGCGCAGGAGCGCGGCGAGGCCGGCACCGACATCCCGCGAATAAAGCCAGTCCGCCCGCATCGGACGCGGAAGGACGACGGCCACTCCGATGCGGGCGGCCGCAAGGATCTGCCGATGAGGGCTCAGCGCGTCGCGCAGACCGGTCGCATATTCCCACGGCCCGAAGACCGGGCCGAGACGGACGACCCGGATGTCCAGTCCGTAGAGGGCGCCCAGACGCAGCGCCGTCTGCTCTGCGGCGAGCTTGGAGATGCCGTAGAGTGCTGTTGGCGCTGGCGCCGAGCCCGCTTCTTCGTAGAGGCCGGAGGCGGCGGGCGGCGCGAAGCCGTAGACCGCGACCGAACTGAGGACGACGACCCGCGTGAGGCCGGCCGCCGCGGCGCGCTCGACGGCATTGACCGTGCCACCGATGTTGACGTCGAGGATGGCGCGAGCTTCGCGCAGCTCCCGCTCCGGGCCTGGCGTGATCGCGGCGGCATGAACGAGGTGGGTGGCTCCGCTCGCGGCGAGTGCCGCATCCAGTTCGGCGGCCGAGCGGACATCGCCCGTGACGATGTGCAGGCGGTCGCAGGCGAGCCGTTGTGCCAGTGCGGCGGGCGGCGCTGCGGCGGAGAAGAGGCAGATCTCAGCGCTGTCCGCGAGCAGCCTTTCCGCCAGAGCTAGGCCGACGAAGCCGCTGCCGCCGGTGATCAGGACCTTCATGGCTGCTGCGCCGCTGCGCGACATTGTTGCATATCCTTCTCTCGCCCTCCGGCTTGCCTCAGCGCTGCATCTGCGCGCGCCGCTCGAGCACCGCGACCCAGCGCGCGAAGGGCCAGAGCAGCACGACATAGATCGCCGCAGCCGCCATCAGCGGTGTCGGGTTGTAGGTCTGCTCCTGGGCGACGCGGGCCGAGCGCAGCAGCTCGGGCAGCGCGACCAGGGCCGCGATCGAGGTCGTCTTCACGAGCTCGAGCGAGTTGCTGGCGAAGGGGGCGAGCGCCTTGCGCAGCGCCTGCGGCAGGATGATGAGAGCGATGATATGCCAGCCACGAAGGCCGAGCGCCCGGCCGGCCTCGCGCTGGCCCTTGGGTATCGTTTCGATGCCGGCCCGAAAGATCTCGCCGTAATAGCCGGAATTGTTGAGCGCGATCGCCAGGACCGCTGCGGCGAAGCCGCCGAGCTTGAGGCCGAGGAAGGGCAGCCCGTAGAAGATCAGCACGAGCAGCACCACGACCGGGAAGGCGCGCACGAAGTCGATATAGCCGATCAGCAGGATGTTCAGCGCCCGGTTGTGGAAGGAATAGGCGATGGCGAGCGCCAGTCCCCACAGGATCGAGAGCGGCAGGGCGACGATCGCCAGCAGGATGGTGAATTGCAGCCCCTGCAGCAGCAGCGGATAGACCTGCAGCAGCGAGTCTAGGTTGAGGAAGTTTTCGACGAAGAGCTCGAGCATCGCTTCTTCCTCAATGCCCCGGCCCGAACCGGTTCTCGACCGCCCGGCTCAGCGCGACGAGGGGGATGAACAGCGCCAGATAGAACAGCGCCGCCAGCGTCAGCGGCGAGGGATTGGCGACGATCGCCATAACGCTCTGAGCCTGGCCGAGCGTTTCCGGCAGGGCGACGGCGGTGCCGAGCGCGGTGCCCTTGCCGATGGCGATTGCCCGGTTAGTCAGCATCGGCAAAGCCAGTCGGACCGCCTGAGGGAGGATGACCAGTGCCATCACATGCCGTCGCGGCAGCCCGAGCGCGCGGGCGGCATCGCTCTGGCCCCGAGGCACCGCGAGCATCGCCGACCAGAAGATCTCCGCCGCGAAGGCCGAGAGGATCATGCCCAGCGCCAGCACGATGGTGACAAAGGGCGACAGCGACAGCCCGGCATAGGGCAGGCCGAAATAGATGACGATGATGACGACGAGCTGCGGCAGCGTCCGAAAGGCGTCGATATAGACGACGATCAGCAGATCGACGGCGCGGATGCGCAGTGCGCGAAGCAGCGCCAGCCCAAGCCCTGCCAGGATGCCGAAGGCGATGACCAGCAGGGTCACCAGCACGGTGACGCCGAAGCCCTTGAGCACGGCGGGGAAGGCATCCGCCATGACCTGCAGGTTGAAGTAGTTGTCGACGATCCGGTCCATGCTGCGCTCGGCCAGGCCCGGAGGTCCGCTTCCGGGGGTGGTGGGAGCCCGGTCGTCTCTGGCCGGACCGTTCAGGGCAGGCTCAGCTCACGC
The DNA here is from genome assembly GCF_008253865.1 of Bosea sp. F3-2. NCBI lineage: Bacteria > Pseudomonadati > Pseudomonadota > Alphaproteobacteria > Hyphomicrobiales > Alloboseaceae > Allobosea > Allobosea sp. F3-2. The sequence goes on from NZ_CP042332.1 coordinate 341,424, forward strand.
GCGGGCCCGTTGCTCGCAAGCCGGTCACTTGCAGGTCAATGCATGCGGGGTTGGGTCGTAGGTCTTGAAGTCCGGCGCGCCGTAGCCGGGATAGACGACCTCGATCGAGGTGCCCTTCTCGGGCGCGGTGCCGTACCACTTCTCGTAGAGCTTCGCGAGCCAGCCTTCGGTCTTCAGGCACTCGATCACCGCCTCGACCTTGTTGCGGTATTCCACGCTTTCGAGGCGGAAGGCATAGCCGAAATTGCGTCCGTTGAAGTCCTTGAAGGCCACAGTCAGCGCCTTGTTGCGGCTGGCGGCGTAAACCGCGGTCGGAATCTCGTTCAGCGCCGCGAAGGAGCGCCGCGTGATCACCGACTGCACTGTGTCGGGGAAGCTGTCGTAGCGTTGCACCTCGAAACCGTACTTCTCGGCGTTGGCGGTGGCCCAGGTGTCGGAGATGGTGCCGCGATTGACCGAGACCGACTTGCCCTTGAGATCCTCGAAGCCCTTCATCGTCTCGCCGGAGCGGGTCAGGAAGCCATTGCCGGTGGCGAAGAACGGCTCGGTGAACAGCATGCGTTCGGCGCGTTCGGCCGTGATGTTCAGCGGATTGACCGTGAACTCGATGCGCTTGGCGAAGAGCGCCGCGAACAGCCCGGAAAACGGTACGTCGACGATCTCGACGCCGGGACGCCCGAGGCGCCTGGCGATCTCGACGATCAGGTCGTTGCCGAAGCCCTCGGGACCGTTGGCGCCGCGCATCATCCAAGGTGCGACGCCGAAATCGGTGCCGACGACGAGCGTCTTGCCGCTGGGATGATCCGCCTCCTGAGCGGCAGCGGGAAGAGCCGCAAGGCCGAGTATGATCGCAGCGGCTGCGACGCGGCGGGAAAGATGTCTGATCATTGTTGTTCCCCTCGTTGTAGTTTTGCGTTGAAGGCTCGGCTCAGGCTGCGGGCGGATGCGTCTCCTGCCAGTGGCGGGCGATCTCGACGCGTCGGCAGACCCAGACGTCGTCATGTCGCAGGACGTGATCGAGGAAGCGCTCGAGTCCGGCAGCGCGTCCGGGATGCCCGGCGATCCGCAGATGCAGGCCAACCGACATCATTCGCGGCTGCTGCGCGCCCTCACGGTAGAGCATGTCGAAGCTGTCCCGCAGGCTCTCGAAGAAGTCGTTCGCCGTCGCGACGTTGCCGCTGATGAACTTCGCGTCGTTGGTCGCGAGGCTGTAGGGCAGGACGAGATGGTTCTGCCCCAGAACCTGCGTCCAGTAAGGAACTTCGTCGTTATAGGCGTCGGAATCGTAGAGGAACGAGCCGTTCTCGACGATCAGCCGCCGCGTGTTGACGCTGGGTCCATAGCGGCAATACCAGCCAGCCGGAGCCTGACCGAGCGTGCGCTTCAGGCTGTCGACCGTGCGCGCGATCCTCTCCCGCTCTTCATCCTCGCTCAGGTTCTGGTGGCGCTCCCAGCGCCAGCCATGGGCGCAGACGTCGTAGCCGCGCGCCATGATCTCGGAGCAGGCCGCCGGGTTGCGCTCCAGCGCCAGGGCGCAGGCGAAGATCGTCGCCGACAGGCCGCGCTCGGCGAGCAGGCGGTTGATGCGCCAGAATCCGACGCGGCTGCCGTATTCGAACATCGATTCGGCGGCAAGATCGCGGCCCTCGAAGCCGCCACCGCCCTCGGAGAGGCGCGTCTCGCTGACACCGTCCCCGTCCGGGAAGGAAGCTTCCGAACCCTCCTCGAAATTGATGGCGAGGTTGAGTGCGAGCCGGGCGCCGTTGGGCCAGCGCGGATGCGGCGGCTTCGCGCCATATCCGATGAAGTCGCGGGTGAGATGGGCGTCCCGGCTCATCGTTCAGCTCCTTCGGAGAGGGCCACCATCGGGCGGACGAGGATGGGGTGCGCGAGATCGAGGAAGACGTCGTCGTCGCCGCGTCCGGTCTTGTGCATCAGCACGGCAAACTGCGCCGGCCCGTCGAGGATCGTCATGCCGTGATGCCAGACGTCGCGGCGATAGGTGACGCCCTGGCTCGGTCCGGCCAGGAAGGCGCGCAGCGTTGCAGGATCCGGGCCACCCTGCGCATCGCTCTCCGCGACGATGGCGAGATAGCGACCGCCGGACAGCGGCAGGAAGGTCTGCGCGGTGAAAGGGTGCCGTTCGAGCATGGTCACCATCAGCGGCAGCGTGTCGATCTGGTCCACACGCGAAACCCAGAAGCTCGGTTCGCCCGCATCGGCCAGATGCTCGAAGACATGCGGGAAAAACCGGCGCCGCTCGCTTCCAGCATGTGCGACGACCTCGCCGTAGGGCGCGAAGGCTTGCGCCGTAAGCGGTTCGATCGTGACGGTAAGGTCAGGCTCGGTACCGGCCAACATGGTCATTGTCCGATTCCGAAAGTAGCGAGGAAGCCGGCGCGGCTGTTGGCGAGATGCACCGCCATCGCCCGGCGGGCTTCATCACGGTCGCCGCGGACCAGCGCGTCGAGGATGGCGACATGCTCGGCCCGCGCCGTCTCGAACCGGCCCGACACCTCCTCCAGCGGCGACATATGGATGCGCCGGCGGGCATCGATCACGATCCGGGCCAAGGACTGGTTGCCGCAATGCTCGACGACGAGGTCGTGTATGCGATCGCCGAGCTGCCAGGCGAGCGGGCCGGAATCCCGCGGATCGACTTCGAGAAGCTGTCGGCGCAGGCTGATCGCCACATCGAGTGCGACGCGCCCGGCCGCCTGCGCCGCCGCTTCCGGCTCCAGCAACTGCCGCACAGCAAGCAGCTCCAGCACCTCGTCGGCGCCGACCTCGCAGACTGCGAGCGAGCCGTTGGGCAGGCGTTCGAGATAGCCCTCGCCGAGCAGGCGGCTCAGCGCATTGCGCAAGGGCGTCCGGGATACCGACATGGCCTCGGCCAGGCCGCGCTCGTCCATCTGCCGTCCGGGCCGGTAGTCGCGACGCTCGATCCCCTGCAGCAGCCGCTGATAAACTTGGGCGGTGATGCCGCCTTCGGCGGGTGGCAGTGGCACGATATTGCTTGACGTCGGCTCTTCAAACGACATGGCCTCGTTGGATCCGGTTTTGGTATCCCAGGATAATGTCGGGGTATCGAATGCGTAAAGTTAGTTTCAGCCGAAAATCGCGCGCCTATCTGTGCGCATTATTTAATCGCCACACCTTTTGGTATCCCAATATAGCGAGGATGTTGGTCCTATCAGGCGACGGACCATTCGGCGCTGATGTGAAATTCAGAACCGTCGCGCACCGCATCGGTAAACGTCCATTGAACGGTCGAGCTCGACACGAGGCGGAAGCTCAGTGATTGGCTCGCTGAGCCGATTTATCCTTAGTGACGTCGAGTCCGGACACAGTCGCCCGGAAGCGGACGTGCCCGACGTCGGGAATGGGCGGCGAGCGCAACTCCTTCCGTTCTTCGCCAAGCTGCCGGCTTGCCTGATCGGGATCGAGGCGTGTGCCACGGCGCATCATTGGGCGCGCGAGCTGATCAAGCTCGGCCACCAGGTCCGGCTGATGCCGCCGAGCTATGTGAAGCCGTATGTCAAGCGGCAGAAGAATGATGCGGCCGATGCGGAAACGATCTGCGAAGCCGTGACCCGCCCGACCATGCGCTTCGTCGAGGTGAAGAGCGTCGATCAGCAGGGCATCCTGGTGCTGCATCGTGTTCGGCTCATGCTCATGCGCCAGCGCGTCCAGCTGTCGAACGCGATCCGAGGCCACATGGCGGAGTTTGGGCTGGCGGCGCCGATCGGGAGGGAAGGTCTGGGGGCTCTCATCAGGCTCATCGCCGACAAAGACGAGCGTGTGCCCGCCGAGGCGCAGATGTGTCTTGGAATGCTGGCTGCTCAACTCGCGCTGATCAACGATCAGATCTTGGAAACGGATCGCCGGATCAGAACTAACGCCCGCGCGACCGAGATCGGCCGCAGGCTGATGGGTGTGCCGGGCGTCGGTCCTCTCCTGGCGAGCGCTCTCGTAGCCACCATACCGGATCCCAAAGCGTTTCGGTCAGGCCGAAACTTGGCGGCATGGACCGGCCTCGTGCCTCGGCAGAACTCAAGCGGCGGGAAGGAGCGGCTGGGCGGCGTTCCGACAACAGCGCGTTGGTCGAGGTCGGCTTCACGCCGCCCTGCACGAAGCGGGCGAGAGACGTGCGTGAGACCATTTCACTGGGATCTCCGGACGCATCGAGGACCGCATAGACTTCGTATCCGGCCGCGCGTGCATCGAGAGCGGGAAACATCACGCAGACGCTGGTCCAGACGCCGGCCATGACGAGCCTTGCGGCCCGTGGCTTCGACCAAAATCGCCGTTGTCCCAGGCGTTCACCTCTCCCTTTCGCGCGACATAGACCGCGTGCGGAGCATGATGATGGATCTCCGGCATGAGTGGCCCATTGGTGCCGGCCGGTTCCGAGGCGGTCGTGATCACCGGAATATTCAGGAGCGTGCACAGTCGGGCGATCATCTCCACATTGCGCCGCAGGTCGGCGACCGGGATCTTTGACTGTCTGGAACAGCCCGGACTGATGATCGAGCAGAAGGACCAGCGTATCGGACGGGTCCAGGAGCGCTGCGCCACCGCCTGTCGGGAGAACGCTCGATTTTTCGGACGACGATTCCATCGCTGTTCTCCCGTGCCGTTGTCTATCGGTTGGCTGTTTCGGCTGAGAATGTGGTCCAGCACCGAAGCGTGACCTCTCGACGCCTACTCACAGCTCGGCATCTCGCGCCGCAGCTGCTCGTTCTCCAGGCGTAGCAGTGCCATCTCGTCCCGCACCGGCCCGAGCACGGCCTCCAACTCCGCTTCGGTGAAGCGCGGCGTGATGTGCTGGGGGCAGTTCCAGTCGAAGGCCTCGACCGTGATCAGGACGAGGCGCTCGATGCGCCCCGCATAGCCGCGCACCGCCAGCCGCTCCTCCAACGCAGGATCGTCCACGGCGTCGACGATCCGCATGCGGCCGAATATTTTCAGGCGTTGCTGATGCGCGTAATCCATCAGAAACAGCGACACGCGGTCGTTGGACTGGACGTTGCCGGTCGTGATGTACTGGCGGTTGCCCCGGAAATCCGTCGTCAATGACCCGCAGGAAGCCGGCCGGCCCGCCGCGGAACTGGACATAAGGCCAGCCGCTCTCGGAGACGCTGGCCAGATAGAAGCCGTCGCGGGTGGCGATGAACTCCTGCTCGGCGGCACCGAGCCGGTGGTTGCGCACGACCTCATCCTGAAGGATTTCGCCCGCACGCACGGATCGGGGCGCGCTGCCATAGCGCTCGCGCGCAGCCTTGACCGATGGCGTCGACGCGATCTCGATATATCTATGACGCATGATGCCTGCTCCGCTTTGACCGGGTCGGCACCGCCATCAGCGCCGCAGCCGACCGCTCACGTCTGCAATGCCCAATCCGCCACCTGCCAGCGCAATTGCCCTCGGTCGGAGACGACGCGGCCGAGGCCCGGGAAGGGCATATGCGTCGCGGCGATCAGCGCGCCCTCCGCTGCGGCGAGCGGAAAAAATCGGTCCCGCATCGCCTGTGCCGCTGCGCGGTCCTGCTCGAACAGGAAGTTCACATCGGTCGCAAGCGGATGCACCACTGGGAAGATCATGTCGGACACCATGATGAGGCCCTGGCCGGCATCCTCGATCCGCACCCCGATGTGGCCGGGCGTATGGCCGGTCAGGTCGACGATGGAGATGCCGCGAGCAATCTCGCGCGGGCCATCGATCGCCTGCAGCCGCGGGTAGAGGCGCACGACATCCGTCGACATCCGAAAGCTGGTCTGCAGATAATCGGGGGCACCGCTACGCTTTGCCGGATCGGTCCAGTGGGTCACGTCCCGCCGATCGATATACAGTTCGGCATTGGGAAAGTTGTTCTGCCCGCCGGCAATTAGTCCGCCCATGTGGTCCTGGTGCATGTGGGTCACGATCACCGCATCGATCTGATCGCGGCGTAGACCGAGCGCAGCAAGCGCCTGCGGCAATGCGCCGGTCTGCCCGATCGAGCCGGCCGGCCCGGTATCGAGCAGGATTTTGCGCTCGCCGTCCTCGATCAAATACTGGTTGAACACGAAGCGGACTCCGGTTGAGCGGGCAACGAACTGCGCCGTCGCCGCCTGTTCGACCTCGGCAGCTGTGCGGCCGGGGAAAAACGTGTAGGGCATGTCCGCATAGCCATCCGTCAGCGCCGTGACGGTGAAGCGGCCGATTCGGATCTGCGCCAGCGGCGTCACGCGGGCTGCCGCGGGGGCCGCCGCCACGCTTGGCGCGGGAGCGGCGAGAGGGAGGAGGCCGCCCCCGATGATGCCAAGCGGGAGACCGCTCGCGAAGGCGCGGCGGGACAGGTTAATCATGACTTGCTCCGTCTGATCACTGACGCGACCTGAGCATGCCCGCCGGACGGGCCTCACGCGTCTGACCAGAACGCTAGAGCCTCCCTTGCAGATCTAGTATCCTATGGTTTCGGGAGCCATCCTCCCAAAATTCGGGAGGCACGATGGACCGTTTCGATACCATGTCGGTACTGCTGGCCATCGTCGAGGCTGGCAGTCTTTCGGCCGCAGCACGGCAGTTGCGCGCCCCACTCTCGACAGTTAGCCGCAAGATCGCCGAGCTCGAACAGCATCTGGGCACCCGCCTGGTGATCCGCACCAGCCGCGGTATCGCTCTGACCGACGCCGGCCGCGCCTTCGTCGCCGCGTCGCGGCGCATCCTCGGGCAGTTGGAAGAGGCCGAGCGCGAGGCCGCCGGCGAGTACAGTGCGGTACGCGGCGCGCTGCATGTCACTGCGCCGATCGCCTTTGGGCAACGCCATCTGTTGCCTGTCGTGCTGGGCTTTCTGGCGGAACAGCCCGAGATCAACTTGCGGGTCACGCTGGCCGACCGGCAGATCAGTCTGGCGGAGGAGCACGTCGATGTCGCCCTGCGCATCGGGCATTTGGCGGACAGCGCACTGATCGCCACCCGGGTGGGCACGGTGCGCCGGGTCATCTGCGCCAGCCCTGACTACCTCTCCAGGCGCGGCGTGCCGCGAAGGCCGGAGGATCTCGTGCAGCATGATGGTATCAGCTTCCAAGGCTTCGCCGTAGCCCCGGAATCGCGCTATCGGCGGGACAGCGCAGCCTTCGCGGTCGATCCGCGCCCGAGGCTGGCCGTCAACACGACGGAGGCGGCCATCCAGGCTGCACTGGCAGGTTTCGGGATTGTCCGCCTGCTGTCCTATCAGGTGGAGAAGGAATTACGCTCCGGCCAACTACAGATCCTCCTGCCGGATTTCGCTCCTGAGCCGCTGCCGGTCAGCCTCGTCTATCCGGAGGCAGAACTGCTGCCGCTGAAGGTCCGGTGTTTCCTGGACTGGACCGTGCCGCGCTTGCGGGAGCGGATGGCAGGGCTCCACGGCGGCGGTCCGTGAGGACAATGGTCGCCGCGGCGGCGGATGGCATGGTCTACTGGCCTGTCGAGACTCGCATACTTGGTCTGCCCCCTGAAAAGTGGTCCTCCGTGAAGTAGGCTTTTGAGCCTTGGAGGAAGCCGCAATGGCGCAGAAGAAGCACAAGCCCGACGAGATCGTCGCGAAGCTGCGGCAGATCGACGTGTTGTTGTCGCAGGCTCGTCCCGTTGCCGAGGCGACCCGCCCGTCGATCGCGCATTACACTGCCAACCGCTGCGAATACGAGGCCGCCGCGCAGAGCCTGTTCATGGCGATGGAGGCCGGAGTTGCGCGGACATTGAGTGTCTCGACCTACGCCCTATCTGAAGCCCGCAAGGTGCACGAGGATCTGGAGGCGCGGCGCACGACGGGCTCCGTGGTCCTGCTTCCTTGATTGGCGAGCTTTCCGGTCTAAAGCCTCACCATACTCCGGATCGGGGTTGCCATCGATCGCCAACACCCGCTGAAAGGAGGTCCGATTTCCTGGCCGACGCGGCCGGAGACAGATTGGTTATGATCGCTACTCCGAATGGAACGGGGGCGGCCAGAGCGCAACGGCCCCGGCCTCTCGTGTCGCTGCTCAACCGGCGATCGCGGGATGGAGCAGGACCTCCAGGCCGATGTTGCGGTACATTTCGCGGCGCATCCGGTCGGCAACACCGTTGACGATCTCGGCGCCGTCCTGCGACGGGTCGACATGGACGCGGAACGGGCGCTTGCCGAAAGGCGTGCCGACCACGCGGACGATTTCGCGGGCGACCTCGGCAGGATCGGCATCGGCGGGTTCGAGGCTGGCGAGCCCCTTGAGCGCCTTTTCCGCGATGCCGGCATAGGGACCGACTTCGTATTCTGCGGCACGCGCCTCGTCGGAGGCCTTGCCGGAATGGGCGAAATGGTTGGTCCCCTTGGTGAAGGCGCCCGGTACCATGATGGTGGTCTCGATGCCCCAGAGCGCCAGTTCGGTGGAGTAGGACACAGCCAGCGCGTCCATCGCCGCCTTGGCGGCGAAGTAGGGCGACAGGAAGGGCGGCGTACCGCCACGCGTCGAGCTCGATCCGACCCAGACTAACAGGCCCTTGCGCTGGGCTCTCAGATGGGGAAGCGCGGCGCGGTTGACGCGCTGCGCGCCGAGCACGTTCACGTCGTATTGCTGGATGAACTGGTCAGGGGTGAAGGCCTCGGCCGGTCCGAAGACCATGTGGCCGGCGTTGTGGACGATGGTATCCAGGCGGCCGGCCGCGGTGATGATGTGGGCGACACCGGCATCGGCCGAAGCGTCGGACTGGACGTCGAGTTCGACAGTGCGCAAATCGACGCCCTCCGCCTTCGACCATTCGGCGACGGCCGCGACCTGTGGCGCATTGCGCCCCTGGGTTTCACGCATCGAGGCGTAGACGGCGTGGCCGGCCTGGGCGAGCGCCTTGGCGGTCATCAGGCCAAAGCCCGAGGAAGCGCCGGTAACAAGGATAATCTGCTTGGAGATAGCCTTGGACATGACGATGGTCCTTTGCTCAGTCTGGATATGAGAAAAAGGAGGTTCAGTACTTCCTGGGGCGAGGCGAGATCAGATGAGCCCGCCATTGGCCCGCAGGGTCTGGCCGTTGATCCAGGCGCCGTCCGGCCCCGCGAGGAAGGCGACTGCGTCCGCGATGTCCCTGGGCTGGCCGAGGCGTTCGAGCGGGGCGAGCTTGGACAGGCGGTCGATCACCTCCTGCGGCTTGCCGTCGAGGAAGAGCTTGGTCGCGGTGGGACCGGGTGCGATCGCGTTGACGGTGATGTTGCGGCCGCGCAGCTCCTTGGCGAGGACACTCGTCATGGCCTCGACAGCGGCCTTGGTCGCGGCGTAGACGCCATAGCCCGGTTGCAGCATGCCGACGACGCTAGAGGAGAAGTTCACGATCCGGCCGCCATCGCGCAGCCTCTTGGCCGCTTCGCGCAGGGTGTTGAATGTGCCCTTCAGGTTGACCGCGATCTGGCGGTCGAACAGGGCGTCGTCGCTGTCGGCGATGTTCGCCAGGGTCATGATGCCGGCATTGTTGATCAATACGTCGACACCGCCGAAAGCGGTCTCGGCGCTATCGAACATGCGGCGTACAGCCTCGACATTCGAGATGTCGGCCTGGGCGGTGACGGCGCGGCCTCCTGCGGCCTCGATCCGGGCGACGAGCGCCTCGGCCGGTGCGGCGTTGCCGGCATAGTTCACCACCACGGTGAAGCCGTCGCTGGCGAGACGCTCGCCAACCGCCGCTCCGATACCGCCAGAGGCACCCGTCACGATCGCGACCTTGCTGATCTGGTTTGTCATCGTCTTTCTCCTTGGTTCGCCGCCGGTGTTCGGTGGGTGTGAGGAGAGAATGGCCATTTCCCTCTGCGAGATAATCAGCCATTATCCGGCATCACTATTCGAACAGGCGAACAATGGATCGTTTCGATGCCATGCGGGTCTTCACCCGGATCGTGGAGCGCCGGAGCTTCACGCAAGCGGCTGACGATCTCGGCTTGCCGCGCTCATCGGTGACCGATGCGATCAAAGGGCTGGAGGCGAGGCTTGGGGTCCGTCTGCTGCAGCGGACAACGCGGCAGGTCAGCCCAACGCTCGATGGCGAGGCCTATTACCAACGCTGCCTGGCGCTGATCGCTGATCTCGAGGATGCGGAAGGCGCCTTTGCCGGCGCGAAGCCGAGCGGCCTCGTGCGGGTCGATGTTCACGGAACCCAGGCCCGGCACTTCCTGCTCCCTGGGCTTGGCCGGTTTCTAGAGACTTATCCCGGCATCCGCCTGCATATCGGCGAGGCGCATCAGGCGCTCGACATGGTCCGCGAAGGGTTCGATTGCATCCTGCGGGCGGGCCCCCTCGCCGACAGCCCCCTGATCCGGCGCAAGCTTGCAGATCTGAGCCGAGGCACCTTCGCCAGCCCGTCCTATGTCGAACGGTTTGGCGAGCCGCGGACTCCCGACGATCTGGAGGACCATCGCATCATTGGCCTGCTCGCGCCCGACGCGGCCAGCGTCAGTCCGCTGATCTTCACCGATCGCGGCAAGGAGCGGCAGTTGACGCCGCCGGCGGTGGTGACCGTGACCGGACCCGAAACCAATGTCGCCTGCGCCCGTCTCGGACTCGGGCTCATCCAGGTTCCGCGCTACCGCGTCGCTCCCGAGCTGGCCAGCGGCGAGCTCGTCGAGATCCTGGCGGACTACCCGCCGACGCCGCTGCCCGTCCACGTCCTCTACTCGCACGCGCGCCAGCTTTCGCCGCGCGTGCGCGTTGTCATCGAGTGGATGGCCGAACAGTTCCGATCCCGGATGATTTGACACGGACGGAAGCTGGCGAGCGGAATTTGGCGAAAGACTCGATAGCGAAACTCAACGCATGTCACGGCAGTTGATCGTCCAGCGCGCCGTGCCGAGCAGACCCGCGGTGCCCTTCACGGTCGGGCGCATCGCACGGGTGCCGTTCAGGCTGGCTTCACCGATCAGGCAACCCTCGAAGGTGCCGGAACCGAGCAGCCCTTCCAACCGCGGCAAGGGCAGGTGCGTGTGATTCAGCACCGAAGCCTGACCCACCTCAAATGGCATCTAAACCATTCAATTTAAGAGGTTATCTGCATTCGGAGAGGGGTCATGATCGGCGCCGATCATGACCCCTCTCCGAACGGCAATATGGAATTCAAGTCAGTAGGTTAAAGGCAGAATTCGCGGGGTCAGTCTTCGGCGCTTAATCACATCGAAGGTTTCCCGCGCCATGGCGGAGACGCGGGCTTCGGCGAGCCCGCCGCGGACGCGTGAAAGAAGAAGCGCCGCACCTTTCGGATAGATCAGGCCGTATTCGGCCAGCAGACCACGCAGGTGGTTGATCAAGCTGGTCCGTTGCACCACGAGACGGTCCCTGACGCGGTGCCGCGACTGCAGATCTTGTTGCTCCTCGGTTTTGACTGGCACGAAACGCATCGTCGGCCGCGATGCCGCATCAAAAATCGCCTCGGCATCCACCGCGTCGTTCTTCGATCCGCGCACGAAGGGCTTGACGAAATGGGGATTGATCAGCCGCACCTCGTGTCCGGCAGCCATGAACAGGCGCCCCCAATAATGGGCTGTCGCGCATGCCTCCATGGCGATAACCGCCGGAGCGAGCTTCACAATCAGCGACGGCAAGCCCTGACGGCCGACGCGCCGCGAGATGATCTCGCCGTCTGCGCTGATCCCATGCACGTGAAATGACTGCTTCGCCAAGTCGATTGCCAGCATCCGCATGTCCCGGCCTCCTGCTCATCAAAAGCCCCTAATCAAGGGCGCGGAGCGGGAGGCGTCCATCCCATAACGCCAAGGCCGAGAGCTTCATGCAAACGCTCAAGGTCGAGGCCGTCTAGTGCCGAGCGATCGAGCTTTGGTCGACACCGCGCCACTAGCATGCGTAATCGGGCGGACCCGCGAGGGTGCAAGCTCCCATTAGGATCTCGGCAGATCCAAGAGGGAGGGAGTCGCGATGTTCTACGCTGCGCTGGATGTGTCGCTGCGCTCGGCGGCGATCTGCATCATCGACCATGACGGGACGATTTGCTTGGAGCGCTCGGTGCGCTCCGACGTGCCCGATGTCCTTCTTTGCCTCGCGGGATTTGGTCAGCCGATCCATCAGGTCGGGTTTGAGGCCGGCGCGCTGACACAGCCCATCACCTACGGACTGACGGAGGCTGGCTACGACGTCGTCTGCATGGAAGCGCGTCAGGTCGCGGCTGCGCTTTCGGCCATGCGGAACAAGACGGACAAGCATGACGCTCGCGGCATCGCCCAGATCCTCAGATCGGGATGGTACAGCCGGGTGCATGTGAAGAGCATCGAGAGCCACCACATGCGAGCGCTGCTGACGAGCCGCAAGGTGATGCAGCGCAAGTGCATTGACCTCGAGAACGAGATCCGCGGCCTGTTGCGGATCTTCGGCGTGGTGCTGCCTCTTCGACTCTCCCGAGGGGCTTTCGATGCTGCTGTTCGCGAGACGATCGAGACCGACCCTGCGCTCAGCCATGCGCTCCTGCCGATGCTGGAGGCACGAGCAATGCTCTTCGAGACCTTCACCGAGCTCGATCGGCGGGTGAAGCGGGCCGCGCGCGAAGATGCGATCTGCCGACGCTTCATGACCGTGCCAGGCGTTGGTGAGATCACCGCCCTCAGCTTCAAGGCCGCCGTGGACGATCCCGCCCGCTTCAAGAGCTCTCGGACGGTCGGGGCCCATTTCGGCCTGACGCCTCGACGCTTCCAGTCTGGCGAGACGGACAACCCAGGCCGGATCTCGCACGCTGGTGACGCCGACGTTCGGGCAACGCTCTACGCGGCCGCAAACGCCATGCTGATGCGCTCGATCACCTGGTCGAGCCTGAAGGCCTGGGGGGCCGGCTGATGAAGACGAAGGGCCGTCGGCGCGCTATCGTCGCCGTCGCCCGCAAGATTGCGGTCGTGCTCCATCGCATGTGGGCCGACGGTACCGACTTCCGCCTGGGATCGGAGGCTGCAGCATGACCTGACCACAGCTTTCCAGCGATCCCGGCCGGGATCGTCCCGCGCGGACGACGGGATGGATGAAGCCGCAAACGTCTGCTGCGCTTCACAGCGCGTCCATTAGCGAGGCTCTCCAGACCCTATCCGATGCATGCGTGCAGCGGCTTCGCTCAACAGAAGCCACCAGACTGCGAAGAGAAGCGTGACCCGCATGAACGAGACCCCGGCACAGAGGTGCAATCCGAGCTTGACCCAACTGCCCGATTAGAGAAGCTGACGCTGGGAAGGTCCGGTTTCGGGTAATAAAGTGGGCCGGCCGATGGCCATTGAGCGACCTTGGAAGTACTGCTCTTAGGCGCGCCTAGCGTGCCGATGGCGTGCGGCCTGGGTGAGTGCGAGGCACTGCTCCCATTGGCGCCAGAATCCAATCTATCCGTAGTTGTCGCTGTCGCTAATACCGATCTGCAGTTCCAGCGCGAAACAGACGAGTGAGGACGCAAACAGGATTTGCGCCACCGTGAATAGCGCCGCGGCCCCCCATTGATGCTGGATCGAAAGAAAAGCACCGCTGTACATAAAGACGACGATCAGACTTGTCGCAATGCCCGACAGCAATGCCAATCGGACCGCCTTGTGCAGAAGCCGAGCACGGCGCTTAAGCCGCGGGAGGTCCGACTTCAGGAAAACCCGTTCGCGTTCTTGCTCCTGGATACCGTTGATGGATCGGATGCGATCCTCGACACGCGCGTAACGCGTGGCGAGCAGACTGATGAAGCTGGCGACGGCGCTAAGCAGGAAGACCGGCGCCGTGGCGCGCAACATGATGCGCCCGAGCTCGTCGGACGAGACATTGGCCAACAGCCCCTGCAAAAAATCGAACATACCGTTCACAGCTACTCTTCGAAAGGATGCTTGCTACTGCGAACCAATTTGTCGAACTCATCTACGAGTCCGCAATGGCTCACGAGGGAGCAAATAGCGGTGCTCGATTCTTGCCATTTCGCGCCAAAATTTGTGGCAGTGAACTACAAGCCCCTTTCCCGGCGCCGCGCGAAGCAACTCCAAGGGCGACACTCACAGGGATCTTTGATTGAGAGACCGCCTGATCAACAGCTCTCACCATCTCGTGCCAATTGTTGAGTGGCGGCGCTCTTTGCGGAGCGGCCGCCTCCAGCGCCGCCACGCTTGCCAGGCATCTCCGCGATCCGCTGTTCTCGATAGATAGCCGGCTGGATTTTCATCAAACGCATGAAGATGCGACTGAAGCTGCTGGGCCCCGAGTAGCCAAGGCTATGAGCGATCTGCGCCATGCTTAACTTGGACGCGGTGAGCAAATGACAAGCCGCGCAGAGCCGGACTTCCGCCACCAGGTCCTGTAGCTCGTCCCGGTCGCCGTCAACTGGCGTTGGAGCGATCGAGGGCTGATGCCGAGCCGCTGAGCGGCGTTCTTGAGCGATGGGTCACCACTCTGCAGCCCGACGTCAGCGACACACGCGCCTGCCGTTGACGATCGCGCAGCCGCGTCGCGCGGGCGCGACAACCACGGCACGCGGAGCGATCGGGCGACGCACCGCGACCGCACCGTTCGGTCCTGCGCAACCAGCCCGGACGACCCCGCGTGCGCAAACGACGGCGCTGGCCTCCGTCGGAGCGAGGGCAGCCGCCAAGGCCAAGGCTCCGAAGCCGAAGATTGCATATTTCATGTCGTCGCCCCTTTGCGGAACTGAAGGAAGAGATGGATCTCGGACGACCTGCACGCAGCCCGTCCGAGAGGATCAGAACTTGTAGAGCAACCGCCCGACAACCTGATTGGTGCTCAATTGCTGCTTGAAGCCGACAATCCCGAGCCCGCCGACGCCAACCGGGTAGGTGTAGGTGTCCTCCTCGAATTGGGAGTAGCGATATTCCAGGCCAGCGATCCAGTTGTTCGTGATCGCATATTCGGCGCCGGCGCCGAGCGTCCAGCCAACGCGGGTGCTGTCGCCTGCGCCATAGGAATAACCCGTGCCCGTCACCGTCGACTTGGCCGCGGCCAATGCGAGGCCGCCGGTTGCGTAGATCATGAACCGGTCAAAGGCATAACCGACACGCAGCCTGGCCGAGCCGACCCAATTGGTATGGGCGGTCATGAAGTCGCCGGTCAGCGCGGTGAAGCGCTGCTTTCCGGTGATGAGGGCTGCGCCGTCGATCTCGCCACCGAGGACAAGCTGGCCGATCTGGTAGTTGTAGCCCGCCAGCAGACCGACCGTAGCGCCGTCCCTGTTCAGGCTCGGCAATGAAGCAACGGCAGCCTGACCAGCGATCGCGGCGCCCGGCGTCAGTTCGGTTCTGGTCTGCGCCCAGCCGGCTTGGGCACCGACATAGAAACCGGTCCATGTGAAGGCAGGCGGCATGGGAATGGCAGGTGCGATCCGCCGCGACGGTAGATCGGCAGCCTGCGCGGCGATCGAGAACATTGCGAAAGCAAGCCCGGCAGCAAGCTCGACGACGTCGATTGCAAAGGTGTCCTCGGCACCAATCGACTTGCGCGGCCGATCGGGCTGAACGGGGCGCTCGTCGATGCCGCGAGAAATTCGATAATACCAGGATCCTGATTTCCCGAAGTGCTCCTGCAGGAAGTGGAGGGGCCTCGCTCTGAGGTCGGCTCCGGTGAGAATCCCGAGCCTTTCCAATTTTGCCGCGGTCGCCGGACCTACACTGTGGAATCTCTTCACCGGCAGCGCTTCGACGAAGGCCGGCCCCATCCTCGGCGTGATGACGGCTTGGCCATTCGGCTTGTTGAGGTCGCTCGCCATCTTCGCCAGGAACTTGCAATAGGAAATGCCGGCGGACGCGTTGAGCCCGGTCACCTCCTTGATCCGCGCCCGGATGATGGTGGCAATTTCGGTCGCTACCGGGATGCCAAGCTTATTCTCGGTCACGTCGAGATAGGCTTCATCCAGCGAGAGCGGCTCGATCAAGTCGGTGTGCTCGGCGAAGATCTCGCACGTTCCGACAGCTCGAGGGCTTCGGAAGCTATGGCTTCCCGGAAAGCCATGCCGCTTCGTTCGCACTGATCGCCTATGCCTCATCGTGGATGAAATGCTGGCATCCGGATGTGTTCTGCAGCGCGCTGCTCAATGCCCAACCGATCGGCTTCTATGCCCCGGCGCAGATTGTTCGCGACGCCCAACAGCATGGTGTCGAAGTCCGGCCCGTTTGCATCAATGAAAGCCGCTGGGATTGCACCCTCGAACCGCGCGGGGTCGATGACGGCCGCCTGGCAGTCAGGTTGGGGCTTCGCATGGTCAAAGGGCTGGGAAACGCGGAGGCAGCGCGCCTTATCTCGTGCCGGTCCAATCAGCCCTATGTGTCGGTCGATGACGTCTGGCGGAGAGCAGCGATCCCGTCCGCTGCGCTCGTCGAGCTCGCGGAGGCGGACGCGTTCGTGCGGCAGCGGCCAGGCTCAGCCAAAGGCGTGATGTTCATGACGATCGAGGACGAAACCGGCGTCGCCAATCTCGTGATCTGGCAGGGTGTCTTCGAGAAGAATCGCCGTGTCGTTCTCGGCGCTGGCCTGATCGGCGTGAGGGGAAAGGTGCAGCGCGAAGGGGAGGCAATCCATATCGTCGCCCAGCATCTGACCGATCTATCGGCCGAACTCGCCAGCGTCGGATCACGCGATGCAAGCTTTCCACTTCCGCACGGCCGCGGTGACGCGTTCCACCATGGGTCGCCGACGGCAGATCCACGAGACATGCCAAAGGCAAGGAACCTAGTCGATCCCTATGGGCATATCGACGAGATCAGGGTCAGGACGCGCGATTTCAGGTAGGATGTTGATAATTGCACGCTCGCCCAGGCCCCTGACTAAACCCAGGAAGATCGCTATGGAAATTGCCGATGCTCACGCCTTCGAGCGAGCTTGGGATAGGGTTCAGGATCTCACGGGCGCGATCGAGGATAGCCCTGAAGTAAAGGAGCTGGTCGAGCTCATCAACGCCATGGAAGAGTACGAGCGGGAACACACGTTCTGAGCGATTGCCGAATAGGCGACCTATGCCGGGCTAAGCGCTATGCCGTTTCAGAGCGACGACGGCGGATGAAGACGCGTGTCGAGCGCGAACGGTTCCTGAGCTTTGAGCGAGTAACCTGGCGCGCCGGCCGTGAAGAGCAGATTCCAGCTATGGGTCGAAACTACGCTCGGAACGACGACAAAAGCGTGCTCGCGTAGCAGACCATCGCCGAAAGCCTGTTGGCCAGCACTCGGAATCCCGGGCCGAAGCCAATTCGGATTTGGTATCCGATCCGGCGTAACGACATGAACGCCAGCGATGTCTGATATGGTGGCCGCGGTCATGATATGTGGAACTGTGTCGAGGACGCGAAAGCCCTTGTGGACGGCAACTTCGAGAATTGCCGTCGCAGGATCGAGCGCGCAATAGATCACCCGCACACCTGCGCTGTTCCAGCGCCCGCCGACTCGGTAGGCTCCCTCTCCGCTATCCCATGTTGATGCGTAAATGGCCTGATCGAGGCGCCAAGCCACCAGCTCGGCGCCTCCAAGTACGCTCGGCAATGGCGTCACGCATACACACCATAGTCGAGGCGGGTCAGATACTCCTCCACCAACTCGACGCCGGCCGGCGTCGCCAGAAGGTCGATCGGGCAACGCTGGTCAAGGCCGATCGCTGGACGCTCCAGCCACTGCTCCGCTTCCGCCTGAGACCCGAACACATCCGTCGCCTTGGATAGAATTTCAGCAAACTTCCAAGCCCGTCCGCTCTGCTCTTGGCTCAGTGGTTTCGCCGGCGCATCCTTCCGTCGCTGGTAGGTTCGCAGACTCATGCCGAAAGCCTTCTCCAGCGAATCCGCCTTGTGAATGTAGGTGAGCTGCCCGACCAAATGATCCAGCGCCGAAGGCGGTAAGCCTCGCAAGAGCATCTCATGCGCATCGAGGGAGCTGGTGACGCGCCACGCTAGGAGCTTGGCGCCGCCCAGGAGCTCCGTCACCCTATGTAGAGTTCCACCGGTTTCCGGTGGCATCTTTTCGGCCGCAACCGCCATAGCCCACCTCATCTAGTCAACTGTCACAATTTAATATGACAGTTGACGCGACAGGATTCAAGGACGCGCTTGATCTGCGATCTGAGCAAAAACCTCGCGATAGGTCAGATCGTTGTAGAGCGGAATCTCCATGAGCTCCCGTTCGCCGGCGACAAGCGTCAACTGCATCTCTTCGCCCTGCCACAGCGCGCCGAGCAAATGCCGGAGCCCTGCGGCATCGACCGGAGCGCTCGTTGTTCAGCGGAAGTGGTCAGGCGCATAGACGGAACGGGCAGGAGCGGGGGGCGACGGCTTTGAGCGGCTCGGCTCAGCCCGGCCTGCTGCGGAAGGGAGGCGGGGGCCTCAGAACCGTGCTGAAGGCCTCGACCAGCCTTCCGGTTGGGCGCCCGCGCTGCCGGAACAGAAAGATCGGCACGTAGATCGCCGGGCGGAAGCTGCGGAAGACCAGGGCCGCCCCGTCCTGCATGCGCGCCGCTTCGCTGTCGACGATGCCGACCCCGCAGCCCGCCGCGACAAGGGCGCAGATGGTAAGGCCGAGGCTGGCATCGATCACGGTGCGCGGATGCTGGCCCGCGCCTTCGAGGGCCTGGGTCAGCTTGCGGCGGAACTCGTCCTCAGGGCCGAGAGCGACGATCGTCTCGCCATCGAGATCGGAGGCCTCGACGTAGAGCTTGCGGGCGAGACGATGACCTGCCGGCAGGGCGATGACGCCCTCGAGGTCGAACAGCTTGCGGCGCGAGAGATTATATTCCTCGCTGCGCAGCTGGGCGATGCCGAGATCGATCTCGCCACTGCCGACTAGTCGCGCCGCATCGACGGAGTTGCTGGATTGCAGGGAGATCGTGGCGTCCGGATAGGCTTCCGAGAAGCGCGCGACAACCGTCGGCAGCCAGGCGATTCCAAGCGCCGGAATCGTGCTGATGACGATACGCCCCTGCCTGCGGTGCCCAAGGCTGGCGGCGAAGCGCGCCAGATTCTGCATACCGAAATAGGTCCGCTCCACCTCGGTGTAGAGCAGCCGGGCCTCTTCCGTCGCGGCGATGCCCTTGGTCGTGCGGTCGAAAAGGCGCAGGCCGAGCTCCGCCTCCAGCAGCTTGAGTGCCTTGCTGACGGCGGGCTGGGAGATGTGGAGGATGTGGGCCGCCTCGGTGATTGAGCCGGAATCCATGATCGCCTTGAAGATCTCGACCTGACGGTAATGCATGGGTGACCATAACTTCAATTTATGTAGATCGTAAATTTATGAATTTGAGGCAGATCAAATGCTGTGATTTGCTGGCTTGCGTCGCCACCACCCGCATCTCGACGGGCTGAGCAGAACGGCGGCCAAGAAACCAAAGACTGACTTCGCCTCGTGAAAGCGGTGGACGCTGTCGCGTTCGCTCGCGCTCGCGCGATCGACGAAATTGCCAGCTTGGGGAACAGCAGAACATGCGCAGCCTTCGTCAATCCTGCACCGTGGCGGCGCTGGCCGCGGGCATCTCTCTCATGGCGGCCCAGGCGATGGCCCAGCCGGCGGGCGTGCTCCGGGTCGCGGTCGGTGCCGATCCGGCGACCTTCGATCCCGCCTTCAACGACCTGCCGGTCGGCAATGCGGTCGATCTCGCGGTGCTCGAGGGGCTGTATCGCCTGGACCCGCAGAACAACGTCCAGAAAAGCCTCGCGACGGAAGCCGCCTTCTCGCCGGACGGCAAGGTCTTCACCGTCAGGATCAGGCCCGGCAAGACCTTCAGCAATGGCGACCCGCTGAATGCGGAGGCCGTGGCCGCGAGCTTCAACCGCATGCTCGACGAGAAGACCGGCTCGATCTATCGCGGGCTCTACGCTTCGCTCGGCACGGTGAAGGCGGTCGGCGAGGACACGGTCGAGTTCCACATGGCCGAGCCCAACGGCCATGTGCTGATGCTGCTCGCCAGCACCGCAGCCAGCATCGTCAACGTCAAGGCGCTCAAGGAGATGGGCGCCGAATACGGCCGCAAGCCTGTCGGCTCGGGCCCCTATATGGTCGAGCGCTATGTCGGCGGCGAAGGCTTCCGCATCGTGCCCAATCCGAAATATGCCGGCGATTATCCGGCCACGCTGAAGGCGATCGAGTTCACCGTGGTGCCGGAGGACGGCTCGCGCATGGCGCTTATGGAGACCGGCGCCGCCGACATCGTCGAACGCGTGCCGCCGGAATCGATCGATGCGATCAATGCGCTGAAGAGCGCCAAGGTGGTGACGCCACCGAGCATGTTCTCGATCAACATGGAGATGGTGCTGCGCGGCCCGCTCGCCGATCCGCGGGTGCGCCAGGCGCTAAACCTCGCCGTCGATCGCGAGGGCATCGCCAAGGGAGTCCTAGGCCGGCTCGGCACGCCCTCGGTCGGCATGGTCGGCCCCGGCACGCAGGACGAATTGCGCAAGACCTTCCCGCCGATTCCGTTCGATCCGGCCGGCGCCAGGAAGCTGCTCGCGGAAGCGGGCTACAAGCCCGGCCAGCTCGCGCTCAGCTTCACCTGCCCTACCGGGCGCTACATCAAGGACGTGCAGGTCTGCCAGGCCCTGGCCGGCTCGCTCGAGGATGTCGGCATCAAGGCGACACCGCTCGTCGTCGATCGCGGGTCCTGGACCAAGGTGGTCGGCATGGAGCCGGCCCAGCGTACCGACAATATGGGCATGGTCGGGCGCGCCACGGCGGGCATGGACTACACGCTCTACCGCCTGTTCTACACGGGCGTCGGCGCCAACCGCACCGGCTATTCGAACCCGCGCGTCGATGCCCTGCTGAAGGAAGGCCGGGCCACGACCGATCCGGCGAAGCAGAAGGCGATCTACGGAGAGGTCCAGGAAATCGTCTGGAAGGACCAGCCCTTCCTCTTCCTCTGGTACCAGACCCAGGCGATCGGCGTCGCCAACCGCGTCCAGGGCTTCGCCGTCCAGCCCAACGAGACGCTGGTCTTCGACAAGGTGACCCTGAACTAGTGCCACGCAAGCGGAGGACGGGACGATGTTCGTTCTGAGACGCCTGGGTGGAGCGCTGCCGACGCTGTTTGCGGTCTCGCTGCTCGTCTTTCTGTTCGTCGACCTGATCCCGGGCGACCCGGCGCAAATTCTCGCCGGGCCGACCGCCTCGAACGAGGAGATCGAGAGCATCCGTCAGTTCCTCGGCCTGAACGAGCCGTTGCTCACGCGCTACGGCCATTTCCTGCGCGGCATCTGGGACCCGGCCATCGCGACCTCCTTCCGCACCCATCGCCCCGTCGTCGTCGAACTGGCAGAGCGGTTGCCGAACACGCTGATCGTCTCGATCGGCGGGCTCGTCATCGGCGTCGTCGTTGGCACGCTCGCCGGCATCGTCAGCGCGATGCGCCCGGGCGGCTTCGCCGATGCGGCGATCACCGTGCTGACGCTCGCGGGGATCTCGATGCCGATCTACTGGCTCGGCCTGCTCTGCATCTGGCTCTTCGCCGTCCATCTCGGCTGGCTGCCGGCGGCCGGGGCCTCGACACCGGCGCATTTCGTCCTGCCGATCCTCGTCATCGCCACGCGCCCCGCCGCGATGTTCAGCCGCCTCGTCGCGGCCAGCCTGACCGAGACGATGGGCAAGGACTATCTCGACACCGCCCGCGCCAAGGGCCTGAGCGAAACCCGCGTCGTGCTCGCCCATGCCTTGCGCAACTCGCTGATCGCGGCGGTGAGCGTCGCCGGCGTGCAGTTCGGCGGCATGCTCGGCGGCTCGGTCGTGACCGAGACGGTGTTCGGCATCCCCGGCGTCGGGCGCCTGCTCGTCGATGCGGTCTCGCGCGCCGACTACCCGGTCATCCAGTACGCAATCCTGATGTTCGCGGTCTTCTTCGTCGTCATCAACCTCGTCACCGACCTGCTGACGCAATGGCTCGACCCGCGCACCCGCGAGCAGGAGACGCCGGCATGAGCCTGCTGCAGGACATGGCCGCTGGTGCTCCCCCTCTCGCCGCGAAATCCGACGCTGCCCTCCCGCGCCGGCGCTGGACCCTGCCGCGGCGCATCCTCGCCCAGCCCAAGGGCGCGATCGGGCTGACTCTGGTCGTGCTCTACCTGCTGCTCGCGGTCTTCGGACCGATGCTCGCGCCGCAGGACGCCTTCCGCCAGAACTTCGCGCAGACCCTGCGTCCGCCTTCCGCCGCCCACTGGTTCGGCACCGACCAGCTCGGCCGCGACGTCTTCAGCCGCGTCCTGGTGGGCGCGCGCGCCACGCTGGGCATCGGTGTCGGCGGCGTCGCCGTGGCGTTCCTCATCGGCGTGCCGCTCGGCATCCTCGCCGCCTGGCGGCGAGGATGGATCGAGGCGGTACTGATGCGTGCCATCGACATCATGCTGAGCTTTCCCGACATCGTCTTCGCGCTGGCCGTGGTGGCGATCCTTGGCGCCAACACCCAGAACGTCATCATCGCGGTCGGTGTGGTCGCGGTGCCGGTCTTCGCCCGCACGGCCCGCGCCGTGACGATGAGCATCCTGGCCGAACCCTATATCGAGGGCTCGGCCGCGCTGGGCGCCAGCCCGTCCCGCATCATCCTGCGCCATGTGCTGCCGAACATTTCGGGCACGCTCCTGACGCTCTCGACCCTGCTCTTCGCCTCGACGCTGCTCTCGGCCTCCGGCCTCGGCTTCCTCGGGCTGGGCACGCAGCCGCCCTTCCCGGAATGGGGCACGATGCTCGGCGAAAGCCGCTCCTATATCCGCAGCCACCCCTATCTCGCGACCTTCCCCGGCCTGTTCCTGGCTGTCTCCGCGCTCGCCTTCAACCTGCTGGGCGAGGCGTTGCGCGTGATCTACGACCCGACCAGCCGACGCGGCAGCCGGCGGGCACCGCTCTTCGCCTTCCTGCGTCGCCGTTCCGCTGCAGCACCCGCCACCGCTCCCGACGGAGATTCCGCGGCTGGGAACGCTGTTTCGGTCAAGGCCCTGCGCATGGCTTTCCGGACCCGCGACGGCCTGCTCGATGTCGTGCGCGGGGTCGATCTGGCGATCCGTCCGGGCCGGACGCTGGCGCTGGTCGGCGAATCCGGCTCCGGCAAATCGACCTTGCTGCGGGCCATCGGCACGCTCGCCAATCCGCAGGAGGTCTCGATCACCCAAGGCGCGATCGGCATCGACGGCGAATCCGCGCTCGGGCTCCCGGCCGCGGCGCTGCGCGCCTTGCGCCGGCGCAAGATCGGCGTCGTCTTTCAGGATGCGGCGAGCGCCCTCAACCCAGTGCTGACGGTCGGCGCCCAGCTCGCCGAGGCGGTGCGCGCCGGGTCGAGGCTCGATAATGAAGCCGTCCGGCAGCGCTGCCTCGCTTTGCTGAAGGATGTCAGGATCGCTGATCCCGAGCGGCGCTTGGCCATGTACCCG
The DNA here is from genome assembly GCF_008253865.1 of Bosea sp. F3-2. Taxonomy (NCBI): domain Bacteria; kingdom Pseudomonadati; phylum Pseudomonadota; class Alphaproteobacteria; order Hyphomicrobiales; family Alloboseaceae; genus Allobosea; species Allobosea sp. F3-2. Next base: position 364,745 of record NZ_CP042332.1, read on the forward strand.
CACCAGTTCTCGGGCGGAATGAAGCAGCGCATCGTCATCGCGATCGCACTCGCCCAGGACCCGCAGGTGCTGCTCGCCGACGAGCCGACCAGCGCGCTCGACGTCACGATCCAGCAGCAGATCCTGGTCCTGCTGCGCGAGATCCAGGCGAAGCGCGGCATGGCGGTGCTGCTCGTCACCCATGACCTCGGCCTCGTCGCCCGCTTCGCCGACGACGTCGCGGTGATGTATGCCGGCCGCATCGTCGAGAGCGGCGAGGTCGCGACGGTGCTGGAGCGGCCGCTGCATCCCTATACGCTGGCGCTGCGCGCCTCCGCGCCCGGTGCCGGCGAGGGGCGCGGCCAGCCGCTGCGCAGCATCCCGGGCGAGCCTCCGCTCATCGGCCAGTTCCCCGCGGGCTGCACCTTCCGCCCGCGTTGCCCGCGCACGCAAGGACGCCCGGACTGCGCCGAGCGGGAGCCCGACCCGCGGACCGTCTCCGGCCGGCAGGTCGCTTGCCTCTTCGCCGAGGAGGGCCTGTCGTGAACGCGCCCTTCAGCCTGCCGCCCCGCCATCCGGGCGCCGAGAGCGACGACATCGTCGTCGTGGACGAGATCAGCCGGCATTTCGGTGGCCTGAAGACACTGCTGAGTCGGGTGGCGGCGCCGGTGGTGCGCGCCGTCGACGGCGTCTCCTTCAGCGTCCGGCGCGGGACCTGCTTCGCCATCGTCGGGGAGTCCGGCTCCGGCAAGAGCTCGCTCGCCCGGCTCGTCGTCGGTTTGCTCAAGCCCACTGCCGGCGAGGTCACGATCGACGGCACCCGGCTCTCGACGCTCGACAAGGCCGGCCTGCGCACACTGCGCCGCAAGGTCCAGCTCGTATTGCAGGATCCGTGCGCCTCGCTCGACCCGCGCATGACCGTGTTCGACACCCTGACTGAGGCGCTGACCGTCCATGGCCTGCATCGCGAGCGCGCCGCCCGCGCCGGGCGCATCGACGCCGTGATCGCCATGGTCGGGCTGAACCCGGCACATCTGGTCCGCTATCCGCACGAGCTCTCCGGCGGCCAGCGCCAGCGCGTCGCCATTGCCCGCGCCATCATCTGCGAGCCGGAGATCCTCGTTCTCGACGAGCCGGTGAGCGCGCTCGACGTTTCGGTCCAGGCGCAGATCATCAACCTGCTCGCCGAGCTGCAGGCCCGCCTCGCCCTGACCTATATCGTCATCACCCATGACCTTGCCCTGGTCGCCCACATGGCCGACGCGGTCGGAGTCATGTATCTCGGCCGCTTCGTCGAGCAGGGCGATGTCGAGAAGGTCTGCGGCGCGCCGCGTCATCCCTATACGCGCAGCCTGATGGCGATCGCCGCGCCTGCGGCACCGTCGCAGCGCGCCGGGCACCCCGCCCTGCTCGAAGGCTCGATCCCGAGCCCGCTCGCCATCCCGAGCGGCTGCAGCTTCCACACGCGCTGCCCGCTCGCCCGCGAGCTTGCCGCCAAGGGCCTGCCGGGAGTCGACACGTCCGACGGACGCCTGCCGCGCCGCTGCGTCGAAGAAACGCCCGCTCTCCACCCTGCGCCCGGGGGCCGCAGCGCCGCGAGCTGTCATTTCACGGTTGAACGCCCCCACATCCAAGAGAGTTGAAAGACGAAGGATTCGATCGATGTCCGATCACAACAACGCCTCCGAAGTCGTCATCGTCGGCGGCGGCATCTATGGAACGAGCCTGGCCTACCAGCTCGCGAAGGCGGGCCGCGGCGTCACCCTGCTCGAGGCCGGCGAGATCGCCGGCGGCGCCTCGGGCGGCCCCGGAGAACGCGGCGTCCGGGCCAGCGGCCGCGACCTGCGCGAGCTGCCGGTCTGTGCGCTGGCCCAGCGGCTCTGGGCCGAATACCAGGCCAAGATCGAGGGCGGCGTCGGCTACCGCCGCGTCGGCGGCCTCAAGATCTACGACGTCTCCTACGGCCATCGCGAGCACGAGGTGCGCGGCCGCATGGAAGCGACCGCGGCGGTCCAGGCGAGCCTCGGCACACCCTCCGACGTGCTCTCGCGCGACGAGGCCCTGGCGCGCGAGCCCGAACTCGCACCGGGTATCCTCGGCGCCATCTGGTGCCCGAATGACGGCGTCGGCGATCACAGCTTCGCCACGCGCCAATTCGCCAAGGAAGCGGCCAAGGCCGGCGTCGTGATCCGGACCGGCGCCAAGGTCACCGAGATCGTGCAGACCCGCGGGACGGTGACCGCGGTCAAGCTTGTGAGCGGAGAGAGCGTGCCGGTGGGGTCGCAGCTGGTCGTCGTCGCCAATGCCGGTGCCGAGGCGCTGCTGAAGCCGGTGCTGAAGCCGCATGAACTCGGGCCGATCTGGAACCTGATGCCGCAGATGCACTTCGTCTCAAATCCGTTGAACAAGACGGTCAACCATCTGCTGTCGCACGCTCATCGCCGACTCGCGGTGAAGCAGCTGCCCGACGGCACCATAATGCTGTCCGGCGGCGCCCATGTCGGCCACACCCCGGAGGGGCTGTGGAAGGGCTCGCTCAGCTCGATGACGCAGAACATCACGGACGCCGTGCTGACCCTGCCCTTCATCGACAACTCCAGCTTCCTCAGCTTCGATGCCTCGCGGGTCGAGGCGGTGGCGGTCGACCAGATCCCGCTGATCGGCCGGGCCGAGGCGCTGCCGAACCTGACCTATGGCTATGGCTGGTCGGGCCACGGCTTCGCGATCTCGCTTGGCTTCACCAAGCTGTTCGCGGACTGGATCCAGAGCGGCGAGAAGCCGGAGGCGCTGGAGCCGTTCTCGCCGCTGCGCTTCCACAAGCCGGCCGAGATGCTCAAGGCCGCCGCGCTCGCCCGCGCCGCGGCCTGACCCTTCGCACGTGACCGATGCCAACCGGCGGATGCGGGACGACCGCATCCGCCGCAGGACAGGATTTGGATTCATGCTGACCGATTTCGACCCGACCCGCCCGGGCAAGACCATCCAGGACCTCGGCCCGATCACGGGGCCGCTGGACGGGGTCGCAGGCGACGTCATCTGCTGCATCAACAATGGCGAGGGCGGTTCGGTGCTGCTGCTCGGCGGCATCCATGGCGACGAATACGAGGCGCAGATCGTCCTGCGCCAGCTGGCCGAGCGGCTGACGCCGGCCGACGTCACCGGCCGCCTCATCATTGTCCCCTCGCTGAACTTCCCCGCGGCGCAAAAGGGCAAGCGCCTCTCGCCCTTCGACGGCCAGAACATGAACCGCTGCTTCCCCGGCAAGGAAGACGGCACGCCAACAGAACGGCTCTGCGCCTTCGTGACGAAGCGGCTCTTCCCGGCGGTCGAAATCCTGATCGACGTCCATGCCGGCGGCGGCGACGTCTCGGTGGTGCCGATGGTATTCGGTTTCGCGACCGACAAGAGCGTCGTCGACGATGCCCGGCTGAACCGGCTGATGGAGGCCTGGGGCTATCGCTTCGTCCAGCATGTCGACGGGATCGACGAGACCGCCTGCGGCGCCGCCAAGCTGGCCGACCTCGCCTCGATCGAGGTCGAAGGCGGGGGAGGGCGGATGAAGCCGGCCGAACTGACGATCATGGAGGAGGGCCTCCTGCGGGCGCTGGCCGATTTCGGCGCGATCAAGCCGAAGCTCGCGCCGGTGCCGTTTTCCGGCGTGCATTTCACCGCTGGCCCGGAGGGGCATTATCTCGCGCGTGAGCCCGCACTGGTGGAGCATTGCATCGCACTCGGCGACCAGGTTGAGAGCGGGCAACTAGTCGCGCGACTGTACCCGACTGGCGGGGAATCCGCGGCGGCGCTTGAGATCAGGGCGCCGGTGTCGGGCTACGTCCTGCGCCAAACCGAGCACACCTTCGTGGCTAAAGGGCAGCTCGTTGGAAACATCGGCAGTCTGATCTAGGCAAGGTAAGTTCTTTATTAATGAAGAAGCTACATCGCCTTTAGAGCCGCGAAGTTGGGCGGTCTCACGGTTCTTTGGGAGCGGATCAAAGCGGGCGCGACGAGCGTCCGCTTCGGGTCGATACCGTTAAAGTGGTCGGCGTTGCTGTTGGTTTGAAGTCCTGATTCAGTCGTCCTCGGGCGGAGGGCGGCGTGATGATGGGCGAACGGCGGGTGGCGCAGGAGGCGGCGATCGACGCCGATGTGAAGCGGCTCGTGCGCGTCGCCAACGCCTGCCGGCGGCTTATGACCATCCCCGGCGTGGGCCAGCTCACTGCGTTGGCCCTCACCGCCATCGTCGATGATCCGTCGCGTTTCAGGCGCTCACGGATCTCGGGGCCTATCTCGGCCTCGTGCCGCGTCGCTTTCAATCCGGCGAGATCGACTATGTCGGCGGCATCAAGCGCGTGCGGACCCTGCTCTGCGAGGCCGCCAACGTCATGAAGGTTCGGCCGTATTGCGCCCATACCCACCGTTCGACCTACGCCGATCAAACTGGTCAAACCGACCAAAGCGGGACCTCGGAGCACACCCGACGGGAAGGCCAGTGTGATTTCAGGGCCGCCACTGCGTCATGTTTCTTGGGAAGCGCAAACAAGGTTCCGCTGGATTGCCCGGGTGTGACGGCGATCCGCGCGGCCCGTATGGCCGTGTTAAGGTCCATCCGTGATCGAGGGAGGATGGCAAGTCATGGAAACCGCACAACTACGATATAATTGGGCTGATGCCGACGTCTACGAGGCTTTCATGGGGCGCTGGAGCGAACATCTGGCAAGCCCATTTCTCGCCCGTGTCAATGTCGCTCCAGGCGGTCGCGTACTCGATGTAGCCTGTGGGACAGGTGTGTTGACGAAAGCACTGGCCGAGGCGGGCGCGCATGTGATCGGTGTTGATGCATCGGAGGGATACCTGGAAGGAGCCCGCCTTCGTCGATCTCACCCCAATATCGCCTATTAACACGGCGATGTTCGGCACATGCGGTTCGGCAATAACGTATTCGATGCGGCCGTTTCCACGCTGGCCCTGGACGTTATCCCGGAAATTGAACAGGTAGTTGCCGAGATGAAGCGCGTGACCCGTCCGGGCGGCGTGGTCGCGTCCGCTGTTACCCAGTTCTTTGGTGGCATGCCCGCCTTCGACCTCGTCTATAACACCGGTGCTGTGCTTGAGAGCGACGTCGCCAGGATGAGATCCATGCGGGCGGGGCGCAAGCAATTCTGGCCTAACGGTCAGGCGGCGTTGTGGCGGAAGATCGGCCTCGCCGACGTGACGGAGGTTCCCGTTGTCGTGGATTGCGAGTATCAGTCCTTCGCGGATTATTGGGCTACCTTCACCGACGGCCCGGGCAGCGTCACAGGCATGTTGATGGCACTTTCGGATGACGCCCGCGCTTCGATCAAGCAGCATGTTCGTGCCGGATATCTGGTTGGCTTGCCGGATGGACCCCGATCATTTCCCATGATGGTCCGTGTGGTGCGCGGCGTGGTCCCAGCCTGATCCTGGAGGGCATGCAATGGGCCTGCTAGGGTCCGGTGGGCCAAACTGCGACGTCTATCGAAACTAGGTGAATTCCGCTTTTGCATTCCGGTCGCTCAAGGCAGTCCGACTGCTCTCGGCCAACGGCGGTCGCTTAATGGCGTCCCGCACGAGGTCCGACTTGGGTTGGGAACAGAAGGCAGGCCGCCACTCGGCAATGTCGGCTTCCGGGCAATGCGCCAATGTCCGCAAATGGCGCTTCCCGAAGAAGGCCTCCGTTCAGGCTCGCCCTAAATCGGCAATTGGCGCATGCCAGAAGTCAGCTCAACGGCCGTACGGCAGTATCGCGTGATCGCCAGGGGCATCAATAGAGGAGGTCGAACTGCAGCCTAGAACCGGACGGGCAGTTCATCCTTCTGCAGCGTCGCGCTTCGCCTGCGCAACTTGCGATGCCTTCCGCAGGCGTCCTCGCTCTGCCGGACGGACCAGCGAATTGACGTCCTTGTCCGGAATGTCTCGCATGCCTTGGCTGGCATGGCGCGTGTTGAACGGGATGTTCTTGCGCTGTGCTTCCATTTTCATGTGGAGCGCGCGTTGGGCATTCTCGACGAGAGTGTGGTTTTTGGCCATCTCCTCCCGGCGCTGGATTTCCGCATTCAGTCGTTTCAGCGCGGTTGCGAGAACGGTCGCTTTCAGACTCGATCCGGCATTTCCGGCGCTGGGTTCCGCTCCCTTCGGCGGTGCCTTGCCTCGCATTTCGCGGCGCTGCTGATTGGCATGCGATGACGCCTTGTCGCGAAGATCACGAAGGCGTTTCAAAAGCGCACTCAGTTCGTCGTCCGGCAAGTCTTGCACGGCGGGATGTCGGGTTTGGGCGACGACGGCACGCTCGTCGGTATTGAGCGCGCGCTCCTCTTCCTTGCGGGTCAGGGACATGCTGGCCTCCTCCTGATGGTTGCTGCGCTTCTACCACTCCCGATCACGTCGGCCGACGGAGCCAAAATTCAGGTCAGTATGTTGTCCTTCGCATAGATCGCTCCGGCAAATCCGTGCAGCCGAGCAGCGAGAGCAGCTCTCGCTCGACATTGCGCTGCATGGAATGCAGCGGCAAGGCATTGGGTTCGAGCCCGAACGGGTCCTCGAGCTGGTGCCCCAGAGCGTCGAGCCCGAAGAAGGTGTAGGCAACCAGCAGGACACCGGCAACACCGTTCACCAGCCGAGAGACCCAGCCAGGGCGAAAGGCAGAGTCAGGCAAAAGATCAGCGCCGTCCGGTGCAGGAGCAGCGAGTAAGCGAACGGGACCGGCGTATGCCCAACCCGGTCCTGGCGTCCTCTGTCCTTACCCTTCTCCTGGCGCTGTCCACCGCCGCGTCCGGTATCGTACGGATCTGGCTCGGAGCAGGAACGATGCCTGAGCGCGGCTGGGGCTGGATCGTCGCTTCCGGCGTTCTCTCGACGGTCGTCGGGTTGATCTTTCTGATCGGCTGGCCGGTCGACAGTGCATGGCTGTTGGGTCTGGTCCTGTGCATCGACCTGATCTTTCAGGGCTGCGGGCTGGTGGGCCTCGGTCTTCGCGCAAGGGCGGGGCGCTGACCGGCCATCTTCAGCGGGTTTGCGTTTGCCGCCGCGGAAGTCGGCATTGGCAAGGAACCAGGACGAGCCCGGCAAGTTGGCTCGTAACATCCCAGACGCGCTGCAGGTGATGCAGCCGGATCGGAGGCGTTCATGACTGGCGGAAAAGATGAGGCCAGGCGGGGGCGCGGCACGCCCTCCGGCGAGTCGAGAAAGCCGGCCGCTGCCGGCGCGTCAGCGCGCATGGACGAAAGCGGCGAAGCCGCCGCCGGGCAGGGGGCCGTCAACGAACCGGCAACGCCCCCGGAGAGTGTAACGCTGGCCGCGCTCCAGTCCGAGAACGCTGCGCTGAAGGATCGCCTGCTACGGGCGCTGGCGGAAACCGAGAATGTCCGCCGCCGGGCAGAACGCGACCTGCACGATGCGCGCCAGTATGCCGTCGCGAAATTCGCCCGAGACCTGCTGCCGGTGGTCGACAACATGGAGCGCGCCATCGCCAGCGTTCCAGCGGAAGTTCGCCGAAGCGAGGGCGCGGTGAAGGCTTTGATCGAGGGCGTCGCGCTCACTGAGAAAGAGCTGCTGCGCGTCCTGGCGAAGCATGGCGTGCATAAGCTCACGCCGGTCGGTGAGCGGTTCGATCCACATTTTCACGAAGCACTGTTCGAGGTTCCCGATCCGACCGTTCCGGACGGCACGGTCAGCCAGGTCGTCGAGCCCGGCTATTCCATCGGGACACGCCCGTTGCGCCCGGCCAAGGTCGGGGTCGCGCGCGGCGGCCCGTCGGGCAAGCCACCCTCTGGACGCTAGAGCCGAACAGAAGCCGCCTCGAAAGGCAGGGAGCATGGTCGATGAAGAAGATCGTAGCGACAACCGGCCCTTCGCTTGCCGCGGCGGCGCTCATTGTCGGTCCGTCTCTCGGGGCAGATTTCGCTTGCCCGGACCTCAGCCAGCTCGCCACGCCGCCGGCTGTGGCGGGTCTCGATGCGCGCTTGCCCAAGGGCTTCGCGCTGGAGCAGAGCGACAAGCTTGCCGCCGCGATCACTCTGCTGCGGGAGCATGGGCTGTCGCCCGGCAATACTACCGACCATCTCATTGCCTTCTTCTGTCCGGCAGTGGCGGCCGAGGCCGGTCTCTCCGATGCCGAGAAGCGAGTGCGCGTGATGCGCTTTGCCCAGAAGGTCACGCGCCTCGTCAATGCGCAGAACGATGTCGAGGAGATCATCTACGACATCCCTCTCAAGCCGGGCATTGCCGAAGCGGCGACGGAGCGCGCCAGGCTGGCAGGGCTTACCCTGGAAGTCTGGATCGCCCGGATGGTCGAGGCTGCCATTCGCTAGTTCGATCCCCATGGACATTTTGTCCGAGCGGATCCGGACAGCTTGTCTGAAATGGAGAGTGGTTTTCTCATAAGGGATTGATTTTATTTATTATATTGAGTGTCGTGCCGGTTGCTGGACCGGTCTGACTACGTGTTCCTCAGCGGCGCTGATTGGGTCGGATCTCATGGCACAAGATGTCTCGCCTCCTGATCGTCCACAAAGTCCTCTGGAGCGTCGCGTCGAGGCACCGTTTCACGCGCTCCACCGTGAAGTGAACCGCCTGTTCGACGACGTCTTTCATGGCAGGCTGGCCGGCGCGTTCCACGCCGGTCTTCACCATGCTGCGCCGATGGGCCCGGTCATGGACGTGAGCAGCAACGATCAAGACGTTCGTGTCACCGTCGAGTTGCCTGGAATCGACAGCAACGACATCGATATCTCACTCGACGGCGATCTCCTGACGATACGCGCCGAGAAGAAGGCCGATAGCGTCGATCCGAAGGACAACTTCCACATTGTCGAGCGGTCCTACGGCAACCTCCAGCGGACGGTGAAGCTTCCCTGCGCGGTGGTCCCGGGTCGGGCCCAGGCCCGCTTCGACAATGGCGTCCTGATCGTGACGCTGCCCAGACCTCCACAGCAGGCCGCCAGCCGCAAGATCCCGATTGGAGCGCGCGAAGAGGTGACGCCTGCGGTCCAGGTCCAGCCGCCCTCGGCTCAAGGTCCGAAGGGAGCTCGGTGAAGCGGGACCGGCGCCAAACACGACAATCAACACACGACAGGGAGGCAGCGCGATGTCCAAAGTCATCGGAATTGATCTCGGAACGACGAATTCTTGCGTTGCCGTCATGGACGGCAAGAGCGCGCGCGTTATCGAAAACGCCGAGGGCGCGCGGACGACGCCTTCGATCGTGGCGTTCACTTCCGACGGCGAGAGGCTTGTCGGTCAGCCGGCGCGGCGGCAGTCGGTGACCAATCCCACCAACACCATCTTCGCGGTCAAGCGCCTGATCGGCCGTCGCTACGACGATCCGACCGTCGACAAGGACAAGGCGCTGGTGCCCTACAAGATCATCAAGGCGGGCAATGGTGACGCCTGGGTCGAAGCAGAAGGCAAGCCATATTCGCCGTCGCAGATCTCGGCCTTCATCCTGCAGAAGATGAAGGAAACGGCCGAGGCCAATCTCGGCGAGAAGGTCACCCAGGCCGTCATCACGGTTCCTGCCTATTTCAATGACGCCCAGCGCCAGGCGACGAAGGATGCCGGCAAGATCGCCGGACTCGAGGTGCTGCGCATCATCAACGAGCCGACCGCGGCCGCGCTCGACCGAGAAAACGCTGTCGGAGCACAGCGCCACATTGTCCGAGCCGGATCGTCGTGCCGTCGATGATGCCGTCACCGCTCTGCGCGACGCAGCCAAGGGGGAGGACATCGCGGCGATCGAGACGAAGGCGAATGCCCTGCAGCAGGCCTCGATGAAGCTTGCCGAAGCGATGCAGGCCTCGTCACAGGCCGGCCCCGATGCCGGCTCCGGAGCCGCACGGGCCGACGGCGATGGTATCGTCGATGCCGAGTTCACCGAGATCGGAGACGACGACAAGAAGAACAAGAAGAAAAAGGGATGACGTGGCGGCGAAAGCGCGGTTCAGCCCGGTCGGGCCGGGATGGTGTCATGCACAGGAGGGGTGTCATGAAGGACGCCGAACGCAGCGTGCGCGTGACGGTCACGGGCAACGGGCCTTATCTGGTGGCGGGCCGTGTCCGGCTTTCCGAGCTGACCATTGCGACCGATGCGGCGGGGGTATCGGAGCAATGGATCGCGCGGGATCGTCCCGGAGAGAAAGCGACCGTCGCGCTTTGCCGATGCGGACATTCAAACAGCAAGCCGTTCTGCGACGGTTCCCACGCCAAAGTCGGCTTCGACGGTACCGAGGTCGCGAACAGAACGCCTTATCTCGAACGGGCGCAGGCCTTCGACGGCCCCGAGCTCGCGCTGCTCGACGTCGAGGCCCTCTGTGCGTTCGCACGCTTCTGCGATGCCAATGGGCGGGTCTGGAACGAAGTCGCCGAGACGGGTGATCCGGAGGTGCGTGAAACCTTCATCCACCAGGTTCAGAATTGCCCCTCGGGGCGCCTTGTTGCCTGGGACAGGGCCCTGCAGGCGGCGCTCGAGCCGCATGTCGAGCCCTCAATCGGATTCATCGAGGATCCCGCCGAGGGTTGCAGTGGCCCGATCTGGTTGCGCGGCGGGATCGCCGTCGTCTCTGCCGATGGCGAGCAGTACGAGGTTCGCCAGCGTGTGACCCTGTGTCGTTGCGGCGGCTCCAGAAACAAGCCCTTCTGCGATGGGACGCATGCCGCTATCAAATTTCACGCGAAGTGACAGAATTCGGCGTGCGCCGCGCCGCCGCACAGGCCTTCGGAGTAGCCCGTGAAAAATCCCTATGAGGCCCTCGGTGTCGCCTTGACAGCTTCCCCCGCCGAGATCCAGAGCGCCTATCGCAAGCTGGCAAAAAAGCTGCACCCCGACCTCAACCCCGGCGACAAGGCCGCCGAGGAGAAGTTCAAGGAGGTGGCGGCCGCCTATGATCTGCTGAGCGATGCCGACAAGCGGCGGCGTTTCGACGCGGGCGAAATCGATGCCTCCGGCGCTGAGCGGCCGCAGCACCACTACTATCGGGATTTCGCGACCTCGGATCAGGGCGACCCTTACGCCGATGCGTCCGGCTTCGCCGATTTCATGGACCAGGACGATGCCTTCGCAGACCTCCTCCGGCGCAGCCAGCGGGCGCGCGCGAACCGGCGCGGTCAGGATCTGCACTATCATCTGGCGATCGACTTCGCGGATTCGATCACCGGCGGAACCAAGCGGCTCGATCTGCCGGATGGCAGCACGATCGACGTGAAGATCCCGCCCGGCCTCGTCGACGGACAGACGCTCCGGCTTAAGGGCAAGGGCGCCCCCGGTACTGGCAAGGAGGGGCCGGGCGATGCCCTCATCGAGGTCGCGGTCCGGCCTGACCGGCGCTTTACCCGCGAGGGCGACGACATCACCTTCGAGCTGCCGATTTCGCTGACGGAGGCGGTGCTCGGCGGACAGGTCAGGGTGCCGACGCCGACGGGCGACGTCACGATGTCGGTGCCGAAGGGGGCGAACACCGGAACCAAGCTGAGATTGCGCGGCAAGGGCGCCCCGAAGCGCGGCGGCGGCCAAGGCGATCAGCTCGTCAAGTTGAAGGTGGTGCTGCCGAAGGCAGCGGATCCTGAGCTCGAAGCCTTTGTGTCGAGCTGGAAGGACAAGGACTACAATCCGCGCGAGGGCAGGGCGTCATGAGGATGACCAAGCAGGAGTTCCTGATCTCGTCGGGGCTGCAAGTGCAGGTGCTGGAGTTCTGGCTGGAGCAGCGCTGGCTCGTGCCGGAGGAGGCGGCCGGCGAGATGCACTTCCACGATATCGACATCGCGCGCGCCCACCTCATCCGACAGCTCAAGGACGATCTCGGCGCCAACGACGAGGGCATCGATGTGATCTTGCATCTCGTGGACCAGGTCCACGGCCTGCGGCGCGTCCTCGCCGAGCTGCGGGAGGGAATGAAGGAGCGCCAGGGCTAGCGCGCGTTTTCGCGCCGGGCGCATCCGGAGCAGACACTTGGAAGCAGGATGATTCTGCCCGCCTCCGCCTGTTCATTTCAGGTTCGCGCGGGCCGAGGCGAGAGGCTAACATGAACGAAGCATTGGCGGCCCAGAGGCGGGGCGACACCGACACGCTCGTCCTGCAGGCCCTGGTTCGAAAGCTGGTCGCGAAAGGCGTGCTGACGCAGGACGATGTCCGGTCTCTGCTCTTCGACGCGGCAAAGCAGATGAACGAGGTCGGCAGCGAGCAGACCGATCAGGCAGCCTGGTGCATGGTCGATCAAGATCTGGCGCCGGCCTTCCTGAGAGAAGGATAAGGTGCGAGCCGCGGTGCCGGCGGCTTGGCTGCTGCCCGCGCAGCGACAGCCGGCAGCCGTCGCGGCTATGGACACCGACAGGCTTCAACCCAGGAGGGCTTCAGGATGACGGACAAGGTCAAGGAGAACATGGAGGTCATCGGCGCCGACGGCGTCCATGTCGGAACGGTCGATCGCGTCGAGGGAGAGCGGATCAAGCTCAAGAAGAGCGACAGCTCCGGCCGACATGAGGGCCACCACCACTATATCGAACTCGGCTTCGTCGCCGGCGTCGAAGGCAACAAGGTGCGCCTTTCCGCCAATGCGGACATCGCCGTGACGCTCGAGGAAGAGCCATCGGGCAAGCCGGTCGACCTTTGATAGCCTCTGGCCGCAGTCCCCGGGGAAGGGTGGCTGCGGCCACCCTTCCCGAGAAGGATGGGTTCGATGCAGCAATATGATCTCTACCTCAACGCCAAGAAACCCGCGATCGGCCTGTATGTCCGCAGCGGCGCGAAGCTGCCGGACTTCGCCGACCCGAAGGAATGGATCTTCGACGGCACTGCCGCCGCGGATCTGTTGCCTCCCAGCGTGATCGAAGGCGTCGCAAGCGCCGGCCACGCCTTCCGCGACATGGATTGAGAGACCCGGAGGCGCGCGGCGTCGGCGTCCGGCATGGGGAGAGGTTGGCGCTCTGCCGCCTCTCTTCCATCGGATGCTAGGTTGGCGCGATTATCGGTATGGTTGTCCGGGCGACCGGCGTGGTTTCGAGCAAAGGCTACCAAGCAGGGTCGTCCATGGATTCAAGTCTGCCTTCCGTGATCTCGCAGCCGGTCGTGGCGACGCTGACGCGTTCGGCGATGTTCCTCGTCGTGACGATCAATCCCGGCAGCGGGCCCGAAACGACCGTGCGCGGCCTGTGCGCCGATCTCTCGTCGTTGCTGCGGGCTGTCGGCTTCCGCGATCTCCAGGGCAACCTGTCCTGCGTGATGGCTTTCGGCTCGCAGGCCTGGGACCGCCTCTTCGACGGACCGCGGCCAAACGAGTTGCACCCGTTCCAGGAAATCCGCGGCGTGCATCATGCTGTCTCCACGCCTGGCGACATCCTGTTCCATATCCGCGCGACGACGCGGATGGATCTGTGCTTCGAACTGGCCAAGCAGATCATGATCCGGCTCGACGGCGCCATCACCGCCGTCGACGAGGTCCACGGCTTCAGCTATTTCGACGATCGCGACCTGATCGGCTTCGTCGACGGGACCGAGAACCCGGCAGGACCGGACGCCATCCGCGCGACCCTCATCGGCGACGAGGACGCTGCCTTCGCTGGCGGCAGCTACGTCATCGTGCAGAAATACCTGCATGATATGGCTGGTTGGGAGAAGGTGCCGGTCGAGGAGCAGGAAAACATCATCGGCCGCTACAAGCTTTCTGATATCGAGCAGTCCGATGCGTTGAAGAAGCCCTATGCCCACAATGTCCTGACCAGCATCACCGAGGATGGCGAGCCCGTCGACATCCTGCGCGACAACATGCCCTTCGGCCAGGTCGGGACCGGCGAGTTCGGCACCTATTTCATCGGCTACGCCCGCACTCCGCGCCGGATCGAGCGCATGCTGGAGAACATGTTCGTCGGCTCGCCGCCGGGCAACTACGACCGGCTGCTCGATTTCAGCCGCGCGGTGACCGGCTCGCTGTTCTTCGTGCCGACAGCGACCTTTCTCGATGGCGTCACGGCGGAGAAGGCTGCCCCCGACGCCGAGCCCCAGGCTTCTGTCGCGCCCGAGCCGGCGCCGGCGACAACCCTATCCAGATCGCCCGGCGACGGCTCGCTCGGCATCGGCTCCCTGAAGGAAGAGGCAGGCCATGAATAATCTGCACCGGGAGCTCGCTCCCATCTCCGACGCTGCCTGGGCGCAGATCGAGGAGGAGGCGTCGCGCACGTTGAAGCGCTATCTCGCCGCGCGTCGCGTCGTCGATGTGGTCGGCCCCAGGGGGACGGGCTACGCGGCCGCGGGCACGGGGCATACGCGCGCGATCGAAGCGCCGGGCGAGGGCATCCACTCTCTGCTGCGAGAGGTCCAGCCCCTGGTCGAATTGCGCGTTCCCTTCACGTTGACGCGCGAGGCGATCGACGATGTCGAGCGCGGCTCTGACGATTCAGACTGGCAACCGCTGAAGGATGCGGCGAGACGATCGCCTTCGCCGAGGATCGCGCGGTCTTCGAAGGTTATGCCGCGGCCGGGATCGGCGGCCTCCGCGCCGGCAGCAGCAACGCCGCCTGTCGTTGCCGGGTAATCTCGATGACTATCCGGAGGCAATCGCCAAGGCGCTGAATGACCTCAAGCTGGCCGGTTGCAACGGCCCCTATGCGCTGGTGCTGGGTGGCGACGCTTATCTGGCGGCGAGCGGCGGCAACGAGGAAGGCTACCCGATCTTCCATCATATCGAGCGCATCGTCGATGGCGGGGTGGTCTGGGCGCCGGCGATCGAGGGCGGCTTCGTGCTCACCACGCGCGGCGGCGATTTCGAGCTCGACATCGGCCAGGACATCTCGATCGGCTATCTCGGCCACAGTGGCCACGACGGTCGAGCTCTATCTGCAGGAGAGCTTCACCTTCCGGATGCTAACCTCGGAGGCGGCCGTCGCGCTCGCACCGCAAGGCGAGTAGCCCGCTCCGGCGGGTCCGCCGAGGTCGCGCAATCGTACCCCGCGGAGCTCTGGGAACTGACGGGGCTCAAGCCAAGGCGGGCAAAATGCCCGATGAACGGACCTATTAATCCTTAGCCCGACCAAGGACGCAAGCTCTTGAATTTGCTAAGTCGGCTGCCACGAACGAGGAACGGAGGCGCCGTTCTTCACGCGCCCAAGGAGTGAAGCGTGCGATTGGGGAAGGATCCTGCCGTTGACGATCGAGGAAAGCCGATGACAGTAGCCTGCCGGCGAGGGGAGAAACGCCGTCGTCGCCCCGCGAGCGCATTAAGGAGCGCGGAATATGATCATCCGGATAATGGCTCCAGAACCCGTTGACAGAGCG